>DTTO01000042.1 GCA_012964665.1 Fidelibacterota bacterium
ATTGATACCAATGTGGTACTTACGTTCAGTGAGCCGATCTACCATTTAGATGGCAGTACACCTTCTTTATCAACCATACGATCAAATTTTGTATTGCAGACCAATGATCCGGATCGAAGCCAGTTTAATATAAGTTATGATTTGAGTGTAAGCACCGATGGGTTAACCTATACGCTGGATCCAAAAGTATCTTTATTTTATGCTCAGGATTACATTATCACTGTCAAAGACCTGCAGGATGCTACGGGAAATCTGCTTCCAACGACCTCCAGTTCATTTACCACCGTTTATGGATATATTCAAACCTACATCACCACACTGACAAACCCGACCAACAGTAAGGAAATACCGATTGAGGTCAGTTTTGGTGCCCCTGTTACGGGTTTTACTTTAAGCGATATTGTGATTACCGGTGGAACTGGAAAATCCTTTTCCGGCGGAAATAACAACTATTTCTTCGAGCTGGTTCCCACTCAAGAAGGCGATATCAGTATCAAGATACCAGAAAAAGTATGTAATAATATTTCAAATGTAAATGACGTGAATGTTGCAGCAGAGTTAATGGTGACTTATGATGGTTCTGCGCCTACCATTAAGCAAGTGGTTGATGGTTCAACTGATGGGCAAACGGATAAGGACTATCAGTCATCTAAAACCACATATGTGGGGTCTTGGTCCGTTGATGAAGATATTGCCAATATTGCCCAATTTAAAACTGCGCTTGGTACATACCCCGGTGAGAGTAATATAGTCAACTGGCGTTACATTGGCATGACAGATACTATTCAATATGATATGATCTCCTTGCTGGAAGGAACTACCTATTATCTAAGTATAGCTGCGGAAGATAAGGTAGGTAACACTTCTGATATCGTGATCAGTGACGGTATTACTATCGATGCCATGAAACCAACTGTTGGGAAGGTAAACGATGGTACAGCGGATGATGTAGACTATGTGGAAAGCAAATCCTCTATTACAGCCAACTGGTATGGTTTTCGAGATCAAACAGGAGAAATCGAATCATATAATATTGCAATTGGCACCTTCAATTACACTACAGATATCATGGATTGGGTCAATACCGGGACCATCGATTCAAGCTACAGTAAAACAATCACCCTGCCACTTTATAAAGAAATTTACTTTTTGGTGCAGGCGGTTGACGAAGCAGGAAATGTGTCTTCTACCGCTAATAGCGATGGATTTATTATTGATCCATATCTTGGACCTCCATCGTTAAAAACTGTTACACCGGAAAGTGGCTCAATCATTAGTATGACTAATATTAATGAGATAAAATTTGAATTTTCGGAACCGCTGAAAACATATGGCGTTGAATCCCGGTCATATCATACCAGTTTATATGATTATACGGTTGATTCACTGGCTACTGAATTAACAGTTACCATTAATCCTCCATTGGTCAGTTTGGATACCATAGAAATTAATGTGACCACCGTAACAGATTCCGCTGGGCGTAGCTCCTCTGATGACTTTCTTACTTTTTTTCTTACTTCTCCATTAGGCGATATTAATTCGGACATGAAGATCAATGTGCAGGATATGAACCAATTTGTTTCCGGCTGGAAAAACAAGGATTTTCAATATGAATTGGGCCCAACACGCGGTTCTTTCCCTCATTTGATCATGGATGGTAATTCTGTATATGATCTGGACGATGCAATGATGTTTGGCAGATTCTGGGGTTGGTCAGTTGAAAAGCATGGATTAAACACAATAAACCGACCAATTTCGGCTCTAAAACCATCTATCAGTATGAGATCGAATGGTTTTGACATTCAACCGCCTTCCGGATCAAAAACAGGGCAGGTATTCCTTTCATACGACCATGAATTCATGAATGTTATGATTGAAAATGCAAATGCAACAAACCTATCAGAGATTATTCTGTCCAGCAATCAACTCGATGCAGGGCAAGCAATATACGAAGCTGGATCGCTGAGCAGATTTGATCTGAAGTCTATAAGGGTTAAAGCGGAACAATCTGAAAATAATCAATCACCTATTTTTGTTTCATACATATTTTATGGGTCTGGAAATGAGATTGTTTCTGAGGGGGAACAGGAAATCACTTTGGTACAGATCCCAGAGTCTTTTGCCTTAAATCAGAATTATCCAAACCCGTTTAATCCGTTGACTAAAATTCAATATCAATTACCCTATCAAACGGATGTCAACTTATCCATTTATGATATATTGGGCAATGAGGTGATTGTTTTGGTGCATCAGAACCAGGCTCCAGGGACATATAATATTATTTGGGATGCAGTGGATAGAAATGGTCGGCAAGTGTCTGGCGGAGTATATTTCTATAGAATAAAAACGCGAGAATTTACCAAAACAAAGAAATTGATTTTATTGAAGTGACTTTTAAAAAGGACCGCAAATCTCTTTCTCTAGCCCCGATAAAGGGGCTTTTTATTTTGTTGGCAGTTTCTACAATGGTAGGCCAGGAGAAAATAGATGAAGCAGATTTAAATATGAAAGAAACGGGATGCAAGGGTGAAATGATTGAGAAGGCTTCTAAAAATGGAATTCGATCATTAAGTTTAATGGAGCTTTTTCGTTATTATAGAGAAATCAAAAAATGTCCTGATAAAAAAGCAGGTAAAGCTATTAAAAAAGCAAATGATAATAGACAATTGAAGGAGGATGCGGAAAATTATAAAGGATTCACTGGCTGGACATCATCTTGCGCCTATTGTGCGATAGCGTTTTTTGTTTTTTCGTTGTTTCAGTGAAATGATTCGTAGGAGTTACTATATAGGGAAATGAGATACTTAGTTGCTGTTTTACTTTTCTTTCAGTTTGGATTTACTCAAGAAGTCAATCCAACAGAAGCATATAAAACTGTGCTGAGGGTAAAATTAAATATGGATGTGAATCCAGTATTTTACCTTGATGAGCCTCAATCAGCGCAGATGAATAAAGTGCATCAATCCTGTGTAGAATATTTAGATTTGTATGATGCTAAAGTGTCGCGCCAACGATTAAAAACACAAGCCAAGATCATTAATCAAGGGGCTATAAAATTCTCAAATATAAAATATGATCAAACCATACCGACAAAGGTAAAGAAAAATATTCGATATAATTATTTTTCATCCAAATTAGGTGAAGATTGAATGAAATCGTCTCCTAATTCATTAAAAATGATTTTGGATATTTCTTCGGCGATTTCGTCGCCATTTGATCCTTTCGCTTCTAATGCTTTCCAGGACTTGGATAATGTATCCAAATCCTTCTTATCCGAAAAAATTTCATCCAGCACTGCAGCTGGGATATTACAATCCCGTAAGCGCTGATAAATGTTAAAGTACATCATTTCCATGGCAGATATTAATCCATACTGTTAATGGAGAGAAAGGAGTACCTCCATGGATAAACATATCAAGGTCCTGTATGGATTATTAATCGTTGGATTTCTATCCGTATCAACCCAATTATGGTTTCAAACACAGGCGATCAATGAACTCAAATCAAAGATGGAATCAGTACGGGAGTTATTATTCAGATTTGCCTGATTGTTTTATGTTAAAATGACCCTAATTTTTATACCGAATTATTCCGGATTTTAACCGATTTTACAATTGGCGTCGTACCCAAGTGGTCTAAGGGAACGGTTTGCAAAACCGCTATTCGCCGGTTCGAATCCGGCCGACGCCTCATCGATTTTGCCTGGGTGATGGAATTGGTAGACATGACGGACTTAAAATCCGTTGGCCGAATGTGGCCGTGCCGGTTCGAGTCCGGCCCCGGGCACAAATAAGGAACCCCGTGATAACAGGGTTCCTTATTATTGTTTACTATGTGGAGCCGATCGGGATCGAACCGACGACCTCAGCATTGCGAACGCTGCGCTCTCCCAACTGAGCTACGGCCCCAATATCCATGTTGATAAGATAATAGATAGAATCAACACGTTTCAATACAAGGCTACGCACTTTGAACTTGGAACCAATCTGAAATAATTTTGAAATGAAAATAAAAAATATGGAAATATTTTTCATCAATTCTGTGTAAAATCCCAATCAATGAATTCAAATCGAAAGTAACCAATGAAGAGAAATCAACGATTAACAGTTATGGTTCTCGCAATAGTTTTATTTAGTTGCAGTTCTAATAAAATTATATTTCCGACACAACTTGAGTATCTAACTAACTCTCAGCAGGTATTGAACGAGTTTATCCCATACATTCAGTCGCATGGGTATACTGTGCTTAATCCAACTGATACTCGAATGACAACAAGAAGTACCAGTGGTTTTATAATATCTGAATACCTTGAAACAGATTGGCTTGCATCGGGGATTTATAATGAGAGCTCTGGAAAAGAATATGTGGTAAAACAACAAGTTTGGATACTTCTTGATACAGGTTTGATTACTATAAAGTCATTGGTTGGCTATGTGAATGAAGGTGAAATAAATACCATAGATAGTGTTCCTCCCAATCTGCATACATTTGTCACAGCGTTGCCGGAGGGACTCCGGAATCTAGTTTCTTCAAAAAGTCTATAAAAAATATTTAAATTTTAGGTGACAATGATTTTACGCCTAATATCAATAGTTTTAATTACATCAACTCTTTTAGGACAAAAGATCGATGTGTATTCTCGTCCTGTTCGTACCTTGCCAGATTTTGATATTGATGTTATTCATTATGATATACATCTGCGAATTGCTGAGCAGGAAAAGTCATTTTTTGGCCAAACGACCATTACATTCAAATCTCTAAAAGAAAACCTTCATACAGTCCCATTACACGCTGAAACCTTTTCGATTTTATCGGTGAAAGATGGCCTAAATGAATTGGATTATGATTATCAAGATGGATGGTTGAAGATCAAAACGCAAAAGCCTTTATCCAAAGGTGAGCAAAAGTCTATTACTATTAATTATGAATCGATAGGCAAAGTAGTGGATCCATCCAAATATGGAATGGGCGGAGCGAAAGTATTAGGAATAGGTTATTTCCCTGAAACAAAGGACAATCCTGAATTGGTCCAGTCGCATAACTTCCCTGAAGGAGCACGACACTGGTTTCCCTCCAACGACCATCCGGCAGATAAAGCAACCAGTCGCATTGCCACCACTATCCGTTCTGATTGGAAAGTTCTCTCTAATGGAATGCTTACAGATACACAGTATAAAGGGGATTCCACCACTTATGTATGGGATTTAAATCTACCGAATTCAACGTATCTGTATGTAATGGTTGCAGGACCATTTATAGTTATTGAGGATTTTCATGGTGATATACCTACTAATTATTGGGTATATCCCAAAGATGTCCCTCATGGAATGAGGTCTTTTCACCGCACGCCGGAGATTATGAGCTTTTTTGAAAAAGAATACGGTGTTCCTTACCCGTGGCCAAAAATGGATCAAATTACCATTCCAGGAATAGGAGGGGGAGCTGAAAGCACTACTGCCACCATATTAGGCGATATTACGATCCATGATGAAAAAGCAGATAAGGATTTTCCCAGCCATTGGCTTGTGGCTCATGAAGCAGCCCATCAATGGTGGGGTGATTATATTACTATGGGTGACTGGCATCATGCCTGGCTCAATGAAAGTTTTGGAACTTATGGTGAATACCTTTACAGTACCCATTTAAATGGGCATGATGAAGGAAAAATCAATTTATGGAAAAAGAAGCAGGCTTATTTAAGGGAATATCACAATCGTTATTCCCGTCCAATGGTGTTTAATCAGTGGAAATACCCGAACCAGAATTTTGACAGCCATATTTATCCAAGGGGCGCGGCCGTACTTCATATGTTGCGCCAAATGATTGGTGATAACAAGTTCAAAAATTTTCAGCGTACATTTTTAAATCGTTATGCCTTTGGCAATCCCGTTACACAAGATTTGATTGATGTGGTCAATGAGTCTGCAGGAGAGAATATGACCTGGTTTTTTAACCAGTGGGTGCTCGGCGCTGGTCACCCTATTATGGAAATAGATCATAAGTGGGAAAAAGGAAAACTGACCATAAACATTAAGCAGGTACAGGAGGGTAGGGATTTTTCTATTTTTCAATTACCAGCTACTGTTGCTTTCTATAATGGTGCCAACGTGAAAGTAGAGCAAATTCCCATTAATAAAAAAGAACACGTATTTACCTTTAATATGAGGAAAAAACCCGATCTGGTTCGTTTTGATCCTCAAGATGAACTTTTATATGAGGCGACCTTTCCTCAATCAATTGATGAACTTATTTTTCAAATAAAACACGATAATGTAATTGGTCGTGCGCAAGCAGCTCGAAGACTAAAGGATCATGCGTCCAGCAAAAAAGTACTCAAAGCATTGGAAAAAGCGGCTGCAAGAGATAAACAGTGGTTTGTAAGAGAAGCCAGTTTGAATTCTTTATCAGATTATGCATCTATCCGATTACTTGTGAAGCAATATAAAGTTGAAAAACATACACAGCCTCGCAAAACGATTATAAGCGTATTAGCTAAAAGCGATCCTGAGGTGGCACTGAAGTTAATTCGAACCAATTTAGACCTAGACGAAAGTTATGTCGTCCAGGCGGAGATGATTCGTCAGTTGGGTAAAATCGGTTTGGAAAGTGATCTTATGATTTTACATAAGTATATCAATATCTGGTCACCAAGAAAGATCTTGAGTAAGGCCGCGCAGCAATCCACAGAATCGATCCAGGATCGTTCCTAAACTTTTCTTGCGTATTCTGCCCTCTTTTAATCTACATTCGTTTACAATGCGTTTTTTTCTATTGATAATTCTTTTCGCTTCAATCAATGCACAATCTATAATTACCGGTCGTGTCACGGATGCGAAAACTGGAAATCCTTTAGTTGGTGTAAATATCTTTTTTTCACGTACAACCTATGGAAGCACAACTGATAACAATGGATTTTATACGCTAGATGATATTCCGCTAGGTCGATATGAACTACTGGTATCTATGATTGGATATAAGGTAGCAAAAGAAAGCTTCCAAATTGATACTGACATCAAAATAGAACGGGATTATAAACTTGTTTCCCAACCGATTCGAATGAAAGAAATTGTCGTTTCGGCCAAATCAAATAGAGAATGGAAAAAAAATTACAGACGATTCAAATCGGCATTTCTAGGTATGAGCTGGAATGCTGAATATTGCCGTATCATGAACGATTATGTGCTATCCTTTAAGAAGAATGGAAATCTCCTTGAAGCATTTGCCAGCGAACCGCTTATTATCGAAAATAAAGGTTTAGGGTATCGAGTGATTTATACCTTGGAAGATTTCAGCGACAATAAAAAAACTGTTCGCTATTCCGGTGATCCTTTTTTTGAAGAAATGGAGCCAGAATCTTCTCGTGAATCACGTGAATGGGAAAAGAACCGAAATTTGGCTTATCGTGGATCATTCCGACATTTTCTTTACACACTGAGTTCAAGGTTTGACGCTCGATTTGATATAGAAGCAGATAGTCTGGTTGAAATACAATATTGGCAAAGGATGTCCGGTAGCAGGAACGATCCTTTAATTCAAGAAGGGTTCAAGGTATATTTGCCCAAAAATTTCAGTCGTTATGATCCAAGATACCTACCGTTGGGTTCGGATACGCTTATGTTTTTAACAGAAAATGAGAATGAATTATACTTGGTTTTTAAAGGAAAAATGAAAATTATTTATAACAAAGAATCGGAAGAACATAATTTTACTCCAGAACAGAGAGGTCAGGACCCTAAGCCTTACCAGACATCTTTTATTACTTTAAATAAGGAAAAGGTAATTGTGGATAAAAAAGGAAGGTATGTTGAAACATATATGATTGAACAGCAGGGGGAAATGGCCTGGGAACGTGTTGCTGATCAGTTGCCATGGGATTATTTACCGACATATCATAAATGATTTACCATATGTTTACTGAATATGATAATATCAATAACTATTGAAACTGGATTGCACTTTTCATAATGTCTTTTAGGTTAATAGTGAGGATATCATAATGCCTAAAAATAAAAAGGAAGAAAAGAATCCTGTTGAAATGCTGAATGATTTGATAAAAGAGACTGGAACAGGATTTTTTAAGGGATTTGAGAACTTTTTTGATGATGTTGCTTCTGGTGCAGAAAATTTGTTTAAAAATCCTGACCGGAATAAAGAAAAAAAGGATAAATAAATTCAGTCAAATTATTTTTAGTGATATTAACGGTACTTTACTGCTGTTTTATCGACAAAAAAACCAGAATGTGATCTGGAACACATGTTTAAAATAGTGTGTTGAACATCGTTTGGATATAAAGTAATTTGGCGGGAGCCTAGATAGAGGAAGGTCCTCTATTAGGTTAAGAAAATCATAATAAGGAGCTCATTATGAATCGCACTTTGAAAATCTTATTTCTTTTGTTATTTGTCTCCTCAGTTTCATTTGTGTATGCACAAGAAGCAGATGAAAAGGAGAAGGGCGGAGTAGCAAAAACATCGGATGCTGGTAAGGCTGGAAAAGCTGGTATGAAAGATATAAATAAAGGTCTAACAGCTAAAGACAAACCCGTAGAAGTTGCAAAAACACCTATGAGTGAGGCTGGTAAAGATGCACTGAGAGCTGGCAAAGATGGTCAAGAACTTGATAAAGGTCAAAAAGGCAGCTTTTGGAGCAGATTATTTGGGAAAAAGAAAGTAAAGAAGGAAAACGATCCTAACTAAAGGTCTTTTTATCAAACTATAAGAATAGGGCGAAATTTTTCGCCCTATTTTTTTTATCCTTGATTGATGTAATATTTCCACTATCAATTTAAGGAGTTGATTCCATGAGCCGTAAAATTCTAATCTTAGCAGTAATGTCTTTCTGTGTAGTATCTGCACAGCAGGCTTGGCAGCATAATGCAACGGGTGGTTATTATGGTCGGGAAGGCAATACCGATTATAAATATTATAACTTGGGTTGGGCAACAACAGCCAATGGTGATATACCTTTGGGTGGTTTAACCTTAAAAGATTCAGAATTTCTTTTTTCACTCGAAAAAAACAATTCAACCTGGCAGGGGGAGCCTTATGAAGATGATCAAAGTATTGTCTTCAAATTTGACCTGTGGGCCAATGGAAAATTTTCTCCATTTATCATCTATCAAAAATCATATAATAATGCCTTGGGGATTAAAGATCGAAGCAACTTTGGGCTAGGTGCGAAATATCGAATACTGGGAGATTTGCTATCCATTAGTGCAGCTTTTCTATCGGAACAGGAAGAAATTATTGGTAAAAATAGTGTATCCCTTTATGCTCAATATGGTGAATCTCGTGACTCTCTAGGCGTTACAGCATATGAAGACCACCCTGATTTAAAACCGATGAGCAGCAGTAGGATTTCAATTCGGCCAAAATTGAAACTTGGGCTTGAAAATGTTTATTATGTATCTGAATATTATTATCAGCCAGCAGGTGATGATGTACTTACCAACTGGCTGAATACAATTACAGTGAAGACTGCGGCCGAATGGTTAGATATCGTCATTAGGTATAATTATAAAAATGATAGCCAACCAGCGCCAAAGGTATTTATGAAATATGATCCAAAGTGGGAATCGAATAATGATATTTTTAAAAATCCTGGTAAAGGTACGGTTAATTTTGATTTAACGCCTGACCAGGCACAAGATAGAGGATATGGAAATTATTACATTCAAAGTTATAAGGCAGACGATACAACCATAAGCATTGGTATCACAATTTCATTTTAATTTCTTTTAGTTGTTTCATGAGACATTTAAACTTTGCTCTTATAGCAATGTTTATTGTTGGTTGCGCTGCATTGCAGCCTTCTGATAAAAATACACTATCACCAACTAAATCCGCTTCGTTTCCAAAACTGACTGAACGTAACCGCCTTCTTGGCGCGTTGCTGCCGGAACGAACCTGTTATGATGTGTTGCATTATGATATTTATATTGATATAAATGTAGAAAAAAAATACCTGAAAGGGCATGTGGATTTTACCGCCTTGGCAGTGAATGATTTTACAACTCTCCAAATTGATCTTGCACAAAAAATGCAGTTAAATGGCGTGTATTATCAGGAAAAAGCACTCAATACTAGGAGAGAAGAAGATGCTGTTTATATTGATTTTCCGACATTAAAGGCTGGAGAAACATTTAAGTTTAAAGTGGAATATGAAGGTCAGCCACAGGAAGCCAAGAATCCACCTTGGGACGGTGGATTTGTATGGGAAACCGATGAAATGGGCCGTCCCTATGTTTCTGTAGCCTGTGAAGGTGATGGCTGTGGATTATGGTGGCCGCTGAAGGACCATATTGGTGATGAACCGGATCAGGGTGTCCGTATGACGTTTACCGTTCCGCCGGAACTTTTCTGTGTAAGTAATGGGAAACTTGTTAATACAGACCAGGATGCTTCAACTGGGAAGCAAGTTTTTACCTGGGAAGTGAAAAATCCTATCAACAATTATAGTGTTTCAGTTCAGTTAGGACATTATGTTTTGCTTCAAGATACGCTCCACCGTAATGGTGAGGTTGAAACGATGAATCATTATGTTCTGGATTATCATAAAGAAGTGGCAGGTTCAGTATTTTCTCAGGCAAGAAAGATAATTCATTTTTTTGAAAATAGGTTTGGTGATTATCAATGGTGGGATGATGGTTATAAGCTTGTAGAGGTGTCGTATCTTGGTATGGAACACCAGTCTGCTGTGACTTATGGTAATATCTGGAACAACTGGGGTGGAATCAACCGGTCCTGGACAAAAGATTATTACGGCATCGTAGATGGCCTACTTTTTCATGAAACAGCTCACGAATGGTGGGGAAACAGCATTACAGCAACCGACCCCGCTCATATATGGCTTCATGAAGGTACTGCTGTGTATAGTGAAGCCATGTTCATTGAACAAGAACTAGGATATAACGTCATGGTGGATTTTATGCTTCGCAAAAGGAAGGGTATCCAAAATAAACTTCCGATTGTAGGACCTGAAAATGAAAATTACTGGGCTTTTGGGGATTCCTATAACAAAGGTGCGTGGGTTTTACACACGATGAGGCATGTGATCGATGATGATGTTTTGTGGTGGAATATTATCAAGTCATTTGCGGTAGAACATGCAAAATCTAATGTGAATACTGGTGATTTCAAAAATTGGGTAGAATCCAAAACAGATCAGAACTACCAGTATTTTGTGGATCAATATTTCTATGACTACCGAACGCCAACACTGGAGTATTACCAAAAAGATGATCAATTATATTTCAAATGGACGAATGTAATACCCACATTTAGAATGCCTTTTGATATTGAACTCAATGGTACTTCAAAAAGAATCTATCCAACCCAAAAGGCCCAATCAATTCAGATTAGGCCCTATTCAGTCGTACACTACAAAGATTGGCAGTTTTTAGTAAATATGAAGGAGAACCCGGCTCTAGGCCGATAACTGCCGTAATCGTTCGAATAATACGGCGCTTACGGCTGCAGAGACATTTAAAGAATTGGTTTTTCCTTGCATAGGAATTGTGACTAAAAAATCACATTTTTCAAGTACCAGTTTTTTAATACCGTGACCTTCACTTCCTGCGATAATTGCCACTTTTCCCGTATAATCAACTTTGTGCCAGTGTTTGGCATCTAAGCTATTTTCCATAGCGATGACCCAAAATTCTTCATCTTTTAAATTTGTTACTGTTTGGTGAAGATTATTGACTTGGTAAATCGATACTTGGGTGAAAGCGCCCTGGCTCACCTGAATAACAGTATCCGTGATACCACAACTATCATGTTTTGGAAGGATGATACCATCAATTCCTGCGCATTCCGCTGTACGTATGATTTGGCCAAGATTTTGCGGGTCTTCAACTCGGTCTAGGACCAGTAACCCAATATTACCCGATTTGTTAATAAAGGAAGGCAGATCAGCTTCTATTTTTCCCATAAAACGGACAATGATCCCTTGGGTTCGCCATTTTCCAAATTGAGATTTAAATTGGGAAGCGGATAAAAATTTAATATGTCCACCATGGTATCCTAAGGCATGGGTGATTTTTCCATCACGTTCTGCCGGACTGCCGGATTGGATTAATATATCAGTAATTTTATATTTGCGGGATTCTAGGACAGCGGCACATCCATTAATGCCAAATATTGTATGTTGTTCTTTTGCCATAAATTTCTTGATAAGAATTTAATAAAAGAATGCAAGCTGGGATTGTATCAATTGGAAGAAAAATTATAATTTGGATGGTTGAATAAAGGATTGTTATGGCTACAAAAGAATTTCATAGAAGATCGGACGAACATGGCGGTGTCAAAGCCGGAACCAAATTTAAATTATTGAAAGACCACCACGAAGTACAGGGTGACATTAGCGCAGGTATTGAGCTTGCATTAGAGGATATAGTGCACTTTCCAACCCGTTATCGATTAAAAGATGATGAAGGGAATATTTGGCTATTACCAATTCATTCAGTATCGCAAGTAGCGGAATAAATTATTTTTTACGATTAAACTCCCAGATTAAATAACTCAATGAGGAATCTGATGAAGTATAAATATATTTTTTTTCTTTGCTGCATTTTTTTATCAGGATGCAATAAAGCACCTGTAAAAGGGACTGAAATCCTTTGGGATACATATGGTATTCCCCACATTTTTTCAGATAATTATGAAGACATGTTTTATGCTTATGGCTGGGCACAAATGCGGAATCATGGCAATCTGCTGTTGCAATTATATGCCCAAGCAAGAGGGCAAGGTGCGGAATATTTCGGCGAAAAACACTTGCAATCTGATCAATGGGTACATACCCATAATGTAGTTGAAAGATCACGTGAATGGATAGAAAAACAGGATTCTGATATACGGAAAATGCTAGAAGCCTATACTGATGGCATTAACGCTTACGCAAAGGCATATCCAGATGAAATCGATGATATGCACCAATTAATACTTCCTGCGCGACCCGAAGATTGTCTTTCACATTTTCAAAGAGTAATTCTCTTTCATTTTGTCACTAGTCCTCAGGATGTGAATTTTGATCCCAGTCCCATGATTGAAGATCGGGGGTCAAATACGTGGGCCGTTGGTCCTTCCAGATCCGCATCGGGCAATGCTATGCTGATTATTAACCCGCATTTACCCTGGTTTGATATGTTTACATGGTTTGAGGCACATACAATCTCTGGAGACCTGAATGCTTATGGAGCTGGTTTGGTAGGAATGCCATTTTTGGGAATAGCCTTCAATAATAATTTGGGGTGGTCCCACACCAATAATGTTCATGATGGGCAGGATCTTTATGAATTAACCTTGAAGGATAATGGTTATCAATGGGACGATAAAGTTCTCAATTTTGAAAAGCGTTCAGTAAAAATAAAAGTGAAAGATGACAACGGTAATATGCATTCCAAGGAATTTGTCATACGGGAATCTGTTCATGGACCGGTTGTGAGTGAAAAAGATGGAAAAGCTTATGCCTTAAGGGTAGTTGGGCTTGACCAGCCCCATATTTTCCGGCAATACTTTGATATGTCGAGGGCACAGAACCTTGAAGCGTTCCAGGATGCAGTACGCCGATTGCAAAATCCATTTTTCACGATTATGTATGCTGATAAGAATGGTCATATTATGCATGTATTCGGTGGTCGTACACCCATCCGCCCTAAGGGCGACTGGAATTGGTTAGGTGTGGTTCCTGGAGACTTATCTGATACGAAATGGGATAAAACTCATTCTTATGATGAACTACCCAAATCTATCGATCCTGAAAGCGGTTGGCTTCAAAATGCCAATGATCCACCCTGGACTACTACTTTCCCTAACGCGATCAGCCGCCACGACTATCCGGATTATATGTCGCAGAATTTTATGCATTTCCGCGCTCAGCGATCAGCACGAATGGCCTTTGAGGATGAATCCATAACCTTTCAAGAGATGCTGGATTATAAAATGGATACTAAAATGGAACTGGCAGACCGCATTTTAAATGACTTATTAAAACTGACTGCTGATGCTACTGATGAAATAATTATTGAAGCTGGGAGGGTTTTATCAAACTGGGATCGCCAGGCGAATGCAGATAGCAAGGGTGCAGTATTATTCAAAGCATGGACAGATACAGTCAAGTTTTATGTCAATAAAGATGAACTTTTTCGGATAGAATGGCAGGAAGAACGAGCGATGGATACGCCGATAGGCCTCAATCCAACTATGGATTACTTGGGATCATTAAAATCTGCTGCAGAAGCCGTTTTAGAAGTGTATGGCCGATTGGATATTCAATGGGGAGACGTTTATCGCCTGATTCGCGATGATGTCGATCTGCCTTCTAATGGTGGTCCGGGTGATCCTTATGGATTATTTCGGGTTACAAATTATGTACCAATTGAGGATGATCGATTCATGGCTGTTGGAGGTGATTCATATCAAGCCGTCATCGAGTTTGGAGATAAACCAAGGGCAATGTCCTTATTATCCTATGGTAACGCCAGCCAAAAAGGATCAAAACATCGAACGGATCAGTTGAAATTTTATTCTGAGAAAGAACTGCGCCCAGTTTGGCGAGATAAAAAAGAAATTAACAAGCATTTGGAACTGAGAGAGATGCTCAGCCCAAAATAGGACCAAGAAATTTTATATCCCCAATTCATTCCTGCCTCTGATTGTACGATCTTGGTTAAATTTGGGGATGACATCTCAGAAAACCTGCATCAGCAGGTTTTCTCGTTTTCTCATCAACTGCTGAAACAATCATTTAATGGGATTAACAATGTTCATCCCGGCTATAATTCTGTATTAGTCACCTTTGACAAAAATATTTACCGTGATGCTGCTTTGGCAAAGATTCAACAATTTTGGGATGAATTTCCGGAACAAAAGCAGGAAAAATACAATACAGTTGAAATTCCAGTACTATATGGAGCCAAATATGGCCCTGATTTGGATCGTGTTTGTGAATATACGGGGTTGAGTTCCGGTGCGGTGATAAAACGGCATACAGCGGTAAATTATCTGGTATATTTTATTGGGTTCTCACCTGGATTTCCTTATATCGGTGGTATGGATGAAACATTGGCTACACCGCGGTTAGATACACCCCGAAAACAAGTGCCGTTAGGTTCAGTAGGGGTTGCGAATAATCAAACCGGTATTTATCCCATTGAATCCCCGGGAGGCTGGAACCTCATTGGACGAACGCCGTTGCCTATTTTTGATATAAATGATCCCGAAAACAGTCTGGTTAATATAGGGGATAAACTGCATTTTCGTTCGATTAGCAAAGATGAATTTGATCGAATGAAGGGCAAATAAATTGGGTATCAGTATTCTTCGAGCTGGGCTGCAGGACACGGTTCAAGATTTGGGACGGAATGGATATGCACATTTAGGAATATCTTCATCGGGAGCGGCGGATGCTTTTTCACTGAGAATTGGCAATCTTCTGGTTGGCAATTATGGGAATGCTGCCGGTATTGAAGTCACCTTGGTTGGCGGCAAGTACAAATTTACAGCAGACACATTTATCGCCTTATCAGGTAGCGAGTTTCAGGCGGATTTAAATGGGGTTAGTTTTCCTTTCCATAGAGGGAAATATGTTCAAAAGGATGAAATATTGACAATTGGTCCTACTCAGAATGGTGCCCGTTGTTATTTAGCGGTTAGGGGTGGTATCGATGTCCCAGATTTATTATCGGCTAAAACGACCCATGTGGTGTCCGGATTGGGCGGCTATAAGGGACGATCCTTGCAAAAAGGAGATACCTTATCTATCGGAAATTTGGAGGAAGTTACTCAAGTTATAGATATTAAAGTAAAACTTGATATTAAACGTAATATCATCCGAATTAATAATGGTTTACAATCAAAATGGTTTGATGGTAATTCATGGAGTTCCTTTACCGATAACACGTATTTTGTTTCCGAATCATCCAGTCGTATGGGCATTCGGCTTTCTGGTGAGTCCATTAATTCAACCCGTGGACATGAAATTATAACGGAAGGAATACCGCTTGGTGCGATTCAAATACCAGGTGGCGGACAGCCCATTATTTCTTTTGTGGAACACCAAACTACTGGCGGGTATCCTAAAATTGCCAATGTGATTAATTCTGATTTATGTAAAGTAGGGCAGTTAAAACCCGGTGATCAAATTCAATTTCAATCCGTTAGTTTAGAAGAAGCTGAAACATTAAAATTTGAGCAGGAAGCATTCATTAAAAGTTTAAAGAACAACCATGCATAATACCACCGCTATTTTGATCACTTTAATTGTGTATATGGTTGCTTTGATCCTGATTGGAGTATGGGCCAACAAAAGGACCCATTCTACTTCTGATTATTTTCTGGGAGGGCGTAAACTGGGCCCCTGGGTTGCGGCTTTGAGTGCTTCTGCAAGTTCTTCTTCGGCCTGGACTCTTATGGGTGTCAGCGGTGCGGCCTACCTATGGGGTTTGCCGGCTATATGGTTGTTTCCGGCTACGTTATCAGGATTTCTAGTGAATTGGTGTTATATTGCGCCCAGACTTAGCGTCCACAGCCAGAAAATGGGTGCATTGACTCTTACAGATGTGTTGGCGACATCGGATAGCGGTGAATCAATAAAACCACTACGCTGGATGGCATCGGTAATTATTTTATTCTGTTTTGTATTTTATATCGCCTCTCAGTTTGATGCGGCCGGGCAATCATTTCAATCTACCTTTGGTATAGATAAAAATACGAGTATCATGCTTGGAGCAATTATCGTGCTTATCTATACACTTTTAGGCGGATTTTGGGCCGTAAGTGTTAGTGATACTCTCCAGGGGGTTATGATGGCTTTATCAGCGATCATTTTGCCCATAGTTGCTGTCACAACAGCAGGATTGAGCACAATCATATCCGACTTATCTTCACAATCGATGTTTGCGGCACCTTCAGGCATGGGTGGTATTGTTGCGCTTGGGTTTATCATGGGTACCATGGGGATTGGGATTGCATATCCTGGTCAGCCCCATGTCGTGAACCGGTTTATGGCTATTGAACCAGGGGATAAAATAAAGCAAGGACGTACAATTGCCATCGGTTGGGCGCTGATAATTTATCCAGGTATGATTTCCCTTGGTTGGGCTGGTAGAATTTTGTCAGAGATTGCTGGACATGAACAGATTCTGATAGTACTGGGCAATCAGTTATTACCACCAGTTCTGGCAGGAATCATATTAGCGGCAGTGCTGTCGGCAATTATGTCGACCGCAGATAGTCAATTATTGGTTGCTTCTTCCAGTGTTAGCCACGATCTGAAAGAAATAAAAGAAGAACATAGTTTAAACTATACACGGGTTGTGGTGGCGATTATTTGTGTAGTGGCAGTTATGATGGCGATTTTTGTGGATCAAAGTATATACAGTCGGGTATTATTCGCATTTTCAGCCATGGGAGCTGCTTTTGGACCCTTATTACTGGGGCGTATGCAGGGAGGTGTGCCACGATACTATGCTTTGGCGGCGATGGCTATGGGATTTTTTCTGACGTTGTTATTTTATTATTCTGATTTTAAACCAGAAGGAAATCCATTGGAACGATTGGTTCCTTTTATTGTATCGATGATTTTAGTACAATTAGGGCGTAGAAAGCAAAAACAAGGATGAATATGGACATCAATAGTGATATGGGTGAAATTTCCCGTTTATTGGATGATGGAACATATACAAGATTGATGGATTATGTGACTTCCATTAACGTTGCATGTGGCGGTCATGCGGGTAATGAAGCGATGATGGGTGAAATGATCCGACTTGCAAACAAAAAAGGAGTAAAAGTAGGTGCCCATCCCAGTTATCCGGATCGGGAAAATTTTGGACGTATAGATATGGATATGGATTTTGACGAATTAACCAATTCGATTCGAGATCAAATTCAATTACTAAACAATATCGCTCATGATCAGGAAGTGAAGATTTCACACGTAAAACCGCATGGTGCTGTCTATAACCGAGCGGCTAAGGATAAAAATGTGGCCAAGGCATTAGGTGAAGCTGTTATCCAAGTGGATCCGTTTTTAAAAGTCATGGGGCTTGCAGGATCAGTTATGTTAGATGTATTTGATCAAATGGGGTTAGCGATTATGGCCGAAGCCTTTGCTGATCGAACCTATGAAGCAGATGGAAGTTTGCGAAATAGGAAGCACGATGATGCTTTAATTACCGACCCGGAAAAGGCAGCCAAACAAACAGAAATGATGGTATCGGGGAAAATAATTGCAGTGGATGGAAGTGAAGTTGTAATTAATGCCCAAACGCTATGTATTCATAGCGATACACCCAATGCGGTTGAGATTGCTAAGGCAGTGAATAAAGTAATATCATAAAATTTTAGAATATTTCAAAAAAGGAAAACATGAAAAAACAATTTACAATTCTAATGGTTGGGCTAACTCTAATTTGTGCAGGATATGCAAATGGATTAACCAAAACAGAAAAGAAAATTCGTAATTATGTAGAAAAGCACTCGGATGAAGCCATTAACCTGCTGGAAAAGGTAGTTAATATTAACAGCGGTTCCCTGAATATCGAAGGTAATCGAAAGGTAGGCGCTATATTCCAACAGGAACTGGATAAACTTGGTTTTAGAACCTATTGGGTGACTTATCCAGACAGCATTAAACGATCAGGACATCTTTTCGCTGAAATGAGGGGCGGTAAGGGTAAAAAGATTGTAATGATTGGACATTTGGACACAGTATTTGAGCTCGATCATCCATTTCAGAAATTCAGTCGTAACGAAAATACAGCCTATGGACCCGGAGTTACTGATATGAAAAGTGGGGATGTATCGTTGCTTTATACGATGAAAGCACTACACCATATTGATGCCTTAAAAGACATGGACTTGACATTGGTGTTCATAGGTGACGAAGAAAAATTAGGTGCCCATTCATCTATCGTCCGAAAAGAATTGATCTCAGCAGGGAAGTGGGCCGATATCGGGCTGGGATTTGAGGGCGCACATGGGATGGAAACAGGTACGATTGCCCGCCGCAGTTCTTCATCATGGATATTAACCACTACCGGCATTCAGGGGCATTCTTCTCAAGTATTCGGTGAAACGCTTGGTTATGGCGCTATCTTTGAGGCTTCTCGTATTATCAATACATTTAGAGAAGAGTTATCCGAAGAGCAATATCTAACCTTCAACCCAGGTGTTATGCTAGGAGGGACAGACGTTGCGTATGATCCAATCAAAGCGCGAGGAACAGCCTTTGGAAAAACCAATGTGGTTTCCCAGTCAGTCACGGCTCATGGCGGTATACGGACAATCTCGATGAACCAGTTGGAAAAAGCAATGGTAGCTATGCGTGAGATCGCTTCTAGAAACCTCCCGGGAACCACGGCCAAAATAGAATTCAAAACCAGCTATCCTCCAATGGAACCCACCAAAGCTAATTATGCATTATTAAGTAAACTTGAATCTGTGAATATGGATCTTGGTTATGGGAAATTGGAACCTTTAGATCCGAGCAAACGCGGCGCGGCAGATATCTCCTTTGTAGCACCTCATGTAGATGAAGCTTTGGCTGGGATGGGACCGGATGGCTCCGGTGCCCATTCTGAGAATGAAAGTTTGGATTTATCTTCTTTCCCAAAAACAACCGCACGTGCAGCAATTCTGATTTATCGATTAACACGATAAAAGGCAATAATTTGCCTTTACGTTAATTAGATGCTCGCAAAAATATTTATATCAATAGTTCGACTATTCCCTGACCTTAAAAAAGCCATGTGGAAATGGTGGTATCAACGTTTGGCTCACCGTGGTCATGATACAGGCTGGACTTTTATGAATTATGGTTATACACCTCTGAATGGCACCTCTCAAATCGAATTAAAAAAAGAAGACGAAAGCAATCGCCTTTTCATTCAACTTTACCATTATGCCGCAACTCAAATCCCGATTAGAAGAAAACATACATTGGAGATTGGTTCCGGTCGTGGCGGCGGAGCATCCTTCTTGGCGCGATACCATAATCCATCTCATATGACAGGTTTGGATTATTCAACTAAAGCCGTGAAACTATCCATTAATCTCCATAAGGAAGTTCCCAATCTCCAATTTGTCCAAGGGGATGCGGAATCACTGCCTTTTGATGATAAATCATTTGATGCGGTGATCAATGTTGAATCCTCGCATTGTTATGGTGATATGGCTGCATTTGTGAAAGAGGCGTCCCGAGTATTAAAGCCGGGCGGATATTTAAGTTGGGTGGATCTACGGGGCGAGGAAATGGTTTCAAATACCGAATCCGCATTTAATATTCCGGAATTAAATTGTATTTATGAAGAAACGATTACACCACAGGTCTTGCAGGCACTGGACAATATACATGAACGAAAAATAGAAATGATAGACTTGCATGTCCCCAAATTTCTTCAGCCGGCTTTTCGGGATTATTCTGGTGTGAGGAATTCAAAAATCTACAATGCCTTCAAAGACGGCAGCGCTGTATATTTAGCTAAGGGATATCAAAAAATACCGACTTGAACTACTACAATTCACTGAACATATTTTCTTTTAATCTATTTTCAAAAAATGTCGCCAGCTGATTTTCCCACCTTTGGTTTCGAACATAATGCCTATTTGATCGGTTGTATGTTTTTTTGGCTATTTGTGCCGATCGTAGGGAAAAAATATTTAAACCACAGCCAGAGAGTTGGAATGGTCATTTTTCTTGCTGTAATTACGGTATCCCAGGATATAATTTTTGATTTTTTTCAACTATATATTAATGATTTTGATTTAACCAAAGATCTACCGCTTCATATGTGCGGACTCAGTCTTTTTCTGACTGCATATGCATTGTGGACAAAAAACCAGACTGTCTTTGAACTATCATATTTCTGGGGCTTAGCTGGCGCTTTCCAGTCAATCATTACTCCAGATCCAACCCGATGGCCATATGGAGATATATCCGTATTCTGGAATTATTTATCCCACGGGTTAATCATTTTAAATATTGTTTGGTTGATTTGGGTTGAAGGCATGCGCTGCAGAAAAGGATCGTTATTGAATGTATGGCTTGTTACAAGTGGTGCCATTTTTATTATGGGAATTGTAAACAAAATTATTGGTAACGGTGCCAACTACTGGTTTATTTGCCAGAAACCTGGAGGCGATAGTCCATTTCTTATAGGTGAATGGCCATATTACTTGATCACGTTTGCAGTTGGAGCATTTGCTGTCATGGGCCTGATTTATTTACCTATGTGGATTGTTGTTGATCGTGCTCAAAAAGGCAGGTTGACTAGTACTGATCCTATGTAAGTTCAGTCCAGAAAATGTCCACATTACTTGTTTATTTCTTTCTAGCGCTTGGTGTTTCATTTATTTGCTCTGTCCTGGAATCAGTGATCTTATCTGTTACCCATTCTCATATAGGAATGCTGGTAAAGGATAATCATCGTAGCGGGATTCTTTTACAAGCACTCAAAGACGATATCAACCGTCCCCTTGCAGCAATACTTACTTTAAATACCCTATCTCATACGGTAGGTGCAGCCGGCGTAGGGGCGCAGACCCTCCAAGTTTACGGCTCAGCGTATGTAGCGGTAGCCTCAGGTATTTTAACATTTTTTATTTTGGTATTTTCAGAAATAATTCCCAAAACAATTGGTGCAACTTACTGGAAACGGTTCGCCAGCTCTGCAGCCTATATCATCCGTGTATTGATGATGTTAACTTTTCCTTTTGTGTGGCTCAGCCAGGCCTTATCGGCCAATATAACACCTGATGAAGATGAATCAAAAAAAGTCAGCAGAGAAGAGATAACCGTTATGGCAGAAATGGGAGAAGATGAGGGTTCCATTGATGAGCATGAATCAGATATTATCGAAAACCTTTTTAAACTAAAAAAAATCCCCATTGAAGAAATTTTAACCCCTCGATCGGTGATATTTGCATTAGAGCATCATAAAACAGTTCGTATGGTTATGGATGAACATGAAGATCTTAACTTTTCAAGAATTCCGATTTATAAAGATAATATAGATAACATTATTGGTATTGTATACAAAGACACGCTGCTTGAGGCTATGGCAGATGATTTCTTTGAGAAAAAGATGGAGACCATTTCGGAACCGGTAGATACGGTATATGAAAAGCAGACAGTTGAATCGGTATTAAATAAGTTTACCAAAACCCGCTCACATATGTATATCGTCAAAGATGAATTCGGTGGAACAACAGGCATTGTGACTTTGGAAGATTGCATTGAAACGCTGTTAGGAGTAGAAATTATGGATGAATCTGACACGGTTGCGGACATGCGGGAGCTAGCCAAGGATCAACTGCGCCAAAAGCGCCGCGCCAAAGAAAACGGAAATACCTGACGTAATTATTCCGGGTTTCCTAGGTCATTCAAAATATATTCAATATTCATTTATTTCCTTTATTCACTCATTCCTAAAGCCCCACTAATCTCATAAATTCAAGGATTGTGAAACCCGCCAAACTCACAGTCCTGACACTTATTTTACTCTTCCTTATGGCTGGACAGCGCCAGATAAAATACTTTTTGAATGAACATGATTTTATTACCGGTCACAACGTTCCCAAATCTGAGGTTATTAATAAACCTCATATCCAGGCGGAATATGATCAACTGGATCGATTAGTCATAAAAAATGATATAAATGAGCAGGGAATTGTAACGGCCCAGGAACAGTATTCATATATCGATAACAGTACTACTTTTCGCCAAAAGGAATTAGTAGATGATTCAGGGCATGTATTCTATCAAACCATTTTTGGCAGAGAACCCCAATCCTTCTCTTACATTGAATGGGTTTTTGGTGTGGATTCGGTTAAAAAATGGGATGACCGATTTACTACATCTGATATGAATAAGATCGATAAACCAGACAATTATCGATTTTATGATGTTGATGCATTCGAGTACGGCGGAAAAGAATTGGATTATGACCCTTTAGGTCGTGTAACACGCGATGAGTGGTTTCGTCGACCCGATAACAAATCTATGCACAAATTTCTTTATAAGTATTATGATGAATCAAATATCACTCACCTCTTCGAGTATGACTCCAATGGTGTATTGATTATGGATGTGAAATTGAGCCCTGATGGTACCGAGCCTGTGCTTCAATTTACGGGGCCACCGGATTCCAGTTTTGTCAATAACAGTACGGTATCATATAATCTGGATGGAGACTTGAAATGGGGGTATATCAATTGGGCTCAGCCAGGCAGAGAAGATAGTGCTAGAGTTGATCTAGAACAGCTGGTATTCGGAGACTATAGCATCTCTTTGGTTCAGGATAGTGTATTAATAGACAGTGCAGTATATAACGTTCATTTTGATGGAGAAGGTGTAAAGGGATATATGGCCACCAAGCGTATTATCCATTACTTGACTTATGATATAAGCCCGCCTGTGATGGCTTTGGAAATGGACAAATATATAAAAGATGTTTCACTGTCCTTTACTCAATCGGAGCCCATTGATTCTGCTTACATTGTTTGGGCTCCTGATTCCAATTATGCAGATGTCCAATCGGACACGGTTATATTAACTAGTGAAGAAATCTATTTTACAGATCGCTTTAGACCGCAAAACCAGAAAGCACTTTTGGACGGTATTATGTACGATCCAGCAATTTATGCTTATGACCTGGCTGGCAACTTGTCCAGCCCGGGCATTCGCCAGGGTGTGATATTTGATACCACTCCACCAATCCTAACGATTAATAATCCTGTAAACGGTGATTGGGTTAATCATCAATTAGTAAATATAAGTACCAATGAACCAATTCAATCCTGGCAGATCATCGCTGAGTGGCAGGCAGGTGCACCCGATCAGAATTCACCGCATAAATATGAATTTACCGATACGGTACAATTCGAGGTTGAATCCGATTTATCGGATTATTTCCAACTGAATGATGGTAGTACTTATTCATTGATAGTTGTAGGCTATGATTTGGCGGGCAATACGTCGGAAACCATAAAAGTTGATTCCATTCATTATGATATAACACCACCTGTCTTAACAATGATTTATCCCTTCGATGATGCTGCGATTAATAATGCTACTGTAAGTTATGCCGCCAGTGAACAATTGCTTGCAGGAGATTTTCTTTGGACTCAGATTGATGGAGAGGTTGATTCACTTTCACCACATACGGTAGCACTTATGGGAAATGAATTATCGCCTGCTGAAAAAATTCATATTAGCCTGAACAATGAACCTATTTTGACCGATGGTGGTATTTATTCAATCCTATTAACCAGTCAAGATTTAGCGGGTAATGAAAGCGATCCGATTACCATTACGAACGTTTTATATGATATAACACCACCTGTCTTTACTCAAATCTACCCCGATTCCGGTGCAGCACTGAATCATCAATCTGTCTCCTATGATGTATCAGAAAATTTACATAAAGGAACAATTTCTTGGTCACAAATTGGCGGAGTTGAAGACGCAGATGCCCCTCATATTGTTAATTTAAATGATGTTGAACTAGCATCTGGCCAGCATGATAGTATTAACTTGGAGGATATGCCTAGTTTGCAAGATGGTGGTATTTATACGGTCATTTTTTCCGGATCGGACCGAGCTGGAAACATTGCAGATTCGGTCATCGTTTCAGAAGTGTTATATGATTTTACTGCCCCGGAAATAGTTATTGAATATCCACTTCCTCGTTCTATATCCAATACTACTGCCATGACGTATACATTATCAGAAAACTTATTTGAGGGGCAGTTCAAATGGATGTGGCTCGGCGGAGTAGAAGATACACTGGCACCCTATACTGCAATTTTGATTGAAACAGAAAGAAAAGAAGGTCCCCACAATCAAATTGAATTAGAGAATAACCCCAGCATTGTAGAAAATGCACTTTATACCATGTCATTTACAGGTCGCGATCGAGCTGGAAATAAAACAGCTAGGGCATTTGTCCCGGGGCTTCAATATGATTTTACGCCACCAGAATTAACATGGTATAGTCCAAATGATGGTGATGCAGTAAATCACAAAAATGTCCACTTTTCAAATAGTGAGTCATTGGAATCAGGCATGATCACTTGGAGATGGACTGGTGGTATTGCAGATCCAGACAGTGTTCATGCCATGGTACTTGATGGAGATGAATTGAACGGTGATGAGTTTGGTCCAGCGGTGATTGCCAATGCACCACCTCTGATTGATGGAGGCATTTATACGATTGCATACATTGGGGTTGACCCGGCAGGAAATGAATCTAACCAAATTATTATTGGAAATATCCTACATGATATTACTCCGCCAGAAATCACCATTACCTATCCTTTGCCACGTTCAATTTCGCGAACCAGTGCTGTTACTTATACCTTATCTGAGGATTTGCATGAAGCTCAATTCAAATGGATCTGGCTTGGTGGAGTGCAAGACACGCTGGCGCCTTATACCGCGACGCTTATAGCATCGGAACGTACATCAGGTGACCATATAGAAATTGAATTATCCAATAACCCAACCGTAGTTGAAAATGCACTATATACTATGTCCATTACGGGACAAGATCGTGCAGGAAATAAAACAAAGCGGGCCTTTGTGCCCGGTCTCCAATATGATTTTACTCCACCAGAGTTGTCTATCATTAGTCCACGAGATAGAGACGCGATCAATCAGAAACAAATTCATTTCAGCAATAGCGAATTATTAGAGAGTGCCCAAATGATCTGGCGCAGGACTAGTGGAAAAGAAGACCGTGGTGCACCACATACTATCAATTTAGTAAATGATGAATTACATGGTGAGGAATTAGGGCCGTTGGCCTTGACCAATGAGCCTAATCTGATTGATGGAGCGGTTTATTCGTTGCTTTATGTTGCTTTTGATCCTGCTGGAAATCAAAGTGATACAGTTCGGGTAGATCATATTTTTTATGATGTAACGCCACCTGCCATTGTGATTACTTATCCAGAATCAAATATTTTTACCACCGAAACAAAATTATTATTTGAAATTTCGGAAGATATGTATGATTTTATGATCAATTGGGATGGGTTAAGCAGCGATAAAGAATCGCATCCTGTTGAATTTATTTATTCGGATGTTCTAAGCAGAGGTTCGTTTGATTCAGATGACCTTCATATTCCGGATGTAAAAGATGGATATACTTATTCCATAACTCTAAATGGGTCAGATCGGGCTGGAAATGCGGCTACACCGGCCCAATTACTAGAAATAAGGATAGACCTTACTCCGCCGGAGTTCACAGCCTTTTACCCAGAAAACAACGCTTTTATCAATAATCTTGATCTTGGTTGGACTTTATCGGAAGATATTGCTGCCGGTACGGTTTTCTTTACTCATATGGGTGCAGATACAAAATTGGAGACAGCATTGGTTGATATGGAGTTAAAGGCAGTAACCCGTGCGCCTTTGGCTCTTTTGAACAGTGTTGCATTGCGTGATGGCATGAGTTATCGTATTTCAATTATTGGTACTGACTTTGCAGGAAATACATCTGATGAGTTAAAAATAGAAAACATTACCTATGATATATCTCCGCCGGAAATGACTATTAGTCAGCCCAAATCAGATAGTTTTGTCAATTTTCTTGATGTGAAATATCAAGTGAATGAACCTCTGGTTTCAGGCCAAATGATATGGATTAATGATAAAAATAAGAAATTTGTATATGATTTACGGGAAAATGATATTCTAGAAGGAATGCATACTCTTCAAAATTATGATATAGAAACTCAAGAGCAGATTCCCTATAAAATATTAGTAACTGGTCTAGATCGTGCTGGGAATGAATCAACTTCCGATACAATTCATAATGTAATGTTTGATGTGACGCCTCCAAACTTAACTATCCTGAATCCTCTTCCAGTTACACCAATAAATCATACTAAAGTTAACTTAATCATCAGTGAACCAATCAAAATGGGTTCCATCCGTTGGGAAACAGCACAAGGGAATGATCCAAAAGCGCCTCATTTGAAAGCATTAAGCGGAGAACAGTTAGCCGGTGGTGAATTTACTGATTTTGATTTTTCATCTCCGCCTGACTTGATCAATGGCGTTCAATATAACATCACCATCGAAGGAACTGACCTTGCGGGAAATGCTTCTGAACCCATGTCTGTCAAAAATGTGTTATACGATACGATACCACCTGAATTTATTAATATTCTTCCAGTAAATGGCCAATACATACGAGAAGCGGATATTACTTATACGCTTACAGAGGATTTGGACGAAGGAAAGATTTATTTCGATCATGTTGGTGGGATGCCAGATCCAAAAAAAACCCATATGATTACACTCGCAGGAGGAAAAAAGACAAAAGGTACACAAGGGGGTAAATTGCCAGCGTCTTTTGTTAGACTGGTAAATGGTGCAATATATAATATACGCTTTGAAGGAATAGATGCTGCAGGAAACAGTGCACCGGAAGCGATTGTAAACAATATTGTATATGACAATGAACCGCCGATTTTGGCTATTACAACACCCGGAAACAACTCCTTTGTGAATCTTGAGTCTATTTCATTTTCAATTAGTGAAGATATAGTCGTGGGGAAAATTCAGCTTACTCATGTGGCTGGAATAGTAGATCCAAACTCTCCAAAAGAAGTTATCTTGGATGAAGCGGAACGAAATATGGGAGTTTTTGAAAATAAAGTATTTTCAGAACTAAAATGGGTGGATGGGGCCACATATAACTTGACAATAAATGCTACAGATTTGGCAGGTAATGATGCCGATCCCGTCCAGATAAAAAATATAACCTTCGATATTACACCACCCGTATTGGATATACTTAAATTAAATAATAATGGGTATATAAATGATAATACATTAAGTTATTCATTAAGTGAAAAATTGGCTAGTGGTACCATAATATTTACCCGGATTTCTGGTGAAGAAGATCCACGTTCTCCACAAGTTGTTGAATTATCGGGAAAGGAGTTAATGGCGGGAAATTTTATGAATCAACAATTGGCTAATGGCCCCAATTTAGTGAATGGATCCATTTATAATATTGAATTCTCCGGTAGTGATCCTGCTGGTAATGAAGCGGCAACCATTAAACTGGAAAATGTCAGTTTCGATAACCAGGCACCTGAAATATCTATTAGTCGACCTCTGGACTCTGAGCAGATTAAAACGACAATTATTTCATATATGGCTAATGAAGCATTGGAAAAGGCAACAGTGGTCTTTGAGCAAACCGGTGGTACTATGGACGTGGATTCACCCCACCGCGTCGTTCTTTCAAGTGGTGAATTGACCAAAGGCGTACATTCTGATTACGATCTGGATATTACTTCTAGTTTGGCAGATGGTGGCCGCTACCGGGTTACCATAGAGGCATTCGATAAAGCTGGAAACCCAGGGAAGGTCACACCGATTAACGATGTTTTCTTTGATCTGTTGCCACCGAATTTAAGTTTGAGTAGCCCGTCACCGGGTTCCCACGTCAATACCGTGGCGATCACATATTCAACAACGGAGGAAATGGGAAAAGGAAAGATATCTTTTACACGTACTGGAGGCACGGAAGATCCTGATAGTCCCCATGTGGTAGAACTTTCTGGTGAGCGCTTGAAACAGGGAGATAATTTTGAAGAATCGTTTGATACAGATATTCGTTTGAATGATGGTACTATTTACCAGATTGGGTTTTCTGGGGAAGATTTGGCTGGAAATGTAGCAGATGAGATTAGGTTAGATAATATCAAATATGACATATCTCCACCAGATATTATTGTTAATCAACCTTTATCGAATGGATTCTACAACAAAGTGTCTCTCAATTTTGAGTTGAACGAACAAATGAAAACAGGAAAAATTGTTTTTAATCGAAGAGGTGGTATAGAAGATCCCATGAGTCCACATGAAATTGAACTCAAAAATGATCAACTATCTGTTGGGCAGAAAACTGGTATTAATATAAATGCGCTCACAAATTTAGTGAGTAATGTGACATATAATATCATTGTTGAAGGAGAGGATTTAGCTGGAAACTTAGGAAAATCAGAAGAAATCACCGGAGTGACCTTTGATGATATTCCTCCTGATATAGCTATTACCGCTCCCGCTGCAGATTCTTATATCAATAATACTATACTAGGTTTAAAAACAAATGAAGTGCTTTCTGAAGCTAAAGTTGAATGGAGTTGGGTTGAAGGGAATCCAGACCCCACAAAAACTCATGAATCCAAACTAGTTGGAGATCAACTCCAGGATGGTAATTATCCGGAAGTCAAATTTGATCCTTCACCAACATTAACAAGCGGTGCTCGTTATCAGGTTATTTTTTATGGTACAGATAGGGCAGGTAATGCGTCAACCCATGAGTTGGGAACAATTTATTTTGATAATGTACCTCCAGTTGTTACTGGACTATTTCCTGTCACTAATGGCTTTATCAATGTAAAGGAGGTAAGCTATGAGTTGAATGAACCATTGCTCATGGGAAACCTGGCCTGGACGCCACAAGATGGCTCAACACCCATTTTAGTTGATTTAACAGGTGATGAATTAAAAGAGGGTATATTTACAAAAGGTGAACTCTATAATCAGGCAGAACTGGTAGATGGCACTGTATATAAACTGGTTACCACTGCGATTGACCGTTCTGGAAATGAGGCAGTAATTACCTTGACTGAAAATGTTACTTTTGACAATTCTAAACCAAAATTTACCCAAGTTTTACCGACTACTAGTGCCCGTGTTAATTCTCAACTAATTAAATGGACAGTAAACGAAGAACTGGTTGGTGGAAAATATACCTGGATTCATATGGGTGGTGAAGCTGATCCTGCAGCACCTCATACGTTTGAATTGACAACAGAATTGTTAAATGAGGGTGCGCATGATAATTCCACTCTACCCAATCTTGATCTGGTTACCGATGCTATGTACCGAATTACACTGGAAGGAACAGACAAAGCAGGCAATACTGGTAAAAAATTTATTATGAGTGTGGTCTACGATGATATACCTCCAGAGCTTTCCATCAAATACCCTGAAACCAAATCTGCAGTAAATAATCTAAATATTGCATATCACATTTCGGAAAGCTTGAGTTCCGGTCAATTTGTTTACACACAAGTTGGCGGTAATTCTGATCCAAATTCTCCGGTTACTTTTGACCTTACCGGCAATGAATTGGAAACCATATTCGAATTTCCAAAACTCCCAAAAAATCCGCCTGTTTTAAACGATGGTTCTATTTACAATATCATATTTCAAGGTAGCGATTTGGCCATGAATGAATCAAGTTCCACAGTGGTTGACAGCATAAAGTATGATATCACTCGACCAGTAATTACAATTCACAATCCAAAACCAAATTCAAATTTGATGGGCACCGAAATATCCATAGAAATCAGTGAAGATCTAAAAGACGGTTTTATGGTTTGGTCTAGAACCGGTGGGCTGAAAGATCGTGTGACAAAACATAAAATCCCACTATTTGATGAATACTTGAAAGGTGGAGTATATCCTCATGCAAAACTACCCATGGATAAATCCTTAAGTGCTAGTGTGGTATATGCACTATCAGTCGAGGCCCAGGATTTTGCTGGTAATCAGGCCGAACCAGTGAATGTAGAGGAAATTGAATATATCCGCAGTATGGCTGGTAATTGGTATTACAAAGGGCAAATTATTGAAGTAGTCTGGATTTTTGAACCGGACGAAACAAAAATTACAGGCAACTTTATGCAGGGCCTTTCACTGGGGACCAAAATCAGTGACCAGGAAAAAGGAAAGTTCACATTTAATTTTGATAAAAAACCGTGGATTTTGACCCTGGAAATGGAGAATCCTGAGAAGAATCGGATTAGTCTAATGGAATTTTTAGATAATACACACATGCGTGTCATTACTGGTGAAAAGAAACCTCGTAGCTGGGAGGATGGTGAATTGATGGAATATGAATGGCGACCTGACAAGTAGAACTGGTATGAATAATTTAATAATAAATGGAAAAATGACCTTAAATTCGCCGGCTGTTTTCGGATAAATATGGATTAGGAGAATTGTATTAATGGTTAAAAAGCAACAAAGTTTCGCAGATAAAGCGTCTAAGAAAAGTAAAAAAGAATTAACGTATGTTAAATATGTAAAAAGTGTTCCTTCTGAAAAGAAAGGGTTTTGGCGCTTCAATGAAACTACAATTTCATTGCATAAGGGTGAAAATTTAGATGCTGCTTTAAAGCGAATGGATGACGAAGCAAACCTTGCTGATATTACAATGCCTACAGAAGACTCAGAAGTTGCAGATGTCTCTGTAGATGGAAAAACAGATCCGGAATCAAAAGCTACGGAAGATTTTGATATATTAGAGGAAGAAGCTCAAGAAAAAGAAGAATCTAAGCCAGAAGAACAAATCAGCAAAGAACCGGAAGAAGACACTACGGTGGAAGAAACCCAAGCAGAAGATGGTAAGGAAGAAACTGCAGAAGAACCAACAGAGGACACATCTGAAGCAGAAAGTGCTGATGGTGAATCCGTAAAGGATAATGAAATAGAATTAACCTCGGTTGAAGAATCCAAAGAGGAATCTATTCAAGAAAAATCTCTCGATGAAGAAACAACTCAGGATGAAAATGTAGAAAAAGAGGTTACGGAAGAGCCTTCGAAAGATGAAACAGAAGCAATTTCTGAATCCGAGCAGCTTGAACAAAAATCAGAATAATTTTTTTATATCTTAGATATTTTCTCCTTGATGATATGATTTAGGAGAGGTGGCCGAGTGGCTGAAGGCGCACGCTTGGAAAGCGTGTGTACGTTAATAGCGTACCGTGGGTTCGAATCCCACTCTCTCCGCTTTTCCCTCGGAGGCCATTAAATAGCCCTATTCCTGGGGCTTTTTTGTTTATACTATAATTTATTACATTGATAATATGAATAAATATATTCACGGATATTCTGATGATGAAGCAAATAGACTACATGATCAGGCAGATTCTCTTGCAGATTTACTACATTATGATTCTGTTTGGGAGGAGGGTTCTATAATACTTGAAGCAGGATGTGGCATAGGTGCACAAACAAAAATCGTTGCTCCTAAAAATAGAAACTCAAAATTTGTTTCAA
>DTTO01000043.1 GCA_012964665.1 Fidelibacterota bacterium
TAAAGCAAATATTGAAAGGAAATGCTTCATACAGAAAATTACACAAAATCACCCACCAATGTGGGTGTCTCTTTTATTTGATGGGTACACCCCACCAGTCTAAATGTCAAAGAATAGTAGTGTCCATCAAAAGTGTGTCCATTATACGGGTATATTTGATATTAGGTGACTACAACTGACTATTTTGGTAGGGTAACCAGCCTCGTCTATTTATCGAAGGAAATAAGGGCTTTATATCGGTGTAGCCCGTACGGGATTCGAACCCGTGTTACCGCCTTGAGAGGGCGGCGTCCTAACCCCTAGACGAACGAGCCATTGTTGACATTCTGAAAGTAATAATCAGTACACCCGGAAGGATTCGAACCCTCAACCTTCTGGTCCGTAGCCAGACGCTCTATCCAGTTGAGCTACGGGTGCATAACAATCAAATCTGCTGGGGTGCAGGGACTCGAACCCCGACTGCCAGGGCCAGAACCTGGTGTCCTACCATTAGACGACACCCCAAATAATAAAAAATGCGACTGAAATTTAATTAACCGTTTTTATCGCCCCAAACCTATTTAACGGGAATATCAATCAAATTCAAATTCGTTGACCTGTAGAACTTCTTTAGATTTATAATTCTGTATCCAGGCCACCGCTTTTAAACCAGAACTTTTCCATGAAATATCAGCATGATTGATCCAATCGCTAGGCATGGACCATGTAAAAGATTCCGTATAAGTGATTCCCGAAATAAATTTCATTTGCTTACCGGTATTTCCTGTCAGTAATGCAATCACTGGATTATGGTGCTCTGTCAACCCGTTTGGTGAAGCTGGATAATGAACTGTGTCCATCACCGTAGCAACAAATAATCGTAAGTCTTGGGAGGTTGGTGTTGTTTCTATCGCATTCATTTTCACGTCGAATGAAATTTCATTGCCAGATTGTGAGCCACTCAGATTGATTTCATATAAACCGACTTCTTCCAAATAAGTTTTCGGATCAGAGATCCATGTCGCCGTACCAGAACCTGAATCTTTGCCATTGGTATACATATGTGGCGTATAATTATTTTCATAATAATTATTGCGTGCTCGATTCATACTTTGGTTCATAAGGTACATAGGATCATTACCCTGTCCTGGCCACCAGACATGATAATAAATTTGGCTCCAAATAGTATCAATAGCGGTGCCTACATAAAGAGTTGTGCCAGGTTTTAAAGAAGTATTCAAGCTCCGCTCCGCGGATGCACAAGGGCCTCATGTACTTGAGGTGATCATTTCACTCAGTACACGTCTTCGTATGCCGCTTACCAACGCCTCTGCCAGACCTTGAATTGCATCTACAGTGGCAAAAATCTCTGTTGATCCCGTCGCAACAGCTGTGACTAGACCTTCATTATTAATGGTGGCTACAGATGGGTGCGAACTGTTCCAAGTAATATCAGCTTCCATTTCTATGTTATTCTGATCTATAACCAAAGCGTAGAATTGTTCTGTTTTCCCCGGTTTCAATATGATTTTGTTTGGCGTAATCACAATAGAACTGACTACAGATTCACCGGGTTTCTCATCCTCGCAAGACCAGGAAATAAGAAAAGCTAACAGTATAATTATGACTAATCTTTTCATTGGATATAGCTACAAGGAATACAAATCTACCTAAAGAACCGCAATTAACCCAATTTTGAAACCATTCTCAAATGGTTGGACGTACCGGCAAACGCCATTGCTGCATAATACACCACCCCGTTGGGATCCATACATGACGGTAAGGCGATGATTGCTTGAAATATTGTAAGAGATTTCCATATTGGCCCAGGTGAGTGACGTATCCCATAAATTTCCCAACATCTCTTCTATTGAATTTTTATCCCTGACTTTATCAACGATGATTCGTTCTTCGGTATTGGCATAATCCATCATTAAACTCATTGACCACAATGGAGACCTTCCTAATCCAACACTAAAAATTCGATTGATTTGTTTATCCTTTAAAAAATTTGATGTGAATGGTGGCATATTTGTTGGTAGCTCTGAATAAGTGTTAACACCCTTTTTTAATTCCTGGTATTCATATTTCAATTCCAGACTGAATTTTTGATTGATTGTATAAGTGAATTGAGCTGGTAGCGTTGTTGCTGATAAAGATTCATAACTGTAGGATCGATTTGAATCGGTATATCGATTCAAATATAAATCTGTCACATCATTTGTTAATCCGGAGCCAATGTTATAATGCAAATTGCCATTCAATAAATATCCTTCTAATTCTGCATACATTTCTCTAAAGGCATTAAATACAGGTTTGGTAGATGGTAATAAACCACTACTGCCTCCCATGATCCAGTTCCAGTTATTATCTAAATACCATTCCTTATGGCGGCTGGAACTTGCATAGGAAAATGAAAATATTGTATTTTGAAAGAGTGGTCCTTTTAGTCTTAAATCAAATCCAAGTTCATCATTATAATCAATTTGATGAGTAATTCTTCCAAGTAATCTGGTTGCGTGTTGTTCAAATAAAGTGGGCATTTGCTGTATGGTTAAAGCACCTCCAATGATATTGACAAAGTCCCAGCGATCATCCGGTGATAAATCAGCAAAATGGTAATTTTTATAGGACGTACCAATTGACCAGTCTCCTATGTACATATTTATAAGGCCATAAAACCCAAACCCCTTTGCATCCTTTTTTACATATTCGAATCCAAAATCTGTTGTCGGACCATAATATTCAATATTTACGCCAATGAGTTGATGACCTACTTTCTCAATAGTATCGATTCTAGGTAATAGATGCTCCTCATTAACCTGCATATATTTGACAGCACCATGCCACTGATGATAATTAGCAGCAATGCGACCGCCGTAAAGTGTATGGTCAACTTCATAATTTGGAACCCGATCATTAAATCCAAATACCTCGTTTGATGAACGCCAAATATTCTGCGTCCCTCCAAATAAATCAATTTGAACCAAATCGTTTGCCCAATTCAATAATCCTCCTCGAACGCCTGTATCTAAATCGATCGCCTGGTCATCGACCATATTAACCATTAATCCTCGTCCCCAAAATTCATATATGTCACCCAATTTGATTGTGTAGGCACCTGATGAATAACCCAAACGAAACTTTCGTATTCCTTTTAAGGATCGTCCCAATTCTGGCGGGTCGGAATGTTCTAACTGAATCCACCCTGTCCAGTTATTCCAGTTCCCATTTATATCAAGAAGCGTTTCTTGAATGTTAAAATCATTTTTACTCTGGCCATAATTAGTCGTCAATGCTCCCGAAAAAGAAAATTGACAGTATCCTGTAGTCCAAAAGGATATTATAAATGAAAAAAAGTAACGACTAAATTTCATTCTAGATAATTAAGATGTCGACTGAACTGCCGCCTTGATTTCCGCTTCCATTTTCTTCTCATCCCCGGGTATATATCCATTATGACGCCAAAGGATTGTCCCATCCTGACCGATAAGAATATCAGTTGGCATCAGATTGCCGTTCAGTTTCTTTAAAACTTGACTATTTGGATCAAGAAATACATCAAATGAATACTTTTTCGCCCTAATATAACTGCGGACTTGGGAAATACTTTTTTGACTATCAATACTAATTGCTAATACAGAAAGTCCCTTATCCGTATACTTTTTTTCAAACTCATCCAAATGAACCATTTCCTTTTTACATGGCGCACACCAAGTAGCCCAAAAGTTAATCAAAACGGGGCCTTTTTTGAGAAAATCCTGAAGCATTACGGATTTACCATTCATTCTTTTCAATTTGATATCAGGTACTTTATTCTGTCCATAAAGCGTCGACGCGAGTAATACCAGAACGCTTATTAGGATCCACTTTTTCATTGCAATATCTATGTTTGGATAATTGATTAGAGCAATTTGCTCAAAAAGTTGTGCAATTCAGCTTCAGGAATAAATTTCAGACTCACACGACTTATTTTATTTGCAGAATTGACTTCCATATTGAACTTATACTCTACAGGTATGTCAACAGTTTCAAGCGTCACCTGCATGGACCATCCCCCAACAGCAAAATCAATCAATGGCGAAAAAAAGTGGAACGATTTATATAGAACACGGTTGCTTAGTAATCCATGAATCGTTTGATCTGGTGAGTCAACTAATACCACAAGAGGATTACCTTTTGCATCTTGGAATTGCATTACAGGACTGGTACGATATTTTCCAAATTGAATTCTTTCCGAAATATCCTTTGGAAAATTGTATTTATCCCGGTTGAAGTAAAAAACAGTGAGATTTCCGTCCTGCTTTAAACCCGAATACGGCAACGATGTAAGCATATCTTTAATAATGTTTCCTTTTAGCCTATAGGTTACGGGAAATACAATTTGAAATTCTTTTCGGTTTTCCGGATCGTAGTTTAATTGAGGGCGTTCTAAATTAATCTCATAGGGATTTTCCATAAGATTTTTTAAAACATCTATCATCAAATCTGTATTGGAATCATTCTCTGGGCGCGAATTCTCATAATCATCTTTTGATAAATCAAGTATCCATTCACCATCTTTCTCTTTTAATTCCTTTGGGTCGACCCTCCCTCTAGCACCAATATTTACATCCAATTCCTCCCCTAATTCATCAATAGCCTTATCAATGGAAGAGCTCAAATCAATTGCTTTTTCAGCATAAGATGGAGGTGTGCGCATTCGCTTGCCTTCTGTTAAAGTCGGATAAGGTCCTTTTTCTATCTTAGGAAGGAAGGGCACCAACATTGTATTGATCGTTTCCGATAAAGATCGATTAATACCGGTTATATCATTGTAATCACCTCGAACTTTTCGAGAATCCAATTCATCCCAGGATGAAATATCTATAAGTTGAACAGCAACTGAAATTTTATCTAATGCTCTTTCAAATTTTCCTAATATAAGTAAGTTTTTTGTTCCGGGACGCTGTTGGAGCAATAAAGAACGATTGGACATGAGTTCTTCCAGACCAGTTTTATCCTTGAGGTAAATTCGATCATGCTGGCTTAATGATGCGTTTACCATTTCGGAAAAAGCATCGGAAAGCCAAGCGATGGCCACATCATTTTTAATGTTGTCAAAGGGAATAACATAGATATGCAGTGATGGTGGAGCCGCAGTTAGTGTACTGATCAGCGTAAAAATGAAAAAGATTGATTTTGTCTTAGTCCACATCAGATATCAAATTACTTGGATTTGAGTGCTTTTCTCAATGCTATTTATTCTTTCCTGATTGCATTTGTTTTTCAATTTTTCCCCAGGTATCTCGAAGTGGTACAGTTCGATTAAATATGGGTGTGTCACCAGAATCTATATCTTTGCAAAAATAACCCAATCGTTCAAATTGAATGGGAACACCAATTTCTGCTTGCTTTAATTCGGGTTCTAATTTGCAATTTTCCAATATATTCAATGAATCCGGATTTAGTGCATCCATAAAATTTTCCATTGACCCCGGTGATGGTACTTGGAATAAACGGTCATACTTTCTTACTTCTGCATCAATAGCATGGGCAGCGGAAACCCAATGGATTGTTGCCTTAACTTTCCTTCCATCAGGTGCATTACCACCTTTTGTATCTGGATCATATGTACATTTTAATTCCACAATGTTATTATCGACATCTTTCACCACATCGTTGCATGTAATAAAATAGGCATAACGCAGTCTAATTTCCCTGCCAGGGGCTAATCGGAAAAATTTTTTTGGAGGATCTTCCATAAAATCATTATGCTCAATATATAGTTCACGGCCAAATGGAACTTTACGTCTACCCGCCTTTTCATTCTCAGGGTTATTGACCGCTTCTAAAAATTCCTCCTTGCCCTCAGGATAATTCGTAATAACAATTTTCAGCGGATTAAGAATACCCATGCGGCGCTCACAACGCTTATTTAAATCTTCTCGAAGAGTAGATTCCAGTTTGGTCATTTCCATCACATTGTCTCGCTTGGCTACTCCGATTTCTTCCATAAAATTACGGATTGCAGCAGGCGTGAATCCTCTGCGACGCAGACCAGACAAGGTTGGCATTCGTGGGTCATCCCAACCAGATACATGCTTATTATCTACTAATTTTTTCAGTTTCCTTTTAGACATAATCGTATAGTTCAAATTTAGCCGTGCAAACTCGATTTGCTGGGGATGGTATGTTTCTAATGTATCTAAATACCAGTCATAAATAGGACGATGATCTTCGAATTCCAGCGAACATAACGAGTGGGTAATTCCCTCAATCGAATCTTCCAGACCATGGGCCCAGTCATACATAGGATAAATACACCATTGATCTTTGGTACGATGATGGTCCGCATGCAAAATCCGGTAAACAACAGGATCACGCATATTCATATTGGGATGGCCCATGTCAATTTTTGCCCTCAAAGTCCGGCTTCCATCAGAAAATTCTCCTGCCTTCATACGTTCGAATAGATCCATGCTTTCCTCAATGGACCGATTTCGGAATGGACTATCCTGACCAGGTTTAGTTAAAGTTCCACGAGTATTTTTAATTTCTTCCGATGTGAGGTCACAAACATAAGCATGCCCTCTTTTTACCAACTCTACCGCATAATCATACATCTGTTGAAAATAATCGGATGCAAAACACAGACGATCTTCCCAATCATATCCAAGCCATTTCACATCTTCTTTTATCGATCGGACAAATTCTTCTTCTTCTGCCGTGGGATTAGTATCATCAAAACGTAAATTGCATTTTCCGCCAAATTCATCCGCAATGCTGAAATTCAAATAAATAGCTTTTGCATGGCCGATATGAAGATATCCATTGGGTTCAGGTGGAAACCGGGTATGGACACGATTATCAAATTTCCCGGTAACATTATCTTCATCAATAATGCGTTGAATAAAATGACGCGGTTTCATATTTGCTTCTATTTACTCTGGTAATTTTTCTAATGCAGTTTCAATTCTACGAAGGCTGGTATCCCGTCCTAATAATTCCAATATCTCAAATATGGAAGGACCGTTCAGTGTACCACATACTGCCAGTCGAATTGGCATAATAATTTTTCCTAAGCCTAACTCATGGTCTTTCGAAAATGCCTTAATTTCTCTTTCTAAATCCCCCTCACGCCAATTGGAAATCGCAGCCATTTTATTTAGCAATTTTTCAATAGTTTGATTTACCGTTTTATCTTTCCAGCCCTTTTTTAGCTCTTCTGCACTGAAAGAAGCGGGATCATTGAAAAAGTAATCTGATTGTTGAAAAAATTCATGAAGTGATTTGGACCGTACCTTTAACATTTCGATAACGGATATTAAAAATGAAATTTCACTACCCTTGCCCCAATCAGTATCAATAGTTCTGATTGATTCCAATAGCGCATCTGTTGGCGTATTCATTACATGCTGACCGCTCAGCCAGTGAAGTTTTTTCTCATCCCATACAGCTCCCTTTTTCTGTACTTTTTTCAAATCAAAGTTTTCAATTAGTTGCTGTAGCGAAAAAATTTCTTCTTCTGTTCCAGGATTCCACCCTAACAGTGCTAAATAATTTAATAGACTCTCCGGAAGGTACCCATCGTCTTTGAATTTTTGTACTCCAGGTGCACCATGGCGTTTACTCAGCCTTTTTTTATCAGGCCCTAAAATCATAGGTAAATGAGCAAAAATTGGCTCATTGTATCCCAAGGCCTGGTATAACAAGATCTGCTTGGGTGTGTTAGCCACATGATCTTCGCCCCGGATCACATGAGTGATATCCATATCATGGTCATCAACCACAGCGCTAAAATTATAGGTTGGTGTACCATCAGGGCGAACTATAATAAAATCATCCAATTCTTTATGTTGGACATGAATATTACCGTAAATCAAATCTTGATATGTTGTTTCACCCTTGGGAAGTTTTAAACGTAAGGTAAAACTCTGGCTTTGGTTTAAACGCCATTTAATATCTTCATCACTCAAATTTCTACACGTGCTTGGATAAAGGTAACTTCCAGCATCCCTGGTTGATTGCAAATCGTTCTTTGAACAAAAACACCGATAGACCTTCCCGGATTTTAGTAAGTCCTTCACCCTTTCCTTGTAAACATCCATACGCTCGGATTGATACATTAGTGGCTGATCCCAATGCAGCCCCAGCCATTCTAAAGAATCCAAAATCTGTTCTGTGAATTTTTCTTTGGATCGTTTGAGATCTGTATCTTCAATTCGAAGAAAAAACTTTCCGTTCTGTTTTTTTGCAAACAGCCAATTAAATAACGCCGTTCGGGTACCTCCAAGGTGAAGTTCACCAGTAGGACTAGGAGCAAATCGAACTTTGATGGATGAATTTTGCATGGAAAACGACGAGAAAATTACACATTCAAAATGATGTTATGGATATGTAAATAAAAGATGGCATTAAAAATTAGACTATATTTGGCGAAGGGGGAGAGATTCGAACCCCCGATTCGAATCCCATAAATCTATTTTATTATTTTAATCTAGTCTGACTTGTTTGCTTTGTGAAAATTGATGGATTTTACCATTCTTAACATAGTAATACTCAACTATAGCTCTTTTTGGTTGAGAGTCAGTTGCATCCACTAAAAACCATGCATTCACCCAATCTCCTCCCTTTGTAGGATCAAGATCTACTGAAAATGCACCCTCCATTGACCAGTATTGTACACCAGAGTTCTCTTCCATACTTTCTTTTACTTGTCCGATAAAACCATCTAAGGTCTCGTAAGACTGACCACCCTCAAATCTTGATTTTAACGTATCAACAAAAAATGTTCTCATTTTATCGTAATCAACTCCCCAATACTTGTCTAATTCAACAACTAGATCTACAGAAGCTTGAGTACCCATTTGCCAAGATGATCCTTCGACATCCTTAACAAATCCATTTGATTTTTGGGCATTTTCGCATCCGACCAAAAATATAAATATCATGGATATGCTTAATAATTTCTTCATTCTTTACTCCTTAATTAAGATTTTT
>DTTO01000044.1 GCA_012964665.1 Fidelibacterota bacterium
TACATTCCAGAGGGGTCATTGCCTAAGGCAGTGAAGGCACCACCCATACCCAGCGAACGGGCACCGTACCCGATTTCGTTTTCTAATATATGGATCGCTTCAGATGCAGTCTGAGTCTGACCAGTAGATAGGAAAAGAGTGGAAATAATAATGGATCGCAGGGTGAATTTGCGTCGCATTAATAATCCTCGATTTTATTGAATAATATTAATTGCGGCGTGTCGCGCGGGTTCCGCCAGAAGAACCTGAGGAACTGGAAGAACTGCCAGAACTGCTACTGGAGGAACGGGAGGATGAAAGCGAAGAACTTCCTCCATAGGATGAATCGCCACTCCAGCTTGATGAGGATTGTTGTGATTGAGTACGTGTCCGAACTGTATTTAAGTTCGTACCGGTATTTCGATCTCGGCTTTTAGTAAACTTTCGGATATCATTTTCAGATATGCCAGGGATAACCATGTTATAACCACCCAGGCTATAACCGTATCCATAATCATAATAGCCCATCCCGTATCCGTTACCATAACCACCATAAAAATTGTATGGGTTATAGAAACTGGAATAACCATAATAAGATGAGTAAAGAGGGTTAAAACGGTTGTGCATCATGGAATAGGAAAGTGGCATGGTGGAGCCAATATCCTGGGCATACAAACCTAGGTTTGGCCGATTTCCTGCACGGGAATAGGGCTCAAAGAATTCCTCCTCTTCTTCCGGTGACGGATAGAACCAGGCCAGTTGCGTGTAACAACCCTGGATGGCCAAGGAAAAGACCAAACTCAGCATGATAAAAGTGGATTTCTGCTTCATCACGCTCAATATTACACTAAAAAACGGATAATAAGCAAATCAACCAAAGTTATTTGTGAACCCCGACCAGATCCAACATAAATGCATATTCCAGTGCCACTTCCCGGTATCGGCGAAAACGCCCGGACTTGCCACCATGACCCGCATCCATATTCATATGCAGATATAATTTATTCTCTCCCTGCCAGTGATCTCTTAGTTTGGCTACATATTTCAGCGGCTCCCAGTACTGGACCTGGGAATCAAAAAACCCTGATGTGACCAGCATATTGGGGTATGCCGTGTCCCGTACCTGGTCATAGGGTGAATAGGAAAGCATGTAATCATAATATTTTTTTATCCGAGGATCGCCCCATTCGTCCCATTCATTGGAAGTCAGGGGTATACTGGGATCCAGCATGGTGGTAACTACATCTACAAAAGGAACAGCGGCAATGGCTCCTCGCCATAATTCAGGCGCTAAATTCACCACCGCACCGATAAGCAAACCGCCTGCACTTCCCCCCTCGCAAAACATCTGTTCGGAATTAGTATATCCATTATTTACTAGGTGTATCCCTGCATCAACAAAATCCGTAAAGGTGTTTTTCTTGTTCAACATTTTGCCATCATCATAGGATTGGCGACCGTAAATCTGGCTGCCGCGCACATGGGCAATGGCATAAATGAATCCGCGGTCCAAAATACTCAACCGCGAAGACCCGAAACCAGGATCACGGGTGGACCCATAAGATCCATAGGCATACAAGAGCAGGTTTTGGGGTGAATCGGATTTCATATCCTTTCGATAGACCAATGAAATCGGGATCCGCTTTCCATCCTGGGCGGTGGCGTAAAGCCGCTCCGAATGGTAGGCTTTTTGATCATAACCGCCCACTATCTCCTGCTGTTTCATGAGTGTTTTTTCACCCGTATCCATATTATAGTCGTAGGTCGTAGAAGGTGTCACCATAGATGTATAGCTATAGCGAAGGATATTGGTGTTGAATTCCTCATTGACAGAGATGCGTGCTGTATAGGTCTCTTCTTCAAAATCAATGTCCGCGTCATCCCCCGTTTTCTGATTGATAATTCTTAATCCCCGTAGGCCATCTTTACGCTCATTGATCACCAGGTGATCTTTAAAAATTTCCAACCCCAATAGATGCACATCATCACGATGTGCAATGACCTCTTTCCATTGGGAAATGTCAGTAGCATTCTCGGCAGTTTCCATCAGGCGGTTGTTTTTGGCATTCCAATTGGTAATGATATAAAACTTATTCTGGTAGTGATCGATACTATATTCATGCGCTGTTCCACGGAGAGAAAAGTTTTTGAATTTTCCATCTGGAACATCAGCCCGCAGGATATGGTAATCGCTCACCAATGTGCTGCTGTTATAGATTATAATGTATTCACCTGATTTGGATCGGGAAACGCCTATGTAATACGCTTCATCATTTTCCGTATAAACCAGTTCATCATTATGAAAATCAGAACCCATTTTATGGCGGTAAATTTTTTCTGATAATAAGGTGATCTTGTTTTTGGATGTATAAAATACCGTCTGATTGTCATTTGCCCAAGCTACGCCACCAGTCGTATTGGGGATCGTTTGTTCCAATATATCGCCACTTCTTAAATTTTTAAAATGGACCTCATAAAAGCGTCGGCTCAGTGTATCCACCCCAAAAGCCAACCATTCATTATCAGGGCTCACATTCATGCCGCTCACAGCGAAATAATCATATCCTTCCGCCAGTTTATTTTCATCCAAAATAATTTCTTCCGGTGAGTCCAAAGAGCCTTTTTTCCGACAACGAATGGCGTATTCTCTTCCCTTTTCATAACGGGTATAATAGTAATAGCCGTTATCCAGGTAGGGTACAGACACATCGTCCTTTTTGATGCGGCCCACAATTTCTTCAAACAGTTTATTTTGAAATTTCTTGGTATGGTTCAAACTGGACTGCGTATACTCATTTTCTGTTGTGATATAATCCACAACTTCGCTTGTTTGAGAATCAAACTTTTTCGCAGATTTCTGTTTATCGGTAAGGCGCATCCAATAATAGCTGTCTACTCGAGTATCTCCATGGACAGTTATTTTATGTGGTTTCTTTGTTGCGTCAGGCGGCAATGAAGTTTCTGTGCAGGAGATTATCATAATATTAACAATTAAAAATATGTTTTTCATTCCATCCTCTGTCGTTTGATAAAGCGGTGTAATTTAAATTAAGCATTGTGTATATAAATCCGGATTATTTTAGTTTGCGGCCAAACCAAAGCCAGATGGCTCCCAATACTAGTCCTACCCCTTCCCTCTGATATTCCCACATATTCACCATGCGGTTATCCATTTGCCGGGGCATAATGGTATTCAAAAAGCCAAGTGCCACTATAATCCCTAAAATCAAAACCACAATCGCTACAATTTTTAGATGCAAATTATTTATAATTCCAGTGGGCAATAACGGCAGCAATCCAATAGCAATATATGTTGGTACCCATATAAACCAGTCCGGATCATCAAAATTCACCATGGCAAACACTATAAAGACCGCTGCAATCAGCCATGGCGTGACCTGTTTCATGGGAGTGTAATTTCTCCTATCATATACGGCACACAAGTTCCGGAAAGATAAACCCGATTTTCTCCCACCGTGCAGGTGAGACTGCCTCCCCGCAGAGATAGCTGCCGAGCCTTTAATGTTTTCTTGTGCAACACTTCTGACCAATATGGGGCTAAGAGGCAATGTGCGGAACCGGTGACGGGATCTTCATTCACACCATAGTTCGGGTAAAAGCAGCGGGAAACAAAATCATAGTTTTCCCCTGCAGCCGAGACGATTAATCCCCGGCAATCCAGTTTGGACACAAGCCCAAAATCGGGCCTTATCTTTTCTACCTCTGATTGGGTAGCCAGAATTGCTAAAATGTCATCTTTTCCTTTCATTACAGCCACAGTATTTCCACCGATCACCCTGTCAATTTCCCCTTTCTGCTTTGATAAGGATTGGGGAATATCTTTGGGAAAATCCATCCTCATTTTACTTCCCTTTCTGGTGACAGACAATGGACCTGAACGAGAATCAAATTCAATTTCCTGTGTATCAGGTTCAAGATATCGAAATATGACAAAGGCAGTGGCCAGCGTTGCATGGCCGCAAAGATCCACTTCAGCTGTTGGTGTAAACCAGCGGATGGCAAAGCGTTCTCCTTCTTTTACTATAAAAGCAGTTTCAGATAGGTTGTTTTCCATGGCAATGTGTTGCATGGTGTCCTCAGGCAGCCAGTTTTCCAGAGGAACGACTGCCGCAGGATTTCCGGAAAATACCTTATCTGCGAAGGCATCAATCTGGTAAAGTGTCCGCTGGTTACCAGCCAATGCCGTAATCTTCCCCATAATTGGATGAACCACCCCACATGGTACCGTGTTCCCAATCAAACCAAATGGCATTGATCGGCCCGGATGTCAATGATCGCGTCACTACATTATATCCCATTCCTCTCAATTTCTTGGTCACCCATGGCGGGGTATCCTTATGGACTACAATGCGCCCTGCTTCTTTACTATGTCCTCCAAATGAACTGTACATTTGATAACTGTTTACATTAGCTCCCTCCGCTGCCTCCTGTACATTCATATTGAATTCGACCATATTCAGGAAAAACTGCAGCAGGTTTTGATCTTGAGTATCTCCTCCCTGAACCGCAAAAGATAGATAAGGCTTGCCATCTTTAATAGCCATGGCCGGTGTCAAAGTAGCTCTTGGTCTTTTACCAGGGGCAATCAGATTGTATGGATTTTCGTCTTCGTATAAAACAAAACTTTGGGCGCGCTGACTTAATCCTATACCAGTTTTTCCAGCTATGACAGCCGGGATCCACCCGCCGCTGGGTGTAATTGAAACCACCCAACCATCCTCGTCCGCTGCCTGTATGGTGGTGGTACCCAGATTAAATTCCGCTTCCAAAGCAGCAAAATCCTGATTTCCATCATTTGGATTCAATCGCTGCTTTTCTTCTCCCCATGTTTTTAAGTAATTCAAGAAAGGATTATTGGGCCCAACTTGGAATTTATATGGGTTACCGGGCTTGGCCATTGGATCATTCTTTACCCAGTTAATCTCCTTAATTCTGGCTTTAGCATAGCGCTTGGAAAGCAATCCATTTATCGGTTCTTTAGGCGGGAAGTATGGATCGCCATAATAAAAATCCCGATCCGCAAAGGCCAGATTCATTACCTGGTAAAGAGTATGGATATAGCGAGCAGAATTATAGCCCATGGATTCCAGATCAAAATTTTCCAGCATATTCAAAGATTGAAGCATGACCGGCCCTTGAACCCAGTGCGTCAGTTTATAAACGTCGATTCCTTTGTAATTAGTCTTAACTGGTTCTTCTAAATAAACTTCCCAATTCGCTAAGTCTTCTTTAGTAATCAGTCCGCCCTGTTCTTGCGTTGCACGGGCAATTTCTTCTGCAATATCTCCATTATAAAACCTGTTATTTGCAGCATAGATGGCTTCCTTGCGTGTGGCCCCATTGATTAGCGCCTTGGCTTCCGTATCAACCAGTTTCTGTAGTGTATTATATAAATCTTCTTGGACAAAAATTTCACCTGGATAGGGAGCCTGGCGATCACCATCATGGACCAAAAATATTTTCTTCGAATAGGGCCATTTAGCGATCTGCTCTTTCTGGCGCTCTATGCCATTAGCGGCCTGAGCCTCGATCGGGTATCCTTTAGCCATTTCCATCGCTGGAGCTAAGACTTCTTTCAAACTCATACTGCCAAATTCTGCCAGCATGGTCATCAGTCCACCAGGCGTCCCTGGCGTCACTGCTGCCAGCGGCCCATATTGTGGCGGATACGTGTGACCCTTTTCAATATAGTATTCTGGTGTTGCGCCTGTAGGGGCAACACCAAGGGCATTGACACCAATCACTTTTTCCGTTCTTGGATTATAAACCAATGCTTGAGTTTCGCCACCCCAGCTTAGTACATCATACATTGTACATGTGGCTGCTAACATAGCACACGCGGCATCAACTGCATTCCCTCCATGTGAAAAAATGGTAGCCCCAGCAGTAGCGCCAAGCGGTTTACCTGTAATGGCGACCCAATGCTTTCCAAAGATTACTGGTTTGGCTGTTCGTTGAGAAAAAATAAATGAAAATAATAAAACCAAACAGATCCAGTATTTTAGTCGTTGCATAATTTCCTCCTTATCCAATTTTATGCATTTCTTTATTTGAAATAATGCTAAACCCAGATTTTGCATAAAGCGTTTGATCAATCATGGATTTTGCTACTTTTTTGCAATGAATTGCACGATATGAACTCGGAGTCAACCATGATGTGGCTTTTGCAATTCCAGATAAGATTTTTTCTCGATATCGAAATTCATTGCGATTACCTAATAATAAGGATGGTTGAAAAATTAGTGTTGAATTTAAAGAGATTAATTTCAAATTTGACTCAAGTTCACCTTTTACGCGGTTATAGAATATTTTGGAATTAGCTGAAACACCTGCAGCTGTAATAACACTAAAAACAGATGAGTTCCATTTTTTGGCTGCGCCTGCAAAAGCCAATGGATAATCATGATCTACTTTTATAAAATTACTTTTACTCCCTGCTTTTTTTATTGTAGTACCCAAGCAGCAATATACATGATCAACAGGAAATAAATCTTCCCATGGAGGCATTTCAAAGTCTATAATTATTTCTTCGCGCTTGTCATCGTGAATTGGCAAAGGTGTTCTTACTGGAGTTATTACTTTTTTATAATAATCAGATTTCAAACATAACGTTAATAATTCAGAACCAACCAATCCCGATGAACCAAGTACCAAAGCAGTTTTATCTGCCATTAATATTTGACCTTAATTTTAAATATTTGGCCTCCCTTACCCACTATAAATCCAGTTGGACTTCCTTTTGCAAAAGCCATAGATGTTAAATCGTTAACATCTCGATTTTGAGATGTCCAATTTTTACCATTATCTTTTGTTCTATCAATCCCCGATGGCCCCACAGCAAAAAAAATGCTGCCCCTATAATGAACAACGCATTCCCGGTACTGGTGGGTCTGGGTTTCAGGCAAGTGCCATGTTAATCCTCCATCCCAGGTATAGACCATGGTATTTTGGATGAATTGGTCTGTGTAATCCCCGCCGACAGCAATACCTATTTTTTTATCCTTAAAACAGAGGGAATAGATCCCCGTACTCTGACCTCCGTGGACCAAGGGCGTTTCGGCCACGGCCCAATGCAATCCACCGTCTTCACTCTTGAAAACTCTGGATTTGGCGCCACCCATTCCAAGCCAAACTGTATTACTTCCTGCCACGGGTATACCAGTTCCGCTGGCGGCAAATCCAAACTCAGGATCTAGTTTTTCTGGAATATTTTTCAAAGGTACATCCTGCCAGGTATACCCACCATCTTCAGTCCGGATAACTAGATGGTGGCCTCCAACTGGGTCACTGAAAGCAATGCCGCGTTTTTTATTCCAAAATGACAACCCATCAAAGAAAACACCTTCACGATCATCATAATAGATTAAGTCCCAGGTTTTTCCGCCATCGGCGGTTTTAAAAAAACGTGCCGGTTTACCAATCCCCATGACAATTGCTGTATATGCATCAAACCCTTCGATATCCCGAAAATCCGTTTTATCCATTTCAGGTACGGATATACTCTGCCAGGATTTCCCTCCATCAACCGTTCGCAATACAGTCCCGCCTGTACCACTGACCCATGCCACCTTTCTATTAATAACACTGAGGCCCCGAAAAGATTCCTGTACGCCACTATCCAGTCTTTCCAATTGGATTGACTGAGCGTTGAGGCCAATGATTAAACTAATACAGGGGAAAAAATAAAAGTTTTTTTTCACCTTTTAACGGGGCATTGTCATAATCACACCCATGAGGTCGATACCGTACCACAGGTTTGCAATACGCAGATTTTCATTAGCTGCGTGCTGATTATTATCATGGTTGGCCACAGGAACAATGATGGCTGGTTTCTTTAACATATCCGTAAATAAATATAGAGGCAGAGAGCCGCCCAAGGCCGGCATGAGAATTAATTCATCCTCCACAAAGTTTTGCACTGCATTAATGATGGCTTTTGCATTGGGTTCTTGCATGGAAGTCCTGGAAGCGATATAGCCACTGCGTCGCCGATCTACCTTGGCAATTTTCCTATACTTTAAACGGGTTTCCATATCCGGTTCAGTGTAAACAATATGATATCCTTGCTTTCGAATATGGCTTTCAACCCTATCAAGCATATCTTCAGGGTCATTACCTTTCACGAGTCGAACACCAATGGCAGTGGTGGCTGTGTTGGGAATCACATTGCGGGCTTTTTTACCTACATTACCACTGGCCAGCCCCTTGATTGTCAAAGAAGGCAGCAATAGACGCTCATTAATAGTACGGCCCTCACCTTCTGTAAAGGCAAGGCCTAATTCGTTTTTTAATTGTATATCCACATTAGGAATTTTGGCCAGCTCCAAACGTTCAAATTCTGATAATGGTTCCACCGTATCATAGAAGTTGTCGATTAATACTTTACCGTCTTCATTTTTCATAGAGGCGATTAAACGGGCCAACATCTGACCGGGGACTGGGGCCCAATTTCCATAGTGTCCACTATGTAGTGCGCGAGTGGCTCCGTATACGGTGACCTCCATGCCAGTGACACCCCGAACACCAAATACGAGTTGGGGCCGACGGCTCTGATGCACGGGCCCATCACAGAATAGCCAGATATCAATATCATCCAAAAGATCTTTATGTTTTAGCAGGTGTGCCTTCAGATTGGTTGAGCCCGCTTCTTCTTCACCTTCAAAGAATAATTTAATATTGGAAGTAAAACCAATTTTGGATGATTGGAGAGCATCCACTGCATTCAAAATGGTAATAATAGGCGCTTTGTCATCTCCTGCTGAGCGGCCATAAATTCGCCATTCTGGATCAATTTTATCCCCCTTACCCGGCAATGCAATCTCTTTGCCTCCCTTATCCATAGCCCCACTGTACAGCACTGGGTTAAAGGGCCCATGGGTCCACTTCGTTGGGTCTACCGGTTGTCCGTCATAATGAACATAAAAGCATAATGTCCTGATTGCACCAGGCACTTTGTATTCACCATAAACAATGGGGTTGGCTTCTTCCAACTCCAATAGTTGCATATCGAATCCGCGCTTTTGAAACAGATTACTGATATATTCCGCGTTTTTTCGGATATCTTTGCGATTCGCCGCCACATTGGGCATTGATAAAAGACGAGTAAAATCCTGTAAAATTACATGTCCGTTTTGCTGAACCCACTTACGGGTGGCCCTAACTGACTTTGTTTCTTCGGCAGAAACAACGGATGAAAGGATTAGTCCTGCCAATAACGCTAGTATGATTCTTTTGCCCATTTATTCCGCTTTCAATATATCCGTAGCCGCGTTGATCTTAGCGGAGGCGCGATCCAATGCTTTAGTTACTTCTCCAATAAATAAATGAGTCTCATCCCACTTTCGTTCTTCGAGTCCTTCCCGGATGCCTGGCAGGGTTTTCACGCCATACCCCGTATAAAAACCAGGCGCATATATCATATTTCTAAACCAATTACGGCGGGGCAGTCCTTCCTCTCGCGTCATGGCCTGCTCAACATCTTTTAAAAGGCGATTCACCTGAATTTTTATTTCTGCCGACATGGAACCCTTTTTCATACTGGATAAAGCTTTTTCATAATTCATAGCACTGGTTTTTAATCGCTGGTGGGCTGCCTCCAAGGGCGTAAAATCAAATTCCGGCACGTCATCCAACCGTTTGGGGGGCAAATAAGTCTTTTTTGGATTGGCTGAGATTGTAAAGGCCTTTTCATTCAGCAAACGATTCCGGCGTTTGGTTTTTTCAGCCACCGTTTTTGCCAGTTTTTTATTGCTTTCAATGAAAGTGCCAATATTTTCAGCCATATTCATAAACCGAAAGGGTAAAATATCCGCTTCTGAAAGTCGTAATACTAGTCGACCGTTTACTTTGGCTAACGTGGTACCATAAATATAATCACCATCGCTGAACCGTTTATAATGATCGTAAGAGTCAAAAATAGAATGATAGGATCCGCCACCGCTTTCACCGCCGAATCCAATGTTTAACGCAGGAACGCCGGCATGATGAATAAAGGCCGTGTAATCTGATCCAGAACCCAAGGGATAAATTCGCAGATCATCCCGTTCCGCATCCTTGTTTCCGCTAATCCGCAGCCTTGACCGTATCCGTTTCTGTAGAGTTACATCCTGAACCGGATCCTTTACTTCACTTGCCACTTCATTCACAAATTTTTCTAAAGAGTGAGATCCGCCGACACCCATAAATCCAACACCGGTCCCATCGGTATTAATATACACTACCATTTTTTCCTGAATTTCATCAAGGTGATATTCCACCCATTCTGTTGAGCCGAGGAGGCCTGGTTCTTCTGCATCCCAGCCAGCGTACACCAGTGTACGTTTGGGTTGCCATCCGGTTTTTACCAATTCACCGATTGCTCGGGCTTCTTCCATCAGTGAAACCATACCACTGAGCGGGTCCGCCGCACCCTGTGCCCAACCATCATGATGGTTCCCACGCATGATCCATTCGTCAGGATAAACTGATCCTTTCAACTTTGCTACAGGATTGTAAGCCCTGCGCAAACCCCAATCAAATTCGAGCTGCAGATGCACCTTGGCCGGTCCCGGACCAATATGGTAAGTAACCGGTAACGCGCCACGCCATGAGGCTGGGGCCACCGGACCTTCCAACGCTTTAAGCAGCGGCAATGCATCGGCATAGGAAATAGGCATAACCGGAATTTTCATAATTGTAGGTGCATCTTCAATAGCAAGCCGTTCTACATCGGGCTTAGCGCCATAACCAGGTGTTAGAGGATCACCGGGGTACATAGGCATATCCAACACTGAGCCCCGTTGCAACCCTTGCTCCATTCTGTATGGTCCCTTGGGATAAACATCCCCCTTAAAATATCCGTCATCCTTGGGATCGGAATAAATGATGCATCCAATTGCTCCCTTTTCACGGGCAATCTTAGGCTTAATTCCCCGCCATGATCCGCCATATCTAGCGAGAATAATTTTCCCCTCTACTTCAATCCCAAGACGTTCCAATTCTTCATAATCAGCAAGAATGCCATAATTTACATATACCAATTCTGCAGTTACATTTCCATCAGCAGAAAAAGCATTAAAGCCCGGTAACAGGTCCTCCGTAATACCGGAAGTGGCATCCGCATCTAAGGCCGGCTCTTTTAATTGTAAGGAGACTTTATTGGGCCCAACCATCTCCAGTTTACGGATTTTTGGAAATGGCATTAGTACATCAAAAGTTTCAATTTCTGTTTCAAATCCCCATGATTCAAATTTTTCAGCGATGAATTCCGCATTTTGCTTGCTCCAGGGAGAACCCACATGATGCGGTTTGGATGACATATGTTTCATCCAGTCATCCAGGTTTTGTGTATTGAGGACCGCATCAAACTGGGCTTCTAAATTTGTTTGGGTTTCTCGATCCAGAGCTACATCAAATGTACTGACTAAATCCATTTTAGGATCGGCAGCATCTACAACAGGCGCCTGGCTACAACTAATAATAAAAAAAAACGGCAGTATACTGCCCACAGAAATTATTTTCATATTCAACCTCCTTAAATTGAAATAGGTAAGCGGGAGGGGAAACTAAATTGTACTTTTAATATAATGAATGTTTTTTATTCATCTCTTTCCATCAATCAATAGAACGTGTGTTTCAATAAAATTTGTCACAAAAATGACTAAATATTACAAATGACAACCATTTCCATGTCATATCGTCATAGTAATATTTTAATTTGGCAAAATAATCATGTTAGCATAGTTTTTGCTGTATCAATAATAATAAAAAATGGAATTGTAAATGGAAAAAATTCGAAAATTCATGTTAAATCACCCCTATATCAGCGTGGCAGCAATTCTGCCGTTTATGTTGGTATTTGTTATGGGAGTATTCTCAATCCTGATTAATATTATACTTCCGGCAATGATTGCCTTCTGGCTGGCTGGGTGGGTCTATACTGCTATTGTCGGTCGGCCAGTTCAACATTATTACCGCCGACCCTTTTGGTATGTACATTATGATTAGTTTAAATCATTCAGTCGTGGTTTAACACGGCTGGAATAGCGCGCTCTTGATACCACCTTTTCAGGATCTTTTCTAAACAGGCGTTGTTTTGCCACTGGCAGGCTGGCAAATTCCTTGCATTCTGCTGAACAGCATCCGGCATATTTTTCGTTACATTTATCACACTGAATAAATAGAATATGACATGCATCATTCCCACAATCCAAATGGGTATCTGCCGGCTTTCCACATTGATGACAGACGCCGAGGATATCATCAGTAACCCGTTCACCCATACGGGCGTCAAAGACAAAATTCTTGCCAATAAATTTTGATTTAAGGCCCATTGCTTTCACATCATGGGCATATTGAATAATACCTCCGCCTAGCTGATTGACATTCTGAAAACCATGGTGCACTAAATAGGCACTGGCCTTTTCACAGCGGATACCCCCTGTACAATATAGTAATACTGTATTATCCTCTTTGCCATGAAGCAGCCGCTTGACTTCGGGCAGCAGTTCCCTGGATGTATCCACATCAGGAATAATTGCATCTGTAAACCGTCCAACTTCACTTTCATAATAATTGCGCATATCGACTACAACCGTATCCTGGTTTTCCAAGGCCCGGTTAAATTCTACTGCGGTGAGATGGCGGCCCACATGCTGCATATCATATTCATCTTCTTCTAAGTTATAGGCAACAATTTCATCTTTAACCTTGATGGTCAGTTTATAAAATGATTCCCCTGGCTGCAGGGCAATCTTCAATGGCATTTTGGCAAGTGTAGTGGTTGAATCCATATTTTTTTTAAATGCTTCCCAATGATGCTCTGGACAACTGAACTGAGCGTTTATACCTTCTGTGGCAACGTAGATTCTGCCAAAGATATCAAAGGCATTCCAATTCCTATACAATTCGTCCCGAAATAATTCCGGGTTATCTATATGTATATAGCGGTAAAAAGAACAGGTGAGCCGTTCGAATGGTTCTTGCCGTAATTCTTCCGTGAGGAGTTCGCGACTCTTTTTATTATATAAAACTTCTTTTTTCATCGCATGACATTAAAATGAATTCAGGCCGTAAATGAAACGATCATAGGATCATGATCTGGTTCCCATTGGATATACTTATCCATGATGGAATTGAATAAACCGGAGTCTTTCCTTGCCAGCAGCCACTGATTTAAATTGAAATATTTAGTTTCAAAATATTGCAAATCCACAAAAGCAAATTGTCGAACAAATGGGAAAACGGCCACGTCTAAAAGTTGAATTTTTTCCCCAATGAGATATGGTTGCATCTTTAAGATTTCATTATAGTTAGATAAAAATGCATCGCACTGGTCTTGATAATATTCTTTGGTGTGCTCTGGATGCCGTTGATGGTATTTATACTTATCTAACCAAGGTTTGAACTCATGATCATTGGCATGGATCATTTTTAATTGCTGATCTGGATTGATCTCCATCCAATCGGTATTGGTTTGATCTAAAGCCCACATTATAATATCGAAACTTTCATCGATGACCTTCCCATCCTCTAACTCAAGGACAGGAACGGTCCCCTTAGATGAAATGGCATAGAGTTCATCGGGACGCTCTGATAGCAATATTTCCCGAAGTTCGACGGAGATTTGAGTATGTGCCAGCGCCATCCTGGCGCGAATAGCCCAGGGTCAGCGCCGGAAAGAATATAATCGTGGATATTTACGCATATTTAGGATTTTTCATTGAGTGGATAAATATCAGGGCGACGATCCCTGAAGAACATTTTTCGTGCATGGGATTCTGCCACTTTGGTAAAATCAATATCAGCAATTAAAATATGATCTTCTCCGCTAGGAGATTGAGCGATCACTTTTCCATCGGGGTCAGTTATGAAGGATTCGCCGGCGAACTCCATTTGATCCTCTACACCTACTCTATTGGCCAAAGCACAAAAGTATCCATTGTGAAAGGATGCCACTTGAAGTTCTGCCTCATAGAGTCCGTCAGGCCATTCACCCACCGTGCCGGCCTGGGGCACAACCACTATTTCGGCACCGTTCACACCTAGTGCCCGGGTAAACTCCGGGAAATGACGGTCATAGCAAATGGCCACACCCACCTTACCAACAGCGGTATCATAGACTGGTGCTCCGTGATCTCCTTCTGCATAATAACTTTTTTCATAAAAACATTCATAATCAGCGATATGTACCATGCGGGTCGTACCCAATAGTGTTCCATCCGCATCAATCACCGGGGAAGCATCGTAGGTTTTGCCGTTATCTAATTCGAAAAGATTAATGATAACAACCATATGATGTTGCTTGGCTTTGGACATGAATTTTTCAGTGGTCGACCCTGGGACAGGTTCGGCCAGGTGGGAAATATCATCCTTGGCTAAATACTGGGGATAAAAGGGGGTAAAAGCCAGTTCAGCAAATACGGCCATTGCTGCTCCTTGAGACGCTGCCTGATCTATATGCTTCAATCCTCTGGCTACGTTGGCTTCCAAGTCCTCAGTTGCATGTTGCTGGATCAGTGCGATTTTCATTTTGTGATTATCAAGGAGCGCTGATTCTTGCCAAGCCTGGGTAAGTAAGGCTGCCCAGGTATAAAATGCCATTTTTTTCTTCTACACTGGTAATGGGAGAGTAAGAATCCGGGTCTGGATGTTGCAGATTATGAATAATATTCCCAGTTCCATCAATCCCCAGAACGAAACCGTGTCGGTCCGGAGCTGGCTGCATTTTTTCTGGCAACCGCAGTATCATTTTTCGAATAAATGGTTTTTCCCCTAAGTTATCTACAATTTCTTTTCTAAGGCTCACCATAGCCACCCAATATATACCTTTCCCATTTGAGGAGATACCATCAGGAAATCCTGGCATATTATCAATAATAATTTCAGATTGACCTGCTTTATCACCTTTTAACCAATATTTTTGTATCCGGTATTCAGATGTCTCACTGACCAAAATAAAATCATCATTCGGGCTGACTGCCACACCATTGGCAAAATAAAGGTCAGATAATAAGGTTGTAGTCTTTTTTGTGTTTGGATCATACACCAGCAGACGTCCATAGGGTTGATGGGCTACGAGATCAAACTTGTAATCATGGATCCCGTATCGTGACGAAGCATCTGAAAAATAGATTTTCCCATCTGAAGCTACATCCACATCATCAGTAAACTTAAAGGGGGTACCACCCGATTCAAGGGTAAGTGTAACTAGATTTCCCTGTGAATCCGCTCGCAATAGCCCCTGATTTGCATCGGCAATAACCAAATTCCCTGCATCGTCAAAATCGAGGCCCAAGGGACGCCCACCCGTATTGACAAATACTCCCATATTTTTCCCGAATACGTCATATTTGATAATGCGGCCGTCCTCATATCCGGCATACATATTCCCTGCTTCATCCACAGCAATATCTTCCGGACCTATACCATCATTTACACCTAGAATTTCTGTATCTTGTAAATAATCATTAGGTGCAAACTTCCCCTTCATTTCAGGAGGTTCCATCGCTTCCCAAACTGCTGGATCCACATCTACCGGCCAGAACAATAAATATACCAATAGAAGACCGATAGTAGTCCATAAGACTTGGAAAAGCTTTTTCATTTTATTTGTATTCGATGCCAGAGAAACCCGGCATTTTTTCCAACAGATCCTTTCCCATGAGCAGACTGGGCGTAAAGAATCCGGATTTATCATGATTACCAATTAGATACTGAGCCACTTCCACGGTGCCAAATGCGGTTAGATCATATCCATCAACCGTGGTAAATCTTCCCTGAAGGGTTTCACCGCTTTCATTTGTCACTTCTCCCCAAACATATGATTTTGCTTCTACCCGCTGCTCGGGTGTATTAGGTTTCCAAGTTTTATCAATGCGACTTTGTACTAATTTTTGTATCCAGCCAATTTTCATAAAGCGCATGTATTTCTGACGTTTTCTCAATTGGGCTGCTCCTTTAGGCGAACGGGGAAAATAAACCTCAATATTTGGAATGCCTGTACTATGATAGGCTGTATACACGTCTCCCCAGGGAATTGTGATAGTATTTACAGATCCGAAACCAAAATCAATTTCTCTCTCTTTATAGGCCAATGGGACCTGTTTCATTTTACCCCCTTCTCGAACCCTTCCACCGTAGGCCATACCCTGCACAGCAGTTTTAGCCGTCCCTTTACTTGCTTTAGACCCTTTCATGGCAAACCCTAATGCGAGGTATGTGGCATCGGACATTTTTTCTTTTAAATGAGCCGCCAGGCAATCAGTTGGTATAACGTCAAATCCTACACCGGGACAAACAACAATTCCGGCAGATTTTGCTTTTTCTTTAATGCTGTGGGCAAACTGATAAACGGGAATTTCACCAGTAATATCAATATAATGGGTTTGGGATTTCAAACAGGACCGGATCATTTTATTGGCGGTGGCAGAAAAAGGTCCAGCACAATTAGCAACAACTGAAAAACCATTCAATTTTTCAATAACATTTTCAATCGAATCCAAAGTGAATAAATCTGCTTCCAGTCCTTTTTCATCTGCCAAATCTTGCACTGACTCAGCACGGCCAGCAAGTACTGGCTTTAATCCCCTTCGAAGTGCTTCATCTACAACTAAACGGCCAGTGTACCCATTGGCCCCATAAATCATCCATTTATTGTCTTTCATAGGTAACAAAGTATAAAGGGATACAAATCAGAATTAAAAAGAAAAAGTAGTAGTGTTATTGATAAATAACGCTACTTCATTCAATCAGTCAATTTCCATATCTCCGCCTTCCATTTCCATCCCTTCACCTCTCTGGCGGCTGAATCTGCTTCTGTCTTCCATTTTACCAAACCGATATTCCAAAGTCAATCGAACCGTTTGACTATTCCAATTTCGATTAGAAACCTGATACCAATCACGCTTCCCGTCATCATCTATATCACCCCAAGATTCAAAGCCAAAACCTGAAAGTCCAAATGGGTCACCTAAATTCAGTGTCAAATTGAGTCGTTCATCCATCAATTTCTTTTTAATGGACATGGAAGAAAAACTCATGGCATTCATTTTCCCAATGGCCATATCCCTGGGGGGCATATAAAAAATGAAAAACATGAATTCGGTCGAAGAATTAATATTCCACATTGTTGTAAATCTTACTCGTTGTCCTTGTGCTGTTCTATCATAGTCAGCACCAAATAATTCTGTATTGATCTCATCCCAATACACGCTTCCAGAAAATATAATTCTTAATTTTTGGCCAAGGGAACCAACTGCGCTGTATTCAATTCCTTTAGTTTTTTTATCGTTTAAATTTGCATAGGTTGCTACAGATACACCATCGTCTCTCACTTTCTTATAGCGCTCCATCTTATCGGTTGTATGGCGATAATAAGCACCTAAACTAAGTGAAATCCCTTTTGAATATCGGCCGAAATTCAATTCATAGGAATCCGTGTATTCCGGCTTTAAGAACGGGTTGCCTACTCTAATATTCTTACTATCCTGACGAGAACTAAATGGATTTAACATGCGAGATCGTGGCCGATTAACACGTTTGGAATAACTGGCTGAAATTTGTAACAATTGAGGAGCTCCAAATGACAAAGATAAACTAGGATAAAAACTTGAATAAGGATTTTTAAAGGACTCGTTGGTTGTTTTAAGCTCAGACATCATATCAACAGTTTCATATCTACCGCCTGCATTATAACCAATAAAACCTAGGCTACCTCCATATTGGATATAAGCTGCATGTATAGTTTCATCATATACAAATTCATTACTGAATTCTCTATCAGAGATGAATTTTTTGGTTGTTTCATCAAAAAGGGAAGATAATTGTGTATCGCCTCTTTCAGTTGCCTTACTGGATAATCCAACTTCTAGTTTACTGTCATCATCAAAGGGATGGATATAGTCCAATTTAAAATCGAAACTATTACTATTTCCATCTTGGCCATTGAGATATCGATTAATATTAACATAATCCTCATAACCTTTATCCGGCTCATTATAATATTCGCTTTCACCATCATTAAGCCCATCAGAATATCGGACATATGATGTAAGCTTTTGTTTTGGGTTTTTAAACTTTTTATCATAGTTCAAGTTGATATCATATCCATTACGATCGCTGTTGCTATTCGTATAACGGTAATATTTTTTTTCACCCGGTCCCAAGTCCACCGTATAGGTATCGTTATCGTTACCACGGTTTCCATTACTTAAGGTAGTCGAGATAGCCAATGATTGCGTTGGATCTATAAAATACTCAAAACCTGTTTTTACAAATAAATTTGGGCCCCCAGAGTTAGATTGGCTGTCTTGATTAAGGGTATTTTTAAAAGTCGGAAAATTCATTTCTCGATAGCTATCACCAGATGAAATTCTTTTTCTATCGTTGAGACCTAAGTTTATAAATGAATTGAAAGTGATGGTGCGATAATTCACTTGTCCAGATAAATTGGTTCCCCCTTGCGAATCACCACCTGTATTTACATTTCCATTCAACCCGGCAAATTTATTTTCTTTAAGTACGATATTAATGATTCCGGCCATACCCTCTGGATCATATTTGGCCCCCGGGTTAGTCATAACTTCGATATCGGCAATATTTGCAGCAGGGACACTCTGAAGAAGTGATTTAATATCTCCTCCAGCAATGCTGGACGGTTTTCCATCAATCATGAGATTCACTCTTGAACTTCCTCGCAGGCTGATATTATCATCTGGATCAACTTCAACCCCCGGAACTTGACGCAATGCATCTATTGCAGTACCGCCGGTTGTAAGCGAATTTCTTTCTACATTAAAAACACGTTTTTCAGCTGTTTGGACAAATAATGGACGCTCTCCCACAACATCCACCCCCGCCATTTGCAAGGCTGTTTGTGTCAATGCAATTGTTTCAAGGTTATATTCCGTTTGATTATTTCCAAATGGCATGAAAGTATATGGCCCGAATTCCTGCTTCTTATAGCCAATATATTCCACCACAATCTTATGGCGGCCTAAAGCGATTTCTTTGATATGGAATTCGCCATCCTGATTGGTAATCCCACCCGTCATGATAGTGCTGCTCCGACTATTAATAATAGCCACAGAGGCATAGGGAATTGGGGTACCCGTAGCAGAATCCACAACTGTACCATAGACTACACCAATCTTGGGAACTTTTGTTGGGTCCATTTGCCGTTGAGACATACCACCACGGCGTCCTCCTCCATGCTGGGCAAAACACAGACTAGTAATAATTAGTATTGAAATAAATAAAATCTTACGCATGAATCTTACTATTAACTCCCTTTTTTGAGATTTCATATGATCTAACCTTGGTCCGCAAGGTTAGACAATTATTTTTACTATTAGTTAAATTTATATTCCCAAATAATTTGATATTAATAATACGGTGAAATTAATGATTATTTTTAACCTAAAATACGTATCAGTTACTCAATGTCAAATTGAGATGGATATTGTTTATGCCAACCCGTGGCCTCCTGATAGGCTTTCGCAACTGCCAAGACGTTCCCATCTTCATACAAATCACCGATAAAACTGATACTGGTGGGCGTTCCTTTTTCATTGAACCCGTTGGGGACGACCACACAGGGATGGCCCGTCAGGTTAGTCCTGAGCAAATTATCACCAAAATAAGAGGGAACTACATATACATCGACAGTTTTCATCAATTCAGCCATTTTTTGGTTCAATAGCGTACGCGCCCGGTTTGCATTGATATATTCCACTGCTGGAATGAAACGAGCTTCCCGGAAGACATTGGGCCAGGCATTTTCAATCTGCCGCACCAGTTCATCATCTCGGTTTGTACGCGTCAGTTCATCAAAGGCTGCTGCAGCTTCCGCCTGAAGGACAAATGAAAGCGCTCGGGTGGGAAATTCAGGTAGTTCTATCGGTACCAGGTCCAGCCCCAATGATTCTAGCACGACCAGAACCGCTTGATCATTATCACTGACAGCTGAATCGGCAAAGGCAGAATCAATATAACCCACCCTTAGATTTTTTAAACCCCTTTTGGATGGATATTGAAAGGGGACATCCACTACTGTACGGTCTATTGCATCGGTCCCGCGTATAGTATTAAAAACTATGGCAGCTCCTTCCACGGAACGGGTCATGGGGCCCAGTTTATCCATAGACCAACTCAAGGCCATGGCACCAGCACGGCTAACAGCACCAAAAGAAGGACGAAGACCTGTCACGCCATTTCGTGTAGCAGGAGATACGATAGATCCCCAAGTTTCAGAACCAATGGAAAATCCCACCAGTCCTGCTGCCGTTGCTGAACCGGGCCCTGCAGAGGAACCACTTGAGCCCTGTTCCGTATTCCATGGATTCCGTGTTTTCCCACCAAACCACACATCACCCCAGGCCAGTGCGCCCAATGTTAGCTTGGCCACCAAAACTGCACCGGCTTCTTCCAATTTTTGGACAACCGTTGCTTTTCTATCCAGGATTTGATCTTTATATGGCGCTGCCCCCCAGGTAGTTTTATATCCCGGAACGGCCAGTAAATCTTTTGCTCCCCAGGGAATACCGTGGAGTGGTCCACGGTATCTCCCCCGTGCAATCTCTAGATCTGCTTTCCGAGCCTGTTGAATTGCCAACGCTTCCGTAATCGTAACCACACATTCCAGTTCAGGTCCATATCGCTTTAAGCGTTCTAGGTACATCCGCGTCAATTCTTCTGACTTTACCTGTTGGGTTCTAATGAGGTATGCTAGCTCCGGAATTGTCATGAAAGCACACTGTTCTAAATTCTCGGGCCGCACAGCAGAAATTTCAGTGAATTGAAAACGGTCCCGTCCCCGGGGCAGATTGCTACCATCCACAATAGGATTATAATACAAGGGATATCCGACATGATTTGGTAAATCAATCGTACGTAATTGATCATATTGCCCAAGGCGTTCATTCAGGCCATCCAATAGGGAATCACGCTCCGATGCAGTAAAATTGAGACCGAATACCTTTTCTGCTGCAGCTGCCATACCGGTTGTGATCTCCTTTTTGCTACAACCGGCAATAACAAAAATAGTGAATAAAAATATCTTTTTCATGGCAATGCCTTTATCTTTTAAAGTTTGATCCTGCTGTAAATCTACAATAGTGTTGAGGTCGTTGCATCTATTTTCCATTCGCCGGTATCTTTGGGCTTAGATAGGAGCAAAAAATTGCAAGATCAACTGATCCAATACCTGACTAAACTGGTTCACATTAATTCAGTAAATCCAGACCTTTCCACGGAGGGGCAACAAGAGCGCGAGATTGCCGAATATGTTTCCCGCCATTTTCATCAATTAGGCATTCCAACCCAAGTGCATACCATTAATGGGGATCGCTGTAATACCACTGCCTTCCTCAAAGGAGCCAACCCGGAAAAAATTCTACTGATGAATGGCCATCTGGATACGGTCGGTATTGAAGATATGACCGATCCATTTAATCTCCGCAAAGATGGCGATAAGCTTTACGGCCGCGGTACTTACGACATGCTGGCAGGATGTGCAGTACAAATGGGACTGGCAGCTTATTTTAAAGATCAACCTTGTCCCATTTCACTTGCCTTTACTTTTGTGGCAGATGAAGAGAGCCTAAGTATGGGTATGGAACACCTAGTGGAACATTACCTACCCTCCCTCCCTGCAAAACCGTTTTTAGGAATATTCATGGAGCCTACGGAAGAATCCATTGGCATAAGCAACAAGGGATATGCATGGTTTGAAATTGAGATTGAAGGTCTGGCGGCCCATGGCAGCCGTCCGGAAGAAGGCATTAATGCCATTTTCCCATTAGCAGCTGCATTACAGGAATTGGAAATAATTAATCAGGAATTAGCCCAGGAAAAACCTCACCCTTATCTGGGTCATGCCACTCTTCATCCAGGCTTAATTTCAGGGGGCACTGGTCAGAGTGTGATCGCCGCCATGTCAAAACTGAATTGGGAAAGGCGCATTTTACCTGGCGAATCCCAAGATAAGTTGGACACGGAGTTGAAGCGTGTGATATCTGCAATTGAAAACGCAAATGGTGATCACACAGTTAAAGCACGGCAGACATTCAACCGTCCTCCGAATGAAATACCCAAGGATGATTTGGTAGTAAAACTCAAAAAAGCAGCCGGTAATACAAATTATAATGGTATGTCCTACTGGGCAGATTCAGCTCTTGCCTCACAAGCAGGTATTCCCTCCATCTTATTTGGTCCAGCTGGTCATGGAGCCCATGCCGTTGATGAATGGGTCAGTTTAGCGAGCCTGGTCAACTGTTATGAATCCATGAAAAGATTCATTCTAGATTTCGATTAATTGTGTACCAATCCGCCGTCGAAATTTTATCTGCCATTCAAAATGGCGAACTCTCATCTGTTGAAACACTCACAGCACACCTCAAACGAATAGAAAAAATAAATCCCGAAATCAATGCTGTTGTTCAGTTGGATACAGATCGGGCCATGGAGCGTGCCCGAAAGGCTGATGAAGCTTTATCAAGAGGAGATTCATGGGGCTTACTTCATGGCTTGCCCATGACTATAAAAGATGCTTTTGAAGTGGCCGGTATTGCTTCTACAGGCGGCGCCAAAATGTGGGAGAATCATATGCCTGAAACCAATGCAGAGGCGGTCCAAAAACTGATTGACGCCGGTGCAATCATCTTTGGCAAAACCAATGTGCCCTTATTTTCAGCCGATATCCAGACTTTTAACGATATTTACGGCACCACGAACAACCCCTGGGATATTACCAAAACGCCGGGAGGATCATCCGGTGGAGCAGCGGCAGCTGTTGCCAGCGGGATGACACCGGTAGAATTGGGAAGTGATATTGGCGGCTCTATCCGTACTCCAGCCCATTTTTGCGGTGCATACGGACATAAACCCAGCCATGGCGTCATACCTATGAATGGTCACATGCCACCACCACCGGGAGCTATGGCTGGTCAAAATAACTTGGCAGTAGTTGGTCCAATTACCCGTACGGCAGAAGATCTTGAACTCATGATGAATGTTTTATCCGGTCCAACAGAATCAGAATCCAATGCCTGGATATTACAACTGCCACCAGCCCGGTATAATAAACTCTCAGACTATACAATTGGCATTTGGCTGGATGATCCCTATTGCCCGGTTGATTTAGAGACGATTAATCTGATACAAAAAACAGCTGACCAAGTGGCCAATAGCGGGGCAAAAGTCCAAAATACCCAGCCCGATTTTTCTTTAGAAATGAACGATAAAATTTATGGCAAATTATTGGCCCCAATTATGGCAACCGGTTATCCAAAAAAAGTGATTGAAGAAATGGAAACAGCACTGCCAAAGTTAAATCCTGAAGATCAATCTCCGAGAGCACGACAAATCCGTAATTCACTCATTTCCCATACAGACTGGCTTTCTGCCAATGAAAAAAGACAGCGAATCAGACAAAAATGGAATCTATTCTTTGAATCCTTTGATATTCTTCTATGCCCTACGACCGTTCGTTCTGCTTTTGATCATGATCACCATCACGATTTTCATGGGCGTAACATTATGGTCAATGAGGTTGAACGACCTTACAGCGACTTAATCGTTTGGCCTGGGCTGGCAAATGCAGGTCAATTGCCCGCCACCAATGTCCCCATTGGTTTATCAAGCGATAATATGCCGATCGGTATGCAGATAATTGGTCCTTATCTGGAAGATAGAACTACCATCGAATTTGCAAAACTGATCACTGAAATCACGGGCGGATTTTTACCGCCCATTCCTTATAATTAAAGTTTACTAGGCCCTTATCTTGACATCGGTACATCTCAACGCCTACTTTTGCATTGTTCTATGGCTACACTAAAACGCGATCTGGGCAAACTTTCTGGCTATGCAACTATTATTGGCATTTTAGTTGGTGCCGGTATCTTCCGTGTAACCGGAGAAGCTGGAGCGGTAGCCGGATCAGCTGTACCCTGGGCCTATCTGCTGTTTGCACCGATTGTGCTCAGTACCGCCCTGGCCTATAGCGTTTTTATTTCTACCCCATTGGGTATGCGCCCAGGGGGCGCATACATCCATATCTCCCGTACCTTTGGGAATTACTACCTGGGATTCATTGCTATGTGGATGAAACTGCTGGCTTTTATCGGCGCCATTTCATTTATGTCTACCAGCCTAGGTGAATACATGACTTTTTTTATCCCGGGTACGGATCCCCGTTTATGGGCTACGATTACCATGGTATTTTTTTATGGCGTTAATTTATTTGGCGTACGTCATTACGGCCATATTCAAACGGCTATGCTAGCGGTATTGATTTTTAGTATTCTGGTATTGGTCATTCCGGGTCTATTCGCCGTGGATTTGAGCTATTATGATCCCCTGCTTCCCAAGGGATTCAATGGATTGCTGAAGGCCATGCCAATGCTGTTTTTCAGTTATGCAGGTTTTGAAACTCTGGCTCAGGTAGCCGGCGAGACCAAAAACCCTACCAAAACACTGCCAATGATATTTGTAAAGGGTGTATTAGCTTCCGTATTCATTTTTTTCTTTATGGCTTTTGTGGCCTTTGGCGTTTTACCTGCGGATACACTGGCGCAGTCCCAGTCTGCTATGGCTGACGCATCTGCTGTGTACTTGCCCCCATGGGGATCAAATATTGTTGCCATAGGTGCCATGAGCGCATTTTTAACCAGCATTAACGGTTCAATCCTAGTACCCTCTCGAATGCTGTTTGTGTTCAGTGAAGATCGCCTATTGCCTACTTTTTTGGCGGCGGTTCATCCTAAATGGCGAACACCCCATATAAGCCTTATCATTAGCGGCATCATATGCACTGGCTTGGTATGGAGTAAATCCGCTTATTTTCTTATGAGTACTGGCCTGATTGGTATTTTCATTATTTACATCATACAGGGCCTGGCACTTATTGCCTTGCCAACCGTTAATAAACCATTATATGAATCGGCCGGATTCAAGCCGCCTGTGTGGGTACTATATTTATTAGGTGGTATTACCGTGATATCGATGGGGTTTTTTATGGCCCAGATTATTGCAGACGTATTTTTATGGACACTGGGAGGTGTGACATTAGGTACGCTCGTTTATTTCCTTGGGCGATCAGCGGGGAAAAAAGAAGGATTCGATTATGAAGCACGGATGGCAAAGGACTTTCAATTGGTTGAGCAGGAAACAGTATGACATACATTGATATTATTGATGAACAGGATGCAAAAGGAATTCTCAAAAAGGAATATGAAAAGGGTATATTGCGTTCGGGGAAAGTTTTTAATATACTTAAAATTATGAGCCGTAGTCCTGCAGCCCTGCGGGATGCTATGGCTATGTATTTAACAATTATGTTTGGTAAGTCAGATCTATCCCGTGCCCAACGTGAAATGCTTGCCACCGTGGTTTCTAAGGTAAACCACTGCTATTACTGAATCGAAGCACATGGTAATGACTTCCGGGATGAAGTAAAAGATGATATTCTTGCAGAACATTTAAAACGCGATTGGCGGAAGGCAAATTTATCAGCACAGGACAAATCTTTGTGCCTGTGGGCAGAAAAGCTAACAAAAACACCGGGTGAAATGTCAAAGTCAGACATAACAATTTTAGAAGACGCAGGTTTATCCCAAGATGCAATCAGTGATGCAGCCCAAGTTGTGGGCTATTTCAATTACATCAATCGTATTGCAGATGGATTAGGTGTTGATCTAGAACCTGAAATGAAATGAAAAAAACAAAATCCACCGAAAAGGGAATCGAATCCCTAAATCGCGAATTTCGCCGTTATGAACAGGTGCGTAAAGATCAGGTCTACCATTTATCTGAACACCCTGACCAGGAAGAATTTGATACAGATTTTGAAATCAAATCGGTTGATTTCCGCTTGTTTACCGATGACAAAATTCGTTTCGTTACAGAGCTAGGGTCTGCCTTAGAAGAAATTGGGTTTGCTATTATTACCAACCATGGTATAGACCCAAATCTATATCACAAAGCAGAACAAAAAATTATTGGATTTTTTGAAGAGACCACTTTCGAAGAACGGATGAAATACGAAGCGCGACGCTTCGGGTCAGTAAACCAAGGATATTTCCCGATGAAAACAACCACCATCATTCATCCAGACCTGGTTGAAGGATGGGTGTTCTGCCGCAGGGCATTCGATGTGGATAATAATCTGAATTATAATGAAACGAACTTTTGGCCACTATCTGGATATGAACCTTTTTTCCGACAGATTGTAAAAGCACAGGAAAAGTTGATTTTACCACTCATGCAGAGTATGCTGACATACCTTGGGACTGATCCCCATTGTTTTGATCAGAAGCTTACTAATACAAATTTTGGGTTCCGTCTCAATTATTATCCGCCCATGACTGCGGAACAGTTGGATTCAGGTGGCGGTCGGATGTTGGGTCATGAAGATATTGATCTATTTACCATTTTACCTTCACAGAGCATAGAAGGTTTGCAGGTCCTGAATCGAAAGAATATGAAATGGATACGATTAAAACCAAAATTTGGCGATATCATTCTTAATACGGGAGACTACATGCAACGGATCAGCAATGATGTTTTCCCTTCTACAACTCACCGGGTCAGCCGGCCGCAAGAGTCTAATCTAATTGGTAAGTCGCGTGTTTCGTTCCCCATGGCAATTTATGTTTGGGAAGACGAAATTCTGGAAGTGTTACCCAATCTTAAAAATCCAAAATATGAGCCAATCCGCGCAGAGAAATTTCATACCAGTATCACCAGTAAATATTACGGAGATGAATATTCCAAAGATGTGAGCGACTAATTTCTAAGCGGTTTTTATTAACCACCTTCAATTTTACGTTTATTCCAATAATAATACGCCGGTAGTCCCATAAAGGTTAACCCCAACCCCATCAAGGATTGGCCTGGCGATTCAAAAAAAGTATTCACCATTATTGCCAGAGAAAAAAGGATAAACAAAGCTGGGACCCAAGGATATCCCCAAACTTTATAAGGCCGATGCAGGTCCGGTTGTTTTTTACGCAGAACAAATACAGTGGATGACGCAGCGATCCACAACATAAAATTCACAAAAACCACCAATGTAATTAATTCTTTGAAGGTACCGGTCAGAGTTAAAATTCCCGCCCAGATGCCTTGTAAAATGATTGCATTGCCGGGCGTACGATATTTGGGATGTACATCAGCAGCCTGTCTGAAAAACAAATCGTCCTTTGCCATAGCATAGGTCACCCTTGGGCCAACTAAAATATTTCCGTTTAATGAACCAAACATAGAAAGCATTACGGCCACGGTGAATAAACCAGCAATACCATTCCCAAATAAAGCGCGTGCTGAGGCTTCACCAATTTTGACTTCTCCAGCTATTTGTGAAATGGGCATTGATTTTAAATAGGCAAGGTTAATCAAAATGTACAAAGAAATGATTGCAAGCGTTCCGAAGATCAAAGCCCGTGGCAGGTTTTTTCCCGGTGACTTGATTTCTCCCGATACTAAGGTCACATAATCCCAGCCGCCCACTGTCCAGTTTACCGCAATTAGCGCTACCCCCATTCCCATGAGGATCTGGCCAAAGGACAAGCCGGTGGGATTCAAAGTATAATCTATGCTGACATTGGTTGTAACAAAAAGTCCGATCAGAGCAAATACCAGAATTGAACCTATTTTCAAAATTGTAAGTACATTTTGGACCCATTTCCCCAATACCACTCCCAAATAATTTACCAAGGACAACCCAAATATAATGGTTAAGGCCATAAGCTGACCGGATGACAAATGATAAAAACCTAAATCCAAGATGATATTCCCTGGTGATAGTGTAGGAAAAAAAGATCCCATATGTTCCGCTATAGCAACAGCAATAGCTGCATTGGTTCCAGTGAGATAAGCAATGAAGGCCACCCATCCAAATAGAAATGCTGGCAATGGCCCGTAAGCTTCCCGTAGATAAACATACTGCCCGCCAGCTTTTGGCATAGCAGCCCCTAATTCGGCATAAGTCAATGCACCAGCCAGCATCATGACACCACCCAATACCCAGGCTATCAATATCAAAGATGGTGAGGGCAGTGTTTCTGCCATTAAACCAGTTGTCATAAATATACCGGAACCAATCACAATACCAATAACCATCATGGTACTATCAAATAGACCTAATTGCCGCTTGAGTTTGGGGGATGCTTCCATAATTCTGTTGAAATTACAAGACTGGGAATTTAGTGTGCATCACAAAGGAGAAAACAATTAATATTGCCCTATCATGAATCCTTCAACTAACCAATATATTGATTTGGATCGCTTTCCCTTTGTACCCAGCGGGACACCTGAATGGCAGCGGCTGGTGGATATCCACAAAAATGCGCTTGAAGCAAATGGCGCATCCATCATGAAGGGTGTGATTAAACAGGATATTTTAAATAGAATGGCAAGAGAAGCAGATATAGTATTGCCAGAATCCTATGCCTGCCGTGATTCCCATAATCCATTTTTGGATAAAGATGATTTATCATTACCTGAAGATCACCCTCGCCGCCAAAAACAGTCCACTTCTTTGAATTCCATACCATATGACATCATCTCACCATCCCATGCCCTACACCAATTATATAACTGGAGCCCATTGAAAGAATTTTTATCGGCTGTGCTTGGACATAAACTCTATCCCATGGCAGACCCCATGGCAGCTTTAACGATCAATGTGATGGAGGAAGGCCAGAACCACGGCTGGCATTATGATGAATCCCAGGTAACTATCACACTCATGATTCAGAAACCGGAATCCGGAGGTATTTTCGAATGTGTCCCTGATTTAAGAAATGAGGATAATGATAAATATTTCAAACTAGGTTCTATCCTAGGAGGCGCGGAAGATGGAATTCTTTCCCTTCCGGTCGAGCCGGGGGACATATTGATTTTTGCCGGATTTTATTCTTTGCATCGCGTAACACCAGTGGCAGGGAATAAAACACGCTATGTGGCCACACTCTGTTACAAAGACCGACCCGGTGTAATGAACAGTCCTGAAGTTCAGCAGATTTTTTACGGTCGAGTAAACCAGGGATGATATCTCAGGAAGAAGTCAAAGCATTTCAACAACACGGGGTCATTTGTTTACGAAACGTTTTTGAACAAAAATGGCTAGATCAACTTGCTGTTGGTATTGAAAAAAACCGAAAAGATCCAGGTCCTTATGCTTGCCAGTATACACCAGAAAATAAGGAAGGCGATTTTTATGATGATTACTGTAATTGGGACCGGTTTGAAGAATATAAAGATTTTTTATTTTTTTCCCCCGCTGCAGAGATTGCGGGGCGAGTAATCCAGTCAAGCCAAGTCCGCCTTTTCCACGAACATATATTAGTCAAGGAGCCCAAAACTTCTGAACGAACACCATGGCACCATGATCAGCCTTATTACTGCATTGATGGGGAGCAGGTTTGCAGCATCTGGCTGCCTCTGGACCCCGTGCCAAAAGAATCTGGTTTGGAATTCGTTTCCGGTTCCCACACCTGGGGGAAAATGTTCATGCCATTAAAATTTTTAACCAATAAAGAATACGATTATTCACCAGGCAGTTTTGAATCACTTCCCAATATAGAAAGTGAACGTGAAAAATATACTATTTTATCATGGGACATGGCGCCCGGTGACTGTATTGTATTTCATTTTAAAACACTTCATTCTGGGGCAGATAATCCAGATAATTTAAGAAGACGTCGCGCTGTATCCTCCAGGTGGTTGGGAGATGATGCTGTTTTTGGTAAACGCCCTGGTGAAACATCGCCGCCTTTCCCGGAGTTATCAACATATAACCAGGGAGACAATCTTGAACATCCATTATTTCCCGTTTGCTGGAAACAGTGATTTCTATCACCACAACTAAAAGAAATTATGCGTAATTTTAATCAAACGGTTTTGATGGGGAAAATTATCATAAAAAAATCATTTATCGTTCGGGGTATACTTGTCTTATCCCTTGGCCTAATTTCCTGCGAAAAAGAAGAAATTGTAGGTGAAGATCTTATGGGGACCTGGTACATGCCCCAACCCTTGAACCATCGTACAGCACGTAGATCAGTGGAGGATGTTGGTAGACATAGTTTAAGTGCCTGGAACTACTCCCAGATTGTGACCACCAATTCTAATCAAGAAGTAATAGACCAAATGAAACCGACTGTTGGCGCAATCAGTTTTTCCGGCGCCGTCAATACAAATCTAAAACATATGTGGAGCTGGCATAACCAAGACCATTCTTATATTGATCTTTCCAATAACAGTTGGAACAATTTTGGCCAGGAGTGGATCAATCCAAATGTCCTTGTTATCGTGAATAATGATAATAATAATGAAGATCAAATTCGTATCTATTATAATAACGGAGACGCTATCGAAATAAATGATGAAATTGATTTTACTTTTAATGGTAAAACACTGAATATCCCAAACAAAACATTTACAATTGAGAATAATCAAAGTTTAGCAATAGAAGGAACGCTATCACATGGTACTATTTCAGTTCCAGCCAATTCGCCAACGGAAATTTTTAGTCAAATCGAAGGCCCAGCCCGAGATTATGGGACCTGGTCTATAAAGATAGAAGAAGATGGCCGCTGGGTTGAAACCTATACCTGGGAAGATCAAAATAATCAATCAAACTGGTTAAACGCTTACGTAGACTCTACTATAGCAGAATGGGAAGTGGATGGTGACACTCTTTTTGTCACTTATCATTTTGATGATGTCTGGTACCAAGGAAACGAATTTTTTGGAGCAGCTCATGGTACCTGGTATTATCAAATTGCCTATATTTACCAAAAAAATGAAGA
>DTTO01000045.1:0-5698 GCA_012964665.1 Fidelibacterota bacterium
GCATAATCCCACCGAACTCCACGCTGATTTTTGAATTGGATTTACTCATTGTAGAATAGATCTCATCTAACGATGATTGATTTTTGTTACTATTTACAAAAGTTGCGCTTGTAACTGAAATTTTATTTAACTAAGAATCGCTTTTCAAGGGGAAATAAATCAAAATATTGTCACCCATAATACTGATTATTAGTTTAAGCATTTTTCTTCTGTTAGTCTTTAGAATTGTGCAAATAATAAAGTATAAATCTCTTTACCCGCTTATACCTAAAGAATATAATTTTGGAAAAAGGCGAGATACATTTTTAAAGGCTATGAATATGATGACTGAAAGCAGGGCCAGTGTACTGGTTGAAACCGGCGTAGCCCGCCACGGGCTAGATTATTCAAAAAGTGATGGTGCTTCAACGATTGTTTTTGGAATATATGCAAAAAATAATGGAGCCAAACTTTATTCTGTCGATAATAATCCTGAAAATATTGTTACATGCCAAAAAACTATCGATAAAATGAATCTATCATCTTATGTAGAATTGAATACTGCTGACTCAATTGAATATCTTAAAGCGTTCACTCAAAAAGTTGATTTTCTTTATATTGATAGTTACGATTATAACCGGAATAATTCTGAAATAATAAAGGCCAGTCAAGCCCATCACCTAGAAGAAATAAAGGCTGTAGAGAAAAAACTCCATGAAAATTCAATTATTTTGATTGATGATTGCAAGCTCCCTGGCGGAGGGAAGGGAAAGAGCGCTATACAATATTTACAATCAAATGGTTGGAAAATCCTGATGAATAAATACCAGGTTCTTCTAAATAAATAAAGTTTTTATTTTATTACGGTTTTTAAATCCTGAATACTCAACCTAATCCCCTGCCCCCAAACCAAAATCGCAAGGGGGGGGGGGGTAAATATAAGTGGGCTTTACAAATTGATGAGCCACTGAGCGGGATCGAACCGCTGACCTACGCATTACGAATGCGTTGCTCTACCAGCTGAGCTACAGTGGCCTTGAAATTGCTACCAAAAATACAGTCATTCCAAGTTTTGAGGGAAAAGGAAATCGTCAATCTTTTATTGGCTGATAATATTTAGTTGTTCGATAAGCTCCATAAATCTCACCACCATAAATAGAAATTGCCAACCCAATATAAAAGGGAGCGAGAATGCTTTCTTTCTTGATTGAATTAACCCCGTTATTAATCGCCAGGGCCGACATAACAAAACCATAAATTCCATCTACAGTACGGCCGGCATAGACCCGTCCTAGCCCTGGTATAACCATCGATAGCCCAGCGGCAATTATAGGTGACTTTGTTGTGACTCTATCTGAAGGATTGTAAACGGGATCCATTAATCGTCCATCTTGGTGGAATTGACCATCCATGTCTTTGTGGTACTGCCGTGCATTTGAGTTACAGCGAATAATCCGGTCAGAAGTCATGAAAAGTCCAGTTATTATGCTGTGAGAATGGATTGCCTGAGCACCGTAGTTGGAGCAGCTAGGCTCAAATTGGCAATTTAAAAAAGGTTGATTGTAAGAGAATTGCTGCCATTTTGTGATTGGATAAAGGAAAATTTTTTTCAGCAACGTAGTATTTGGAGCGCGATAAAGTGAGTCTGCCGGATATTGGGCCGTAAGTGTGCCAATAAAAAAAAGAAGAATTACTTTCTTCACCGATTTCAAATGATTAGATGTCATTGTTGCAAAATAATTTAAAGTCAGTTTACCTATTATCATTTCCTTAAAATTAACTTGAATGATAAAAAGATTACATTCAATTTAGGGGATAGTGGGACAGGCAAAACCATACATACTTCGTCTATGCCTGGGAATATTTTTATCGGGCTGGATTTTTCCCCAGGACAAGACACTTTATATCCTCCATACAAATAATACCAATGGTGCCCTTGAGAATTGTTACTGTCCCGATCATCCATTTGGCTCTGTTGAAAAACGCACCGTTTTTATTTCTGAATTTTTAAATAAACACTCCAACGTGATCTTGCTTGATGCCGGTGATATTTTTACTATGACGCATCAAGATTTCAAAGATAGTCTCATGGCCGAAGCGTACCGTCTGTTACCTTACGATGCGATTCTACCTGGCGATCAGGAATTAATGATGGATCCGAACGAGATTAACCGCCTATTTGATACAATGGGTATTCATGTAGTTGCTACAAACATCACCGTCGCCGATATTGAAGGTTTACTTGTATCCCATATTGTAGAAAGAGATGGATTAAAAATCGCCATACTTGGAATCATGGATCCCTATGCAGTGAAATATTATTCGCCAGAATTAATAAATCATATCCAACTGGAAGATCCTATTGTAGCAGTTAAAAAAACGATGAAAAAATTAACTGATCAAGTTGACATATTTGTACTTCTTACTCATCAGGGGGCGGATCTGGATTTTGAAATGGCAGAAAAAATAGATGGTCTCCATCTGATTGTGGGATCGCATAGTCAATCTGCAATAGAAAAACCAGAAGAAGTAAACGGTACTTTAATTGTTCAGGCGGGAAAAGAGGGGTATTATGTTGGTATTGCAGAATTAATCATCAAGGGTAAGGAAGTAGTAGGCAAAACTGGTCGAATTGATACAATGAGATTAGATATGCCTGATAATCCCAGCGTTATGAATATGATTCATGAATATGAAAAGAAAACCGGCCGAATTAACCATCAAAAATTGAAATTAAAAGCAAAGAAATAATGGATCAATCCATCGAAGTATTAACATCCAACCCAGTGTATATGGCTGTTGCGGTTGTATTGGCCATCGTCATTTTGCTCGGGGTAATTAAAAAATTGCTCAAATTAGTCTTAGTAGTGAGCGCTATATTGGTTTTATGGGTAGCCTATATGGTTTGGTCTGGTCAGGATGTAACAGTTGATAGGCTGAAAGAGGGAATTCAGTCTGGTGTGGAAACGGTAAAAGAAAAAGCATCGGCAACCAGAGAAAAAGTAAAAGAATCAATATCAAAAAAGGTAGAAGACAAAACGGAAGAAAAAATGAAAAACGTTATACCTAAGAAAGAAGAATAATAAAGTAGATAGCCAAGTTTACTTTGTCATCAGTTTTTCATTTGCATCACGAAGCCGGCCAGTGAGTAGTTTAATGATACCTTCCATAATGTCACTTTGGCTTCCCATGACCTCGTAAAATCCTTCCTGTTCGATTTTAAATAGAGTTGAATCTTCTGTAACCGTGGCATCTGCCGAGCGTGGCTCATCATCCAAAAGAGCCATTTCACCAAGACATGTTCCCTTACCTAGCATCGCTAATTCATGATCTCCTTTGTGGATTTTTACATTTCCATTTACCACAATGAATAAAGAATCACCGTAGTCACCCTCTGCAAAGATGGGTGTATTTGCCTCAAATTGTACTTCCTCAGTAATTTGAGAAATGCGGGACAAATTCTCTGCGGGGATGGTCTTAAAAAGATCAACAGATTTTAAAATAATTGTTTTTTCTAATGTGGAATACATATTCAGTTCAATATCCTCTAATTTAAAACGATCAACCGAAATGAATTCAAGGTTCGTTCCATTTTTTTGAATTGTTCTGGTGAGCAATTCCTTGTTTGCATTTGTTACAGGAACATTACTCCAATCTAATTCCTTGAAAACATCCATTTTTTCCGTTTTTATTAAATAATCCAAAGCAATCACCGATTCCCATTTATTGGGCGAATACACCGATTCAGTTATTACCGTATCTAGGTTATTAGGTAGATCCTTGAAATGCGAATGACCGATCTGACTTCGTTCTTTTAAGGAAATCGGTTCAATAAGGGGATTGATAATATCCCGTTCTTCCTTGGAAAAAATGTTTTCAAAAAACTCCAGCAAAAATGGCAATTTGGCAGGGTCACCTGATTTAACCGTATGGATATAAGTTTCAATAGGCGTATCAGGAACATCGATAACACCCAATTTTAACAATGTGGGCAATGTATTTTGAATTTCATTATTCAGATAATCATACATCAGAAACTTTTTATCATCATCGGGGATTAATTTAATGGCTTCGTTTAATGCGTAAACTCTGCTTGCAATCATACGAATTTCTTCAGTGATTTTTGCTTTTTTCTCTTCACCAAATGGATGCAACCGTGCAATAGTTAAAAGAGAATCAACCACTTCATTATAAACATCCTGATCATCCTGGTCCAACTGGTCCAACTGGTCCAATAGCATGTCTATAGGTTTATCATTTGGATATTCACGAAGTGCACGAATAATTCCCAAACGAAGTTTGCGGCTTAGATTTGAAGAAGATAATAGTTTTTCAAATTCTTCGATTACTAAATCATCGGAAAACTTATTGAGGGTAAGTTGCGCTTGGGACCTGGTTTTAGGAATATCCAGATTGGTGATAATGCTAGGGATCAATTCCGGTTCCTCGCGTTTTTCTGCAATGGTTAAAGCAACATTACTAATAACAGACCCTTCATTCTTGAGAAACTCAATCAGTTTTTCCTGGGGTAGAATGCTGTTATTATAGACCAACCTATTTAATGCTGTTGCCTGAGTTGATTCGTCATCATTATCCAGCATTTCAATTAATACAGATTCGGCCTTATCTGTATGACCAGTCTCTAATTGAAGTATTGCCGCCGCTGCGGCCGCACGAGTTTCCAGCGAATCAGCTGAAAGAAGCGGTTCTAAATCTGGTAATATTTCTGTCAGTTTTCTCCGGCCTGCAACCATAATGGCTTCAATGGCAACAGCATCGTCCTTTTTCATGGTAGCAATAATATCTTCATTTGATAGAATGAATTCTTCATCCCAGGCCATGGATAAAATACGTTTTCGAACATCAACACTGCCCTCTTTAAACAATCGTCCCAATGAATCTTTCCAGGATGAAAGGGGTAATCCTTCAATGATCTCAAGGGCGAAAAGCTGTTGGATCTCATCTTTAGAAGACAGGGTCTCTTCAATGGTTTTGACCATGGCCGCATCCTGGACATCCACATTAAGATCTTCAAAATCAATTTGTCGTTTGGATATGGCTATCTGTAATTGCTTCACATAATTAGCCTTTACGCGGATAGAGGTAAATAACCAAACCACTATTGAACCAAGAGCTATGATACTTAAGAATTGGAGTTCAATTATTTTAACAAGGAAAAAGACAAGCAAACCGGACAACCCCTCGGCGATTGCTTTAACAGTACCGCCGATTTGTGGTTTGATATATTTTCGTATGTTGGCCGGGACAGGAAGCCAAAGTAGTTCTACGGAAGAATGGTTAATAGTAAACTTAAAAGTTTGATCTGAAAATTTAGCGAAACTGGCACTCATTAAAACCGGAAAAAACAATAAAGCAGTTGATCCGGCAATAAGGAAAAAGGGTAAAATCAATAAACCGATTAATATTCCAAACCTGGATAATAGAGGTCCAGTTATAAAAAACTGCATAATGATTGAGGCCGCTCCCATTATCGAATAAAAGGAACCAAAAAAGGCAACCAGGTCAGCCTCATTTGGGTAGGTGGAACTGGCAATCATTTTAAACTGGTAATCCACCAACATTGAAACAATTGCGGAAAGGGCAACGATTGTTCCAATTCCAATAATAAAAGGATCTTTTTTTCGTTTTTTCTTTTTGGCAGCTTTTTTTGCAGCTCCTTTTTTCGCTGGTATTTTATTGAAATATTGTATGGACAAAA
>DTTO01000045.1:5798-8574 GCA_012964665.1 Fidelibacterota bacterium
TTTTTTGCAGCTCCTTTTTTCGCTGGTATTTTATTGAAATATTGTATGGACAAAATACCAAAGACTGACGCAATAATCAAAAATCCGGCAGCTACAAAAAGCAATTCATCCGTGCCAAATGCATTAACAAATGGCTTAAGATTCATCCCGATTAGCATCACTGAAAATGAACCGCCACCACCGATGATGCCAAACAAGCGCTTGGCTTGCTGAGGCTCAAGAGATGAGCTGGCAAAAGTCCAGAATTGAATCAGCATAATCCCGACAACTATTTCAACCCAGATATAAGCAACAGGGATGAAAAAACCGCTTATCAAAGGCTGAATTAAAATAAACGAACCCGTAAATATAGAGCAGGTCATAATGAAAAGTTTCCTGGGGGAAAATTTATTCGTCAATTTTGTATAGTAAGTCAGTGTTGGAGCTATAACAATGGCTATCGCCAAAAACATGAGGGGCAGGAATGATTTTTCAAACCGGCTCAGGAAATAGGCATCCCTGGCGGTTTTCGCAACCATTCCCATGGCGACAGTAAAGAAAGAGAAAAAGAAAAAAGTGAGGACCATTTTGGCCTCACCTTTTTTAATATTAATAATCTTTTTAAAAAATTGCAATTTTGTCTAATCGGATTTTAGTAGTGGTAGTGGTCACAGAATAATCAAAACCACTTTCATTGAAAAAATCCAGTAAAGATCCGGCAAAGAAACTGATGAAAATAAGTCCCAGTGCAATAAACACTATGAAGATAATGAATAGCACGCCATTAATAAGAAAGTAAGCTCGCAACTGATCCATGGCGGTTGCGAAACTAACCGCATCCTTATTTTGTGCAGCAAATTGCAGATGACTGGCGGCATTGGTGAGTTTTGTACCCATTACAATGGTAATTACACCCATAATTGCTGTGGGTATGGAAAAGAATAGAAGCGTGAGGCAATAAATTGCTCCAGTGATAATATTCATAATGCCTACAAACTTTGTCCATTTGACCAATTTTTCTAATGTAAGCGAACCGAAGGAGTCCAAATTATAATTCAGCGTGTTTTCCATAGAAACTTGATCGATCTCGCTCATGATTTTATTTCTACTAAAGTATGTCACTGGCCAAGTCAGCCAAATATGACCTTTCTCCTTTTTCCAATGTAATATGGGCAAAGATTTTTTGGTTTGTCATACAGTTGATTAAATAACTTAAACCATTGGACAGTTTGTCAAGATAGGGGTGGTCAATCTGATGGATATCGCCGGTGAAAACGATTTTGGTTCCTTCACCGGCCCGTGTAATAATTGTTTTGACTTCATGCGGGGTTAGGTTTTGAGCTTCATCCACGATGAAGAAAGCGTTCTGAAGACTCCGTCCACGGATGTATGCTAGCGGTGTAATTACCAGTTTGTCCTGCTCCAGCATTTCATTTATTTTTTGTGATTTGGGATCACTTGAGTTGAACTGGTGGCGAATGACGCCCAGGTTATCCCAAAGTGGCTGCATATAAGGGTCAATTTTTGACTGGACATCACCAGGGAGATATCCAATATCTTTATTACTGAGCGGTACAATTGGACGCGCCAGATAAATCTGCCGATATTGGCTGCGGCATTCCAAAGCGCCAGCTAAGGCAAGAAGTGTTTTCCCCGTTCCTGCTTTGCCAGAAAGGGTCACCAATTGAATTGCAGGATTGATGAGCGACGCTATGGCAAAGGCCTGTTCTGAATTCCGAGGAGTGATACCATAAGCTGGTTTATTATCTACTTTATGATATTGGTTTTCAACGCTATCGTAGGTCGCTAGCGCCGATTTATGTGCATTTCGCAGAATGAAATTTTCATTGGGAAGGGGGGTATCAACTTCAGGGATCATTTCCGCATCAATATGAAAAGGATTGGTATAGAGTGTATCTATTGTTTCTGTAGGCAGGTTCTCAATTAGCCGTTTGCCGGTATATATTTTTTCAATACTTTCAATTTTATCTGTCTTATAATCTTGTGCTAAGATACCCATTGCTTTGGCTTTCATTCGCAGGTTGGTATCTTTAGTGACGAGGATGACAGGGGTTGATTTTTCCTGTTTTTGTAATCGTAACGCCGTGTTCAGAATTCGGATATCCGGTATATCTTCGCGAAAAACTTCCAGTAAACCCTCATCCCATTTTTGGTTAACAATTACCCTGATTTTCCCCCGATTTTTACCTAGAGAAACACCCGATTTAAATAAGTGGTCCCCCGTGATTTCATCTAAGTCTCTTAAAAAATCCCTGGCATGAAAATTGATTTGTTCATTCCCCCGTTTGAAATTATCTAATTCCTCCAGCACGGTAATGGGTATTACAACGTCATTTTCTTCAAAATGGTGGATACAGCTGGAGTCATGAAGGATTACATTCGTATCTAAAACAAGCAGTTTTGCTTTTTTTTTCTTCGGCATATAAACCTTAAATATGTGGATTTTTGCTAATACTACAAAACATTAGCCTGATGAAGTTATTTGAGATTGAATTCAATCACAAGAGATGAACCATACTTTATGTTCAATTCACCGAAATAAAAAGACTCATAAAAACTGTTTACTTTAGTCTGTGAAATAGTTTACAATTACAGTGCGTTGTTCCCGAGGTAAAGTGAATAAAACTATCAAATTATTTAATCTATCTGATCTGTTACTATATCAGCAATTCATGAAAAAGGTTGTTTTGACCGGACTCGCTTTATGTTTGATATCTTGTAGCGATAAGGTTCTTGACACACAACAATCTGATTCTGGTAGCAATAATGATTTTAC
>DTTO01000046.1 GCA_012964665.1 Fidelibacterota bacterium
AACTTATAAAATGATAAAAATTTATCCACATCATAAATACCATCAGTTGGACCTATTTTTGTCGTAGCTACATTATCCCGTTTTTCATTTAGAAGCCCATCCTCATCGTTATCTATATCATCGTAGGCCAATCCGGGGCTTTCAAGGTAGGCAAATCCCATTGTCCCGGTCGGTAATCCTCCTTGTCCTATTCCATTTATATCCCATGAATAAGACATGTCAATCAATGTATTAAAATAAGCCAATTCATCAATACCATCGTTACCGATGGCATTGTCTACCCAGTAACCAAATGCCACTTCAGTCAAATCATAATCAGAAATATTTGCAATGTTATACTCCCAAAAAATCGCATCCCGGGCTTGGGGGTTATTCCATTGAAAACCTCGCGTCTCAACACGAATACCCAAACCGCCCCAGGGATTTCCTTTACCAATGGTAACATTATCACGCATTTGACCAATCGTTTTATTCCTGCGAGGATAGTATCGTACTCGGTCTGGAAGTTCCAGATATTCCTGATCCTGAGCATCATTGGCGACAAAATAGGTTTCCAAATCTGCATAGATAACACCACGGCCAAAACGCCCATCCCATTCACCGGGCCATTTCGTACTGGTACCTGTAGCAGGCCATCCATTGGGCGGCCAGGAACTGGGTCGATTACTCATGGCCGGATATTCACTGGTTTCATTGAAATAACCAAAAGCAGGATAAAAACCATATTCAAATGTACCGGCAGGGTTTACATCCATTTCTTCCCGATAACTGGTTTGTAGAAAATACAATTTATGGAGCCCCTCTCCGTCACCAATTTCCAAAGGGTCCGAAACCACGACAGAATCGATTTGAGTGGTAGGATCGTCTTTTATATAAACTTTAGCGCCAACTAAAAGACCAATGCCATCTGTCATTTTAACCCCATCTAAATTGTTGGGCCATCTGGACACATTTACTTTTGGCCAATCAGAAAGCTCTGTATTATTTCGAAAGTAAAGAAATACACGATTCCCGGTCATATAGCCTTCCCGTTCGGCGGCAATGTCGCCGGCAGGATCGTCTGGTCCCTCGTACTTTTTCCCTTGAGAAAATATAAGGCTAGTTAGCAATAGTATATAAGATAGCTTTTTCATTAGAAGTTAATCCCTGTGGAAAATTTGATCATACGTGGTGCTGAGAACATGGCAGGATTCTTAATGCGATCTTCAAAATCATTGAAATTACTCCGATGTCCTGCCAGGTCCGTATCCTTAATCACCGCTGTGTACGCCCGGCCTGTTCGGCTGTCCACCCAGTTTTCATTCAAGCGATCAAAAACATTATACACTGCTAGCCTGAATTTCACTTTATACTTATTGGTTATTTTCAAATTGTAATAGGCCATAAAGTCTGCATGATATTTTGTCGGCCTATAGTCATTATTTGGATACAAATTGATCCTAGACAACCGGCTTTCTTCAATGGGCGAGAAAGTATAAGGTGAGCCTGAATTATAATAGCCAGTGACAGAAACACCATATTTTGGTTTAATATATGCCACTGTAGCATTGAAAGTATGACGCTGATCCCAACTCATAGGAATGAAACGGTTTACTGGATCCATACTCGCACCTGATCTTGAAAAAGCCTGGGTCGGATTATCTGCGTTTCCTCTTGTATACTGGAGGGTATAATTGATCCATGATGAAATCGGTCCAGAATTAAAATCAAATTTGACCTCTAATCCCCGAGCATTTCCATAGTCCTTATTACTATAAAGACCATACTCGATCTGGTTATAGGTGCTAATAACCTTTGTGCTAAGCAGGTTATATATATCCCGATAAAATAATGAGACCTCAAGCCCCATACCTTGCGCCAACTCTTGCCATAAACCAACTTCATACGTAATCGTTTTTTCTGCTTTCAACTCTGAATTTCCCATGAGGGTTGCATGGTCACTTGGGGCAACTAAAAATGAATGATTTTGGTACAAAGAATACATAGGAGGCATTTGGAAAAAATGCCCATAACTAAAATGTAAAATAGCTGCATTACCAAGTTGATAAGCTAAACCAAATCGAGGGCTAATCTGAACCTGAGGATCTGCCTTTGGATACGCAGACATCATCGAATCCGGAAGGG
>DTTO01000047.1 GCA_012964665.1 Fidelibacterota bacterium
CTCATGCCCCACTTGGCTACGGGATGTCGATCTACAGTCCATCCTTCTGGTAAAGATTGGAGCACTAATGCTGGCCGCGAAGATACCGATCTTGTTTTGGAAACTAATTGAGGTCGGATCACTTCTTTTTCGATAGGAATTTCAATACTTTCTATCACAGGTGCAGATTGGCGTAGCGTACAACTGGTCAATAGCAAAAAAAGCATTAAGAGAAAAAATAATTTTGTATGTTTCATCAGAAATTCTATTTCTTTTTAGGTGGGTGATCGGGATGTTCATTCCCCCTATGACATACCCAGCAGGAAATTTCATGGAAATTTAAATTATTCATAGTTTTATTGGCATTTTGTACCATGGCCATCATCTGGCGAGCTACCTTTTTATGATCCTTTTCATCGCTGGGATAATCGGTCATATTATGGCAGAAATTACATTTAACACCTAACTCGGGTGCTACAACTGATTTCATGAATTTGACCAATTCACGCTTTGTTTTATAGGGCAATACTTTCACATTCTTTAAATCGGATTTTTGAGCAATTAAAAATCCAATTAGCAATCCAAAAATGACGATTATTTTCTTCATGGCTAACCTCCTAAAACCATAAATGTAACTGGGATAAAAATTCCAATCCTTTCGATTGCTTTCCTTGCGTTAATTGCGAAGATCTGATTTGGAATTTAATATCTACAAAGGGCAAAGGTACGTAATTCAGTCCAAAAGTGGTACGGCGAATTGCATCCTCAGTAAAATCCATATTTTCATCGAAAAAATCAATTCGCCCCATTAGGAAAAGTCCTTTTTTCAGGCGCCAGGTGAATTCACTGTAACTGGCGATAGATCGGTCAAGTATCCAATTCTCAGCTACATCTACTTCGCCCATCCAGGATAGGTTCCCACGGGACAAACCGCCAAACAGACTAAACATTTGCAGATCACCCTCAAAAAGAAATGAGGCCCCCGCCACCGATTGAAACGAACGGAAGGAACGATAGTGTTCAATGCGTCCAACATAGGTTTCTGTGGATCCCAATATGTATCCATCAGTGGTGCGGCTAATAGAAATGAATGTGTCGCCAAAATAAAAGCCTAATTCCATTAATCCTACATTCTCCAATGTTGGGATAAAAGGCATCCCTTCCCGATGATTTCCCTGAACCAATTGAATATTACCTCCACGGATAAATGTGGTATGATCCTCTACCTTCAAACCATAAGATGGTTTAGATAATCCAAATTTAAAATATCCATTTGGAATCAGGTTATTGACTCGCAACTGAAATCCAACGTCTTTTCGCAGGGTGGCCAATTCAACCAGGGTGGTGTGATATTTACCCTCATTTTTAACCTGAATATTGGCCTGCATGGGAAAGACAGCAAGCCCAACTGGGATATCATCTTTTTGTTTAGAAACACTCTGGATTCGTATATCACCCCCGAATTGAAAGTGACTAAAAATTATACCAGAATAACTGGATAAACGGTCTGGTGTCCGATAGCTAAGATCATCTAAACCGTAACTGATGCCATAATCATTCCGCAGACCACCGCCAGAAGGATCTACGTGACACAAGATACACGAGGATCCGCTTTCCAGAGCAAAACGGGGAATGGCCAACAACGGTGTCGAGATAAAAATAAAAAATAGTAATAAATGATGATATTTGGTTAATCGATGAATCAATTATTTTTTGCGCCCTGGTCAATCCACATTTTTATGGTTTCAATTTTAGACTCGCTCCATTTGTTTAACGGTTCTGGAGGCATTCGACTGCCCGAGGCTACACCTTGTAATTTTCTCACTATTAAACTTCCAGCCCCATCATTGACAATAACGACCGGTCCGTTGTTGCTGGTACCTTTCATTAAATTACTATATGTACTGATGGACAGACCACCCTTATTCCCGTGGCAGTTAATACAAGTGGCATTCAACATCGGTTGAATATCACTTTTATAACTGATTTCTCCCAAATTCTCTTCCTCTTTTGGATTGGTCCCAAAATCGCTGCAGGCAATAAACATCAAAAAAAATGTGATGAATAATTTTCGCATTTTGATTAGAAACAAAAAAGCCCCCGCAAAATACGGGGGCTTTTCTATCGAGGATTTAAATGGTTATTTACGACCTCTGGCCATAGGGGACCGAGCCACGTTTCCACCTTTATCAATGTAGTAGAGATAACCCGATTCTCGTGTGACCCCGGCACTTGCTACTTTTTCAGCATTGCCGCCGCCTTTGCCAGCGCGGGCCATCTTTGAACGCCATACATTACCGTCTTTTCCGAGGTAATATAAGTAACCGGATTCTTTTGAGACTCCCGTTGATCTTACGACTTCACCCATAGTATTGACCTCCTTTAGTATGTTGTCTTTTTTACTATTTGTCAGTTCTCGTCGTGAAGTGTACGATTTCTCCTCTATAAAATGCAACAATTTTCTCGAGGAGACTCCGAGGAGGATTTTTTACCTTTTTTTGACTTATTATGCCACACTCGAAGATCTTAATTTTCTGCCACTGTTTTCAGTACCTTAGCCCCGGTAGCTCAGCTGGATAGAGCAACGGACTTCTAATCCGTAGGCCACAGGTTCGAATCCTGTCCGGGGTACTCCCCTCTATAATCTAAAGCCCTAAATTGTAAAGCTTTTTCGTATATTTCCTTCCGTTTCATTTCAGATTGAGGTTCATATGAGAAAATTATTATTACTCTTTTCTATCCTATTTTCATTTACTTTTTCTGGCGAACTAAATAGTGATCATTTCAAGAATTTGAAATTCCGTTTTATCGGCCCAGATGGGAACCGTGCTATTGCCGCAGCTGGTGTATCTAGTGACCATAACACATATTATATTGGCGCTGCATCTGGCGGGTTATGGCGCACCCAAAATAACGGTATTTCTTGGCAGCCTATTTTCGATGATCAGGATGTATCTTCCGTTAGTGCTTTGGCTGTTTACCAAAAAAATCCAAAAGTTATCTGGGCTGGTACCGGCGAGACCTTTCTTATACGTCCGGCCCATGCCATTGGTAACGGAATTTATAAATCTACCGATGGTGGTGATACCTGGGCCAAAATGGGGTTGGAAAAAACTGCACGCATCGCCCGCATTGTAACTCATCCGGACAATGAGGATATCGTCTATGTAGCGGCTCTGGGACATACCCACGGACCACAGAAAGAGCGTGGGATATACCGCACAATGGATGGTGGTAAATCTTGGGACAAGGTGCTGTTTGTCGATGAAAACACTGGTGGTATTGATATTGCTATTGACCTAAATAATCCAAGTGTTTTGCTGGCTGCTATGTGGCAAATACATATCAATACCTGGGGACTCAATAGCGGTGGTGAATCAGGCGGAGTATTTATCTCCCGTGACGGAGGCGATTCATGGAACCGGCAGGATAAAAACGGTTTGCCTGGCGGCAGGGGTAATCCTGTAGGCAAAGTGGCCATTGCAATTTCGAAAAGCAATTCAAATGTTATGTATGCTTTGTGCGAAGAAGCACATCCTGGTTTGTATCGAACGGATAACGGGGGTCAATCCTGGAAACTGGTAAGCCGGAATCACACCCTGGCAGAGCGGGCACCTTATTACATGCGTATCGCTGTAGCTCCAGATAATCCTGAGAAGGTATATTTCCTTGATGTCCAGTTTAGCGTGTCTGAAGATGGAGGAAAAACGATTAAATCAGGTTATCGTGCTGGTGGAGATAACCATGACATTTGGATCGATCCTGAAGACGGAAATCGTATCATGGTTGCTCATGACGGATGCGCCAGTATTGCCAATGACGGCAAAACCTTTAAGCGGGTGGTCTTGCCTATCGCCCAGATGTACCACGCACATACAGATAATCAAATTCCTTATAACGTTTATGGCAACCGTCAAGACGGATATTCTTACCGTGGACCCAGTAACAGCCGCGAGCGGGGAATATCACTGGGCCATTGGCGGGCATTTGGAGGATGTGAATCTGGTTTCGGCATACCGGACCCCAATGATAATAATATCATCTGGTCCGGCTGTTATGATGGAGGCCTGGAGGTTTACGATGTACGCACTGGTCACGCCCGCAATGTGAGAGTCTGGCCGGAAGCTGCCTATGGCTGGGCGCCAAAAGATCTAAAATATCGCTGGCACTGGACCTTTCCCATTCATATTTCAAAACATAAAAAACACGCCGTATACGTTGGTAGTCAATATGTCCATCGCAGCACTGATTTTGGCCAAAGCTGGGAAGTTATTTCACCCGATCTGACGCTCAACCTCAAAAGCCACCAACAAAGTTCCGGCGGTATTGCCATTGATAATCTTATGACATTTGATGGCAGTGTCCTGTTTGCAATTAATGAATCTCCTTTAAAACAGGGATTGATCTGGGTAGGTAGTAATGATGGGCAGGTTCACCTGACCCGTAATGGTGGTCGCACATGGATAAATTTATCTGAAAATATTAATATGCCCCCATGGGGTACGATTTCCAATATTGAAGCTTCCCGCTTTGATTCGAAAACAGCATATATTTCTGTGGACTTCCACCAGATGGGTGATTTTGACCCATATATCTATAAGACAACAGATTATGGAAAATCCTGGAAGAAAATCAGTGCGGATATTCCAAAATCATTTTCCAGTTTTGTCCATGTAGTGAAGGAAGACCCTAAACAGGAAAGCGTTCTTTATGCTGGTACGGACAACAGTGTATATGTTTCCGTAGATGGCGGTGAATACTGGACCAAAATTAATAATAACCTTCCCCCTGCACCTGTTTACTGGATCACTATTCAAGAGCATTTTGATGATATGGTCATCGGTACCTATGGACGCGGTATTTATATTCTCGATGATATTAGTCCTTTTCGCGAAATGGCCAATAGCAATCAAAATGAAGTGAACTTCATGCCGATACAAGATGCTTATCGTTTTCAGCAAATTCAAAGCATGAAAAATGATGGCACTAGTCTGATTCGTGGCCAGAATCCATCTTATGGAGCCAACATTGATTTTTTCCTGCCAGATACAAATAGTCAAGAGGTAACAATTTCAATTCAGGATCTGAGCGGAAATGTAATCCGCAATATTGACCCTCGTAAAATCACCGCAGGGGTAAACCGCATCATGTGGGATTTGAGGTATAAAAGAACCAACACCCCTAAGCTGAGAGTTAATCCAGATGGTGTGGACTGGGTAACTTACAATGATGATGGATGGCGGACACTGCGTACCTGGGATATTGATGTAAATAATGGAAAACTGGGGCCTAAAGCCATTCCTGGAGATTATCAAGCAGTTTTAAATGTAGATGGGAAAGAATACAGCCAGACGTTTCAGGTGCTTAAAGATCCCAATACAGCTGGAAGCCTAAAAGATATCAAAGCCCAGTTCAAGTATTTAATGACACTTCGATCGGCAATAAACAATAATGTTGACCTAATTAATAAAATTGAAGAAATTCGCTATTCCCTCCAGAATGATTATGAAAATACCTTTGAAAAAAAGGAAAGAGCTGCTCAGTTAGATCAACAATTATATGAAGTTGAAAGTAATCTTTTTGATGTGAAATTGACTGGCGCTCGTGAAGATGCTTTCCGAAATCCTAACAAGATTTACGGGCGGTTATGCGCCCTGGCCAGCGATCTCACTCGTTATGGCGCAGACTTCAAACCAACCAATCAACAGATAGAAGTAGCGGAGCTTTTAATCGATAGATTGCAAAAACAGAAAATTGAATTTGAGATATTACTTGAAGATGATTTCTTTGATTCGGAAAAGAAATAAACAAGAGTAAAAAAGCCACCACCAGGAGGCTTTTTTTTAATTACTGGCGCGCCAATTTAACTGCAGTACCGTATACTAAAAGTTCTGCAGTACCGGACAATATCATGGATGTTTGGAAACGCACACCGACCACTGCAACGGCACCAAGTTCTTTGGCTTTATCCTGCATTCTTATGAGGGCCTGTTCTCGAGACTCAGAAAGCATACCTGTATATTCCTTAATCTCACCGCCTATAATAGTTCGAAACCCCGCCATGATATCCTTTCCCAAATGACGAGCCCGGATGGTATTACCAATAACGGTACCTAAATGTTCAGTGATAGTATATCCTGCTACGGATTCGGTTGTTGCAATAATCATTGATCAATCCCCCGAAATGGCTCATCCTTGGCATCGTCCCTGTTTTCTTTTATGAATTTCAGTGCTAAAACTACCGCACCAGCCAAAAGTAGAATGAATCCTAATCCCAACAGAAAATCACTCATGATAAAGCTAATGATTGCAGTGAAAAATTTTAGTACCAGGATTACACCTCCGGCAATAATGAGATAAACGGCGATCTGTTTTGTTTCCATAATGGCTATCAATTTAGTCCTTATTGTTTGTTAATATCACTGAGAAATAATTGTTCCAAAAAAGAGAATCCTTTCTCGGGAAAAAGATATTTAAATTCTTGATGTAATGCCTGAAACAGATTATTCAGTTCGAACATTTAAGGGCGGTTATGATGACAACCTCACCTACCTAGTAACTTGCATGCGCACCGGTAACCAGTTTTTAGTGGATGCAGCTGTACCTCTGAAACAAATTGATTCATATATGAGCAAGAAAGGATTGATTGCTCTATTCATCACACACACACATGGTGATCATACGGCATATATGGATGAGTATGTTGAGGCTTTTCCAAATCTGATAACCATGATCTATAAAGATTCGGAAAATAAAGTTAAATCCACCTTGAAACGTCCTGTGAAGCACGGCGATATCGTTACTGTTGGGCAACTCAGTTTAGAAATTCTGCATACACCAGGGCACTATTCTGACTCCGTCTGTTATTTATTTGACGGTATACTATTTACCGGTGATACTCTTTTCGTTGGCCGTACCGGCAGAACAGTCAGTGCAGGTAGTAATACGCGTCAGCTCTATCGTTCAGTTTATGATATAATATTAAATTTACCTGGGCACATCATCATTTATCCCGGGCATGACTATGGACCCAAAATGACCATATCTATTAATGAAAACATTTCAATCAGTCCTCTGCTACAAGCAGAGGATGAAGATGATTTTGTTCAGCGCATGGCAGACTATGAAGCCGAGCGCACTATTGGATCTTAACCAAGGGAGGTTAATATGAAACGATACATTACTGGCTTAATCAGCGGCCTTATGATTTCAGTTATGATTCTTACTATGATTGGTGCAACACAGGCGCAGGATGATAGCCTGAATACAATCATGGAGGAACTGGATACTTATGTACAGGATCAACTGGGAAAAGATAAAGCTGCAGGTCGATTTCAACTGCAGTCATTTCAAATCGAGCGAACCCATTGGCATTACATGTTGGATACAGCTACGGGCGAACTGTATCGACTTGAGCCTAGCCGCACACCAGGAAATACCAAATGGGTCTTAACCGCGGAAGCCAACTTTTAGTCATTATTCATGAAAAAGCTGTATTATATAAACTGGTACTTAACAATTCTATTATCCTTTTATATAATATCTTGCGATAGTGATGCCAAATGCAATAACTGTGGCGATGTGTTTGGCGGTTTCGTATTCATGGAGGTCACTGCTAGCGATTTAACAAAATACGAAGGATTAGCACAATTGAAAGGTGTAGATGTAGGAGTCTGCCTCCGGGCCTATATTCTAGAAGAGGAACTGAACGTAAATTCGGTAACAATTGTCGATGACTGCTGCTGCCAATAATAAACTAATAACCAGTACTTACTGTTCGTCCAAACAGCCAACAAAGATTATTATTGGGCTACACGGTTGGACCGGCAATGAACATATGTTTGAACCGGTGGCAAAAATGATAAAAATCGATGATGCAAAATGGGTGTTTCCAAGGGCACCTTATGCATCAGATACAGGAAAAGGATATACATGGTTCAGCGGCAATGATGAAAAAGGATGGGAGATTGAAAAAACCTGGCTGGGGATGGACCAACTCCTGAATGACATTCAATCTGAAGGCTTTAATCTGAAAGATATTTATTTGATTGGTTTTTCCCAGGGAGCCAGTTTATCAATGGAAATCGCACTTCGACTTCCTTATTCGATCGGAGGTATTATACCTATAGCAGGGTTTATAAAATTCATGGATATTTTAGGCAAAGAAGCGACGGAAGAAAGTAAAGAAACTCCTATATTGCTTCTTCACGGAAACCAGGATGAAATTATCCATGTAAGCGCAAGTCAAAAGGCATATAAATTTTTCCAGCAGCGGGGACACATGGTTTATTTGGAATGTTATGATGCTGCTCACAAAATACCGCAACATATAGCTCCATTAATCAATGATTTTATTTCAGATTCAATTCGTTTTTTTAAATTAAATTCGCCGATAACGGTTGAATAGAGTAATATGACAAATAA
>DTTO01000048.1 GCA_012964665.1 Fidelibacterota bacterium
TTTAATGCACGTTCAAACATTTCATTCATTTGTGCCCAATTACCTTGCTTGGCATGAATATGGTAACCCAGTTGAACCGGGATTTCTGGATTATCCGGTTCTACTTCAAGTGCTTTAACCAAATATTCCTCAGCTTGGACCCAGTCTGCTTTCTCAATTCTCATTTTTGCAGTAGTGTATTCTGGAGAACTCCCACAGCCCCATACCATCAGGGAAATAAGTGAGGTCAATAATAATTGTTTATGAATTTTAATAATCATGAATTCCCCTATTTATTAACGTCTAAAAATAGCCTGTGAAATTAGTAGAAGAGCAAAACCTTAGCAAGGATTTAGCGTATCCGATCCCGAAGGTAGTTTTTTCTAAGTGTTATCTCTTTTTTATTGGCCCCTAAAACGGCACCTGTCCCAAAACCTTCCACACACAAAGAGGCTAAAACCGAAGCATTAATTAACGCTTCATCCATAGTTTCTCCATTTGCAAGACAAGAAATAAAACCGCCACCAAAAGTATCACCAGCACCAGTCGGGTCTACTACTTGCTCTATTGGATAAGCATCAATTGTTATTTGATCTTTTTCTGAAAACAAAATGGCTCCCTTACTGCCTTTTTTGATGACTATTATTTGCGGACCTTTATCTTGGAGTGCCCTAACACATGAGGTTATTGTATTCTGCCCCGTAAGCATAGCTGCTTCACTTTCATTAATCAATAAAATATGTGAATTAGAAAGTACATTTTTTAACCCATCAAGGGCAGTATTAATCCACAAATTCATTGTATCAACTACAATAAGAGCATCTGGATTTTTATTTTGGTCAATCACCAATTGCTGTAGATCAGGATGAATATTAGCCAGAAAGATATGAGAACGATTTTGGTTTGAGGGAGAAAGGATAGGATTAAAACTTTCAAATACACCTAATTCAGTATAAATGGTATCACGATCATCCCAATTTTCACGATATCTTCCACCCCATCGAAAGGTTTTACCAGATACAATTTTTAGGTCATTTAAATTATGAGCATATTTTTTATAAAGGTCCATTCCTTTTTTTGGGAAGTCATCCCCAACAACGCCTACTACCGAAACAGGTGCGCTTTTGCTGGCTGCGATTAATGCATAGGTGGTTGAACCGCCTATCACGTTTTCTTTACGCTCGTAGGGCGTTTCGATTAAATCAAGTGCAATGGATCCAACAATCAGTACAGAATCATTTGTCATAACGAAGATAATTTTAAATGTACTAGCTAGCTTACTCCAAGTTCATAATATTTAAGATGGAAAAAAATGTTTAAAACTTGCCCATTCATAAAAAGGCCATGTATATTCATTCACCATGGGCTCAAAAACCTTTGCCATAATCACTGATGTGCATTCTAATGTAGAATCTTTGAAACGCGCCATTTCAATCATTAATGATCGTAATGATATTGATCAACTCATTTGTCTTGGGGATTGTTTTGCCCTTGGCCCTGACCCTGTGAACACATTAAATATTTTACAATCCCTTTCGGGATGTATTTTTGTTCGTGGAAATCACGATCGCTACCTGCTAGAAAAATTATGGACCCAAGAACGGCCAAACCTTGAAGGGATGTCACCTGATGATCCAATATGTAAGGCAATTGTCGCCAATGAAGAATGGACTGCAAATGAATTGGGTGAAGATGGCGTGACATTTTGTTCGGCTATGCGCATTGCGCATCGTGAAATTGTGGGGAAAACTTTAGTTGAATTTACCCATGCTTGGTATCAAAGGGATGATCAACCACCTTCTATGGATGAAGCCTTGGCCTGGCGTAATCATGTGGCCATAGCCCATCCGGAAATCGAACAATTTATTTTTGTGCATGGCCACGTGCACACACCTCGTAATGAAACTAAAGAAAATTTAACAATCCTTTGCCAAGGTGCCACAGGATTACCATTTGATGAAGACCCCCGTGGTGCTGTTGCCTTCCTTACCGTAGGAGATTCATTTAATTGGGATGTAAATCGATATGATTATAATCAATCTGGTACCATTGATTTATTGGAGAAGCGCCAGCCGCCATTTTACCAAAATTTACAAAATACAGTCCGCTACGCTTCGATTCGAAACGACCTTTAAGGTCAAACGTTTTCTCCCTTAATTTCTTTATTATAAAAATCAAAATATCATGCCCTATTTCGACCATTGCGCAACAACACCAATTCACCCGGATGTATTGGAAAAGATGTATACTGTATCAAAAAATCATTTTGGTAACCCATCCAGTACACACTCTTCTGGAAGAAAATCCAGAGCAATTATAGAAAAAGCCCGAAACCAAATTGCATCAGCAATTAATGCTTCTCCTTCTGAGATTATTTTTACAGGAGGCGGTTCAGAGGCCAATAATATGGTTTTATGGACACTAACACAAACTGAGAAAAAACATGTCATAACTTCTGCAATCGAACATCCAGCTGTTTTAAAGGTACTTAATCACCTCGAACCACTGGGAATCACTTACTCAATTATTCCTGTGAATAGTCACGGACGAGTTAATGCGGACAATTTAAAAAACTTAATACAATCTGATACGGGGTTGATTTCAATCATGATGGCCAATAATGAAGTAGGTTCAATTCAACCAATAATATCATTAATTGAAACAGCGAAATCTGTTGGAATCCCATTTCACTCAGATACGGTACAAGTGCTGGGTAAAATTGCTTTATCTGTCCAGGAAGTTGAAGCACATTATATGAGCTTTTCAGCCCATAAACTTTATGGACCAAAAGGTGTCGGTTTTTTGTACAAAAGAAAGGATGCGCCGCTTCATCCGCTCGTCATTGGAGGTGGACAGGAAAACAACCTTCGTGCCGGTACCGAAAATGTTCCTGGAATCGCAGGTATGGGTGAAGCTGTACGGTTGGCATCGGAAAATTTAACCAAGCGTAAGGAACATCTCGAAAATTTGGAATCAACTTTTATCACCCAATTAAATCAGGAGTGTAACAAGGTAATAATCAACGGGTGTCCGAATCATCATTTACCCGGTGTGATAAGCGCTTCTTTTCCTGGAAATCGTAGCGATATACTCTTAGCCAAGTTAGAACGGGAAGACATGGAAGTCTCCAGTGGTTCTGCCTGTGGTTCTGGATCAATCCAACCTTCTGCTATCCTGGAAGCAATTGGCATTCCTGAAGAACAAAATATATCTACCATTCGAATCAGTTTTGGCCGTGAAAATACGGAAGAAGATGTGATTCGTCTGGCCAAAACACTCGGCTCAATTACCCGTGGCTGAAACAATTATTGTTGGTATCAGTGGCGGAGTGGACAGTTCGGTCACAGCACTCCTGCTGCAAAAACAAGGTTATAATGTTGAATGCATATTTATGAAAAACTGGGAAGGAGATGACGATAGTCAATGTGCAGCCGAAGAAGATTACAAAGATGCTCTTTCTGTTTGTGACCATTTAGGTTTGCCGCTTCACAGCGTCAATTTTTCCAAGGAATATTGGGATGGTGTATTTCAATATTTTATTGACGAATATGCAAAAGGCCGCACCCCAAACCCCGATGTGATATGTAACCGTGAAATCAAGTTTAAAGCTTTTTTGAATTATGCATTGGAGTTAGGTGCCAAAAAAATTGCCACAGGTCATTACGCAAGGATTGAAAAATCCAATGGTCAATTTAAACTGCTCAAAGGTCTTGATCAGAATAAAGATCAAAGTTATTTCCTTTATTTGCTCGGGCAGGACGCGCTATCAAAAAGTTCGTTTCCAATTGGAAAAATTGACAAAATTAATGTGAGGACAATAGCAAGAGATTCCGGTCTATCGAATCATTCGAAAAAAGATAGTACCGGTGTCTGTTTTATTGGGGAACAAAAGTTTTTCAAAGATTTTCTGAAAAAATATATTCCCTCAGAACCGGGGACAATTGAAACAATTAATGGACAAGTTTGCGGTCAGCATGATGGCCTGATGTATTACACCATGGGACAGCGCAAAGGGCTAGGTATTGGTGGTGGTTATGGAAAAAAGGAAGCACCCTGGTTTGTGGCTGATAAAGATTTGAGTCGAAATAGTCTCATTGTTGCCCAAGGTCACGATCATCCCGCTCTTTTTCACCAGGAATTAAAAGCCAATCAAGTTCATTGGATTGGTGGATCTCTTCCTAAAAAATTATCAGGTCTTTCTGCAAAAATCCGTTATCGCCAAGCAGACCAAAACTGTGAGATTACACACATAACACAAGACCGCTGCACGGTGAAATTTGATCATCCTCAGTTTGCTATTACCCCTGGCCAATCCATTGTTTTTTATCAGAACGATGAGTGCCTTGGCGGCGCTATGATAGATGTTCGGAATTAATCTAAAATTGGCTGGAACAAATATATTCAATTCTTTGTATCTTAAGCATGCTTATGAAGCCTATCATTAAAGGAATTACTGCACTGGTTGTTTTCTCGGCCTTGGCGCTCTGTCAATTTCGTTCGGATGTGCCAACTCAGACTATTCCAGTAAACAGCCGGGGATTATCTCATGCCCAAGGTTTGTCCTTGCTTGACTTTAATCGATTTTCCATGAATCACAGCTTTGGAATGAGTATGATGAGTTCGGGTGGTCAATCCATGACCGTTGGTGCCTATACCAGCCAAATGAATTATATGCTGAGGGATAATTTAAGGCTTTCTACTCAGTTTAGTTTATCCTCACCCATGGGTGGTGTTAATCCTTATGCAAAAAACGGATTCGGCGGATCTCAGCTATACTATGGTGCCAGTTTAGATTATCAACCCATGGAAAATTTATCTGTAAAATTCAGCATGGATAATTATCCCCGATACGGCTTTGCCAGACCATACTCTCGCCTATATCATACGCGCTAGTGGCCAAGTTAAAACGTCGTAAATCAGCCAACTTATTTTCAACACCTCGTAAAAAATCCAGAGGGAAAGCTCAGCGTACAGGTTTAATCAATACAGCAATTGCTGTTATGTCTTTGTTGTTAGTTGCTTTCATTTTTTCATTTTCTGGAAGACAAACCCAAGGCGGTGTCCCCATAGAAGTTAAATTCCCATCCCTTTCTGACACCCCCAAGTTAGCAACTGAAATCTATGACGCGAATCCTCTTATGGATGTTGAAATTGAAATTTTAAATGGCTGCGGTGAGCCAGGGCTAGCAGCAAAATTTTCACAATTATTAAGGAATGAACGTGTGGATGTGGTTCGTTCTGAAAATGCAGATCATTTTGAATATGAGAAAACCATTCTTATCCAAAGGAATGAAAATATCGATGGAATGAAATATGTTGCTGCTGTATTGGATTTCGATATTAATAACCCGGAAAAAGTAATCACGTCAGCTGACCCAAATGTAGATGTTGATCTGACCTTGATTATTGGAAAAGATTATTTATCGATTTCACCGATTCAATCCTATTTAAATAATTAACTTATTGATTTGACAGACCCTTTACCTGCTTCTGTTGCCGCTTCTAGTGATTTGGCAACACAAATTGCACAGTTTGCGCTTGATAAAAAAGCAGAACATATCCTTAGTATTGATGTGAAAGCACTTACGAGTTTTACAGATTACTTTGTCATTTGTTCAGCTGATACGGATATTCAAGTGAAGGCCATTGCAGATTCTATTCGTAAAAACACAGATCATAAACCAATACGAATCGAAGGATATACACAATTGAATTGGGTTCTTTTAGATTACATTGATGTGATTGTACATATCTTTCGTACTACAGAACGAAATTACTATAATTTAGAGAAACTCTGGGCTGATGCCCCGACATCTGAATACACCGATGACAATTATACTACAACTGATTCAAGCACTGGCTGATTCTCTTTCTGCTCTTGGGTTACCTGAGCGGGACATCAAACTATCTCCACCCAATAACCCGGATTTTGGTGATCTCTCATCCAACTTAGCTTTAACACTTACCAAGGATGTGCAAAAAAATCCAATCCAGATTGCAAATGATATCAAAGATACTTTGAAATTACCAAAGGGTTTAATCGATGAGATCACCGTTACTCCACCGGGGTTTCTCAATTTCAAAATTGGTCAAAGCTATTATTATCAAACTTTAGCCCAAATCCTTTCAGATCAGAACTTTGGACGAGGCATTACAGGAAAAGGTAAAAAAGCCAATGTCGAATTTGTAAGTGCGAATCCAACTGGTCCACTCACAGTCGGTCACGGCAGACAGGCTGTTTTGGGCGATTGTGTCGCACGTATTCTGCAATGGAACAGTTACGATGTAACCAAGGAATACTATTATAACAATGCTGGCAGACAAATGCGCATTTTAGGTCAATCTGTTGAAGCACGTTATTTCAATACTGATCTCCCATCCGATGGATACCAAGGAGATTATATTGTTGATATTGCTGAAGTAATTCGTTCTGAAAAAGGTGATAATATTGAGCATGGTGATCCCATATTCCAAAAAAAGGCTGAAGAGATCATTTTTGAAGACATCAGCAAATCACTGAAAAAATTAAATATTCATCATGATGTTTTTTCTAATGAGCAAACGTTCTATGATGATGGTGCAATTGACCAAACCATTTCTGATTTAAAAAACAAAGACCTGATCTATGAGACTGATGGTGCAACATGGTTCAAAGGTACTGCAATCGGGATGGACGAAGACCGCGTTTTGATCAAAAGTACCGGGGAACCTACTTATCGATTACCCGATATTGCTTATCATCGAAATAAACTCGAACGAGATTTTAATCTCATTATCGATATTTTTGGTGCAGATCATATGGGAACCTACCCTGATATTTTGGCTGCCTTGAATGCTCTGGATTATGATACTGAAAATATCCGAGTCTTGATTCACCAATTTGTCACCTTAATTAAAGGTGGTAAAAAGGTGAAGATGTCTACTCGAACAGCAGATTTTATTACGCTAGAAAAATTAACGAAAGAAATTGGCCCTGATGTGGTAAGATACTTTTTTATCATGCGCGGAATGAATTCTCATCTGAATTTTGATCTGGACCTAGCAGCAGATCAATCAGAAAAAAATCCGGTTTATTATTTACAGTATGCCCATGCGAGAATTTGCAATATTATAAAACATGGTGAATCCAAAGGCATTTCATATCAATCTAATTATAACGCAAAATTATTAAATCATCCTGCTGAAATTAGGCTGCTGAAAAAATTGGACCAGTTCCCAACAATTATAGAGAATTCCCTTCAAACACTTGAACCCCAATTGATCGCTAACTATTTGCATGACACAGCAAACCGTTTTCATAAATTCTATTCTGAGTGTCATGTCATTACTGAAGATATAGACCTATCCAACGCACGCATTGCACTCGTAAGTGCAACACAAACAGTGTTAGCTAATGGATTGGATCTACTGGGAATCTCAGCACCAGATAAAATGTAATCACTCGCTTGGATCGATTCTGAACTGAAGTTTATCATTAATGGTAAAAAACCATTATAGATAAATTATATAATTGGTGGAGGCGGGGAGAATCGAACTCCCGTCCGAAATAGAATCCCGGAAAACATCTACATGTATAGTCAAACGGATTTGGCTCACCCATAACTGCCCCATTGACACAGCCATTATGGGCAAAGTCTGTTAAAGTCTCATTCTGAAATCACAGACAACATTCAGAACCAGCCTATGAAATTGACGCCCTTAGACCTGGCCATAGGCGCACCAAATCCAGGACGGGCCAGCTTAATTAAGCAGCGGCCATGTAGCCGTAATCGGCATTTATGGTTTTTCCAGGTGATTTACGAGATGCCTGGACCTCGACATGCCATTTTCCACGATGCATATTCCGTCGAAACCGTTCGCCCCCATTGTCAAAAATCTTTGTGAATTTACTCCTAAAAAAGGAAATGCCGCAGAATCATCAATAAATCAATGAAAACACTGCGGCTAATTTCCGAAATTAAGGCTCTGAACGCCAACCCAGAGCCCTATCACTTTCTCATTTGCCAACCTCTTTAATTCGAATTCATTAATGAATCCCTCCAAAGAGGTATACCAATATAATAGCACAGAAAAATTGAAGGCAATAGAGAATCTTAATATTTTTTAGAATTTTTTATTGCAACACCTAAAGTAATACTTTAGATATCAATTTTTCTTTTGTTGCCCCTCCATAAACACCATAATTTCATATTTAACTTTTGCCCGTGTAGCTCAGTTGGTAGAGCAGGTGACTCTTAATCACTTGGTCGGGGGTTCGAATCCTCCCGCGGGCACAA
>DTTO01000049.1 GCA_012964665.1 Fidelibacterota bacterium
TCGATTCGATGTCTTCCGGGTTAACACCATAATTCCCGATATGGGGTGCTGTCATTGTAACAATCTGCTGACAATAGGAAGGATCAGTTAATATTTCCTGGTAGCCGGACATACCAGTATTGAAACACACTTCACCAGTCGTTTCACCCATATGGCCAAATGCGATCCCTTTAAATGATCGACCATCCTCTAATAACAAAACGGCTGGTTTCTTTTTTTTCATGGCTAAATAATTTCTAATCGCCTTCTATTAATTATAAAATGAAAACCAGGGCTAGAACAAATAAAACATGAAACTAAAATTTGGGTCAAACCAAAATTCATTCGACCCAACACCATTAAAGCAAATATTTATTAGAAGTTAAAAAAAAACGGCCGCCCTTAATCAAAAGGGCGGCCGATGTAACAATATCCATACCCGAAATTGTTAACTTTTTCGGAAACTTAAAACAGGATTAATCATTTATTTAAAAAATTTTCATGCACCATCGCAGCTATAACTAAATCCTGCGCTGCATTACCAATCGAATTAAAAACAGTAATATCTGATTTTGTTGATCTACCATCAATCTTTTCATCCACTAACTGTCCCAGTTCTCCAGCTATCTTATTCCAATTATAAACCCCTTCCGAAATGGGGATAAGAATATTACCTGCCTCAACTTTGCTCGCTGGTAGATGATCAATATATACTTTGGAATTTTGAATCAGTGCAGTGGGTAGTTCCCTTGTATCTGGTTTATGGGATCCTATGGCATTAATATGGACACCGGCTTTGATCTGTTTGTAATCAAATAATGGTTTTTCTTGTGTGGTCACCGTGCAAATAATATCAGCATTTTCTAGATCTTGTAAGCTCCCAGGTTGAACCAATGGGTCTAATCCTTTACAAAAGGCCAATATTTTTTCCTCCAAAGGGTCGATTACTTTGATTGATTCTAATTCCCGAACACAAGAAATAGCTTCGATCTGAGTTTTTGCTTGCTCTCCCGCGCCAAAGATGACTGCCTTTTTTGATTCTTTCCTGGAAAGCAGTTCGGTGGCCAAACCAGAACCTGCACCAGTTCGTAAAGCAGTCACCGATTTTCCTTCTACTAAAGCGATCGGTTCGCCGCGTTCCGCATCCATAACTACGATAATACCATTAACCAATGGCAAACCCATTTGTGGATTATCATAATGGACGTTCACAAGTTTAACAGTAATGTATTTCCCGCCCGCGATATAAGCAGGCATGGACAGGTGGAGGGCATGTTGATCCGGCATATCAAGACTAAGACGGGTTGGGACAATGGCTGTACCACTGCTTAAGGCCGTAAAGGCCTCTTTCATGGCTTCAATTGCATCTGTCATGGAAACAGATGATTGAACGTCATCAGCCGAATAAAATGGCAAATTCATCAATAAAAAATGGGATTATTTTTTTGTAAGAGCCCAGGAACCATCCCAGTCATCACCAGGAGAATTATCGCGATAATGTTCACAGCGTGGAATATAAATACGGCTTGGATTGGTTTTTCTCCCTGGGAACATGTCTTCTAGTTTTTCCGAAGCCTTGAACGCCTCAATCGCTTTGTCCCATTCCTGATTACGATAGAGAGCCAGTGCTTCATGGTAAGCCGGAAGGATTTTATCATAGCCTGGCGGCATATTCCCCGCCACATCAATTAGTTCGAAAACCTGAGCTGGTTCCGTTTTCCCCATGACAATAACATAATCTAAATCGCGCCAGATGAATTTATCTTTGCATGCTTTGTAAGATTCATCTGCTACTTGTATATACACTCCATACTGCTTGGCGGATGCCTCCAAGCGAGCGGCCAGGTTTACCGTATCGCCCATCATGGTATAGTTCATGCGCATGTTCGAACCCATATTCCCGGTCACCATTTGGCCTGTGTTAATACCAATTCGGTTTTGCATATTGTGAACAATCTCGGGCCATCGGTCGCCATCATCCTGCCATTTATTTCTCAGTTTTGCCAGCCGTTCCTGCATTTTCACGGCTGTAAGGCAGGCCCAGTATTCATGATCGTCAACAGGTGCAGGTGCGCCATAAAAGGCCACAATTGCATCACCGATATATTTGTCCAATGTTCCTTTATTATCAAGAAGGATATCGGTCATTTCAGTTAGATATTCATTCAGCACTTCTACTAGATCCGAAGCAGATAATTTTTCTGAAAAGGCGGAGAAACTCTGAATGTCTGTAAAAAATGCAGTATGATACCCTTCAGTTCCGCCTAACTGAGGTTCTTCCTTCGCATCAAACATCTGGTCAATCAGTTCAGGGGATATATATGTACTAAATGTATCTTTCAAAAAACGTTTATCTTTTTCCACTACCAGAAAATTGTAAAGGAATATGCCAGCATAGGTTCCAACCATGGACAGTGCAGGTCGAACCACCTCCCACATGACTAAGGTATTAAAAAATTGCATGTTGGCAAACACGATCCATCCCACGACACCAACCAGGGGAACAGGAAGGGTATAAAGTGGTTTTTCCGGAAGACTGACCAGTACACCTAAAACCACACAAATGACCAAAATGATATAAAAGGTCTCCGATTGATCTTTTATCCGGACAAATTCATTTTTTAAAATACTGTTCATCACATTGGCGTGGATTTCGACACCTGCAAAGGTTTCCTGAACCGGTGTATTTCGAAGATCCATTAAGCCCGGCAATGAAGCTCCAACTAAGGCCACTTTACCATTCCAGTACTCCGGAGGCAGCATTTCTGGGTCAAAACAATACATGTAGGGTAAATAATAAAAGGTCTGAAAGGGCCCGTAATAATTCACATACATGCGACCGGCTTCATCAATGGGAATTTCCCGCACCACTGTATCCGTTGTATCAATTAGTTGTAAAACTCTATTGTCAAAATCATAATTAAACCCGCCGTCTTTTTTAATCCCCAGAATATCAATAGCAGCCGACATGACCAGGCTGGGATACACATGATCTGCACCTTCAAAATAAACGGCAGTCGGTGACCTGCGGATTATCCCGTCTTCATCCTGAGGAAAGTTAGCCGCTCCCGCCCCTACCGACGCAGAAAGGAGATTAACATATGTATTCCCTAATCTATCGGCGGTTGGTAGTCGCTTTGCGATGTCTGTTGGAATACCACGAATGATGTGATCCTCATAATAATATCCTTCTGGCTCTGCATCCATTTTATTGAGAAACATCAGGGTATCTTCCTGCTCAAAAACAAGGGCATGGTAAGTTTTTTGAGAATTATATGTCGCTTCTAAAATAAGTTGGGGATCATTGCTGGATAAAAATTGACCAGTCACTTCGGCCAAGGATTCATCCGTAGGTGCATTATTGGCATTCAGGGCATTTACCAGTTCAAAGTTAAATGTATTTTCCTGGTCAAAAATAATATCAAATAAGAGCGCTGAAGGATTACCGGATGTAACTGTATTAATCAATTGGCCATGATATGCATGGGGCCAGTCGTAATAATTCCCGAGGCCGCCTTCTTCTGGAGGTGCAACAGAATTGTTGTCAATATCAATGATGACCACGTCATCGATGGACATTTGCTCTACATCCTCCGTCCTGGAACGCATGCGTCCATCATAGGAAAGAAATTCATAGCCATCTAATACCGATTTCAGAAAATATATTTCATAAGTACCCCAACCAATCAATAGCGCAACAACAATACCAATACCAGCGCCAATACCAAGGCGTTTTAATAAATCAGACATCAATATTCTTTAAAAAGATTAATTCCCGTCTTTGGCGTCCTGCTCTTTATTCCATTTGACGAAATCGAGACCAGCATCGACATCTTGATCAAATTTAAACATGCTATACTTGCCATCTTTACGGACATTGATCTGCATCCCTTCCACCAAACTAACCCAGTCTTCCAGTGAAACTTCATATGGCCCGGCGACTTGAGTAGGAGCCTGGATTTCTGTAACCGGTCCTATTTTAAATTTAGGAGCGGCACCCGGAGGTTGAAAACCCTGCCTCATCTGTTGTTTGCGTGCTTCGGTTACATTTTTGGCTGCATTCACATCCACTTTCCCTTCATATACTAGTACCGAACTTTCATCATCTCCAGCCTTGGCCCGGTATTTTGTCCCACGAATTGCAGCTACGGCAGTGGGCGTACGAACAGCCACACTTTTCTTTTCACCAAAAGCAGCTTTGGCAGCCACCCATATATTACCTTTTTTCAGCGTGGCTCCAAAATTTTTCTCCATGGGTTTTACATTGGCTTCGGTGATCTCCAGTTCCGCATTTTCTCCAATACGGACTTTACCGCCACCCACCAGTGTGATTTCACAGCGGGATTTAGCCAAAGTTTTTATCACATCCTTTTCGTGGATTGGCATTCGCGGCATGGCTTTTTTAAAATCACCATTACCCCCTTTTTGAACTTGAACCCGTCCCAAAGGAAGGGTGACTTTTCCAAATTCCTTTTGGCCAAATGCTGTTGCTAAAAGAAGGATTGTAAATAGAGAAATATGTAATAATTGTTTCATCATTTCATTAAGACCATTTTTTTCGTGCTTTGATATAATTGCCTGCCAACATGCGAATTGATCTCGATCCGGTATAGATAGACACCAGAAGGCAATTGACGGCCATTATCATCCTTTCCAGCCCAAATGAAGCGGTGGTTGCCCTTACTTAAAGATTGGTTGAATGCCAGGGTATTTACCTCTTTACCTAACAGGTTATAGACCTTTAAGGTAATGCGGGCATCTTCCACCAGCGATACACGGATATTGGTTACAGGGTTGAATGGATTAGGCGTATTTTGGAAAAGTTCAAAATCGTTGGGCACCATTCCCATATCATCCAGCTGCGATTGGATATCATCCGTCGCACCAACAATTAATTTAAAATAATATGGGTTTTCAGTCCCTTGAGAAGTAAAGGTAACCGCTTTTTCAGAGCGGAGATTATATACAATCCCAAGGACTGGATCTACTAATCGGACATCCTGATGGGACGGTATGGCATGAACATCTTCAAGACTAAGACTAACGATCCCTTTTATATTTGATCGTGCAGCCAAATTCCATGTTTGGGTACGACCTTCGGAACGAATATCCTGACTGTAGCGACCACCATTTTCAGCCCAGTAATCATTTTCAAAAGCCATTGAAATGTAATTACCGATAACCGGTGGTTCATGGTAATCAAATCGGTCCCAGGTATCGCTTGCAGATTCATGCACACCAAAAGTAGCCGTTTCATCATAGTGATTCCCTGCCTTCGTAATGATTTTGGCTTTCCAATTAAAGTCTTCTTCATCGTTCGCAGTTCCTTCCGGTATAGCCTCACTTTGTGAACCAGGCCCCCACATTGGAAAGAATTCCATGGTCCCGCTGCCATTGGAGAAAACCCAGTTTCCGCCTTTGGGTATCATGTTTGTCGTGTTATTATAACTAGATCCATTCCATTGATACAAGGTTGGCTCAACATTTTGACTAAATACCACATTTTCAGCTAAGTTGATCGGGAAAATATATGGGTTCCCAACCATATTCCAGCCATCGGACAAATTCCGTTTTATGGTAGAAAATATACGTGTTGTTTTACCTGGTCCGGTATTTATCTGTTCTTCATTTTTTGTAATTAACCAATATGCCGCTCCCGGATTAAAAGAAACATTGCTTTCAACATATTGACCATTGGACCATTTGAATAATCGCCATTTTTTCTTATCATAAGCACCAAGTTCATCAGCAAGCACCGCGTCAGAACTGGAATTCTGAAGTAATGCTGGCACAGAAATCATTTCATAGTTTTCGGGGGCTGTAACCATAAAATGAGGTTCAAATGCTAGATCTGGGAACGTAACCTGTACATCAATGGGGGAAGTCCATGACCAAACGCCTATTTTATCTTCAGCACCGTATTGAATTGCCAGGCCGCCCATAGTAAGGTCATAGGCCGGTATCATCGCCGTCCATGTTCCATCTCCATTATTATTAGCCCCCATATACTTTCCTTCAATCCCGGATTCTAGTCCGACCCAATAATGAACTTCAGCATATTCTACCTCACTCCCTGTAAGTTGACTTGCACTTGCTGAAAATGACAGTTGGAGCTCTTCTCCTTTATTAGCCTGGATCGAGGAAGCTGAGGGTGGGGTAATTTGGGGGCCGGGAATAAAGTGCAGATGCATTTCCAGCTTTAGTCTGTTACCCTGTTCAATCGACTGGCGATTTACATGAAACGTCCCCCAGCTATAAGGATCATAAGATACATCAAAGTCGTCACTGAATCCCCCGCCTGTATCATACCAAGCAACGAAGGCATACCCCGAGTCGTACTGGACTTCAGCAAATTCATCCTTAAATGTGTAGGTGGCATCAGTAACCGGGATCTGATCAAAGTCTAAAATACGCTCCCAGAAAATAGGATTATTCGGAAGGCCTGGCAGGGCTTCAATTTGATTTACATTTTCACCTTCATAAAATGCCAGCCAAAGATTCCCCGAACTTACAAATGGGGCAATACTTTTAATTACGACTTCTACAGAGTCTGTATATACCTGTTCTTGGATCTTCAAGTTCACAGGGCCGCCGGGTGGTATATTAAATAATTCTGAAACTCCACTGGGCTCTTGATGATCTAAAACGTTATCACTATTGGCATCAAAATGACCAACTAAATAGAATCGATTGCCTGTGACCATACCATCGATCGTAAACGTTTTTAGCTCATCATAAGGTGGATTAACATCATTTATAATCTCACCCCATACAGATTGACCGCTCATTGGATCCTCGCCCTCTTTATTGACCCAAAGATGCAGATTGCCGGATTCATAGTCCTTTTGGATGTTTATCTGCGCCTGCAGCTGAACTTGAGTACCGCCGCCACCACCGCCGCCAGGTGCATTCAGGTTAATGTTGCCAGCATTACCAATGCCCCCTGATATGCTAAAGGGCATTGAAGTACCGTTGTGTTCGGTCGCATCATCCAGCATTTTGTCATTATTCAAGTCAGCAAAAACAAGCAAATGATAATTGCTTCCATCTAACAAATCACTGCGAGGAATTAAAAATTGATGGCTGCCGGGAAATGTGTAATTCCCAAGTGAATGGTCCCAGCTTCTGTTGGCCCAATAATTTGGGTCTTGTCCAGGTCCCATAAAGCCAACCAATATTTCTTCATTGTTAAGAGTTTCATTACTGGTCACCGTAAGGTTAATGCCTTGGGTACCGCCACCTCCGCCACCGCCAGCATAGACATCGTCTTCATAGGCAGCTGTACCATTGATGGTACCATGGTTACCAAGGCCACTGTTATCCATAATTGCGGTAGTGGATTGATCATCGAATTGATAAAGCAGTTTTGTCTGTGACTCAACAGTATATCGCGCAGATGGAACACCCGGAAAACCTGATTTCCCCCTAATCCTGATTTCATCCATATTACCGTCAAAATCTCCACCCATATCCATTTTTTTATCCGAATTGGGAAATTTGCCCGTGAAATCAATACTGCCTTTTTCATTCCCGTCAATATACAGTCTAACTTTGCTTCCGTCCCCCTCAATGTAAAAATGATGGAATTGTTGATCAAAAACGCTGGCTTCATTTACCTCCATGTTTGAACTGGCGCCATCAATCTCTACTGTGAATTTACCGTTATCGTTTCCATCGCTTACTAATAGAAACAAGTTTTTATTCGCTGAATTATTCAGTAAAAACATAAACTGAGAACCGGAGCTTGGTTTCTGGTGAAACTTCATCCAAGTTTCAATACTCCAGTTTTGTTCGTCTTCAATCGGTGCATCCAC
>DTTO01000050.1 GCA_012964665.1 Fidelibacterota bacterium
GAAAAGTTACAGGATTCGTATCTGTTTCTTCAATCAATTTGTATGCGATATTTCCCTATTTCACTTTTAATTTCCGCCGCTTTCAATAGACCAAATGGGTCGCAATCATTTTCATTCGTATTGTTCAAAGGAGAGCTGATGTATCAATCTATAGAAGAATTTATGGGCCACATTGAGGCCAGGAATCAGGGCGAAAAGGAATTTCACCAGGCCGTTCATGAAGTGGTCGAATCCATTTGGGGGTTTTTACAAGATCACCCTGATTACCTTCATTCAAAAGTATTGGAAAGAATTACTGAACCGGAGCGTGTTATCATGTTTCGAGTACCGTGGCGAAATGACCGTGGTGAAGTGGAAGTTAACCGCGGGTTCCGTGTGGAGTTTAATTCAGCTATAGGGCCATACAAAGGTGGTCTGCGATTCCACCCATCAGTTAACCTAAGTATATTCAAATTTCTTGGCTTTGAACAGGTATTTAAAAATAGTTTAACCACTTTACCTATGGGTGGTGGTAAAGGTGGGTCTGATTTTGATCCAAAAGGAAAGTCTGATAATGAGGTAATGAGTTTTTGCCAATCGTTCATGACAGAATTGTGCCGTCATATCGGCCCTGACACAGATGTACCTGCGGGAGACATTGGTGTAGGTGGACGTGAAATCGGTTATCTTTTTGGGCAATACAAGCGTATTCGTAATGAATTTAGCGGTGTTTTGACCGGTAAGGCATTGAACTGGGGTGGTAGCCTGATTCGGCCTGAAGCCACTGGCTATGGCTGTGTTTACTTCGCCAATGAAATGCTCAAGACCAGGGATGAATCATTTCAAGGGAAAACGGTAGCTATTTCCGGTTCTGGAAATGTGGCTCAATTTGCCGCTGAAAAAGTAAATGATCTGGGTGGTAAAGTCGTAACACTATCGGATTCCGGTGGCTCTATCCATGATTCAGATGGTATAGATGCTGAAAAATTAAATTATATTATGGAACTGAAAAATGTGAAGCGGGGCCGCATCAAGGAATATGCTGATAAATTTGGCGCGGCTTATTTGGAAGGGAAGCGACCATGGAGTGTGCCGTGTGATGTCGCATTACCCTGTGCCACTCAAAATGAGATCAGTGAAGCTGAAGCTAAGACGTTGGTAAAAAATGGATGCACAGCTGTAGCTGAAGGTGCAAACATGCCTTCCGAGCCAGATGCCATCGAAGTTTTTCTTGGTAATAAGATTTTATTTGGTCCTGGTAAAGCTGCGAATGCAGGAGGCGTCGCTGTTTCCGGTTTGGAAATGAGCCAAAATTCAATGCGTATTGTCTGGAGTAGGGAGGAAGTAGATCAGAAACTCCACAGCATTATGCAGAATATTCATTCCGTATGTGTTTCCCGAGGGAATGAGGGTGATTTCACAAATTATGTCAATGGCGCCAACATTGCCGGATTTATCAAAGTTGCCGATGCTATGATAGATCAGGGCGTGGTTTAATTACCAATTAATTATATCCCCGTTGATTCCTGCTCATCCATTGATTGCTGGATAGGTTCTAGCGGTTTAATAATTAATCCTTCCCCCGTTTGGCCATCAATTGTGACTGTTAGTGGTCTGTCTGTATTGATCCATTTGGTATATTTGCCAATTTTCTGAACATGCTGACCCAATAACCATTTCATATTGAGATGGTCTTGTTTGTTTTTATGATTAATGGTGAAATAACCAATCCTCATACTGGTAACATTCTGGAAAAAATGACTGCCAAAAGAAGGATCAACGGGAAAATCATCCATTCCAACTTCTACAATTACCTTGGCATTCGATATTTGGTTCCAATTCACAGGTATGCCTAACCATGGGTCGGCTGAACCCCACCGTCCAGGACCAATTAATATATATTTTTCTCCCTTAGAAATTTTACTGTTAATCTTTTCGATTTCTTTTGTGATGGCTTGGGTGTGAGCTGCATTAAATGTTTTAGGATCAACAACAATAATATTTTGAATATCCTCAATAACGCCGTTTCCCAAAGCTACAGAACTCGAACAAATAATATCTTTTTTAAGTATAGTGTCAAATTCCTGAACGCGATCAAGACCTCCAATTACCATTGGTTTGATTTGTAATAGACAGAATTCATGTTTTTGATTCTCATCTTTATTGAAATTAATGGCATATTCAATTTCCACTGGACATCCGAGTGTCTCTTCTCCAATCGATAACACATCTTTAAGTAGCTCTGAAATAGGTACCGTGTTCCATTTAAGTAAAGAAGGGAAAGTGATCACACGGGTTCCATCATGACGTAGAGAATCACGAATTACGTTATCTTCTTCTGAAACAACACTGCCTGCCCAATGTAATTCTCCATCCGTTTCAGCAACTGATAAATCGAAAACGTTTGTGTTCTCTTGTTTTCCATTTTTTTGAGGGTCAAAACTACTTTTAAGGTTTAGTGCATAAAATTTATTTTGAGAATTTGAGATGGTTGATTTTACTGAAAAATACTGGGGTATGATGCCGGGGTATTGTGGAGAAAAACGAAGAGATTTTTCCCCTTCGGCAACGGTACGGCCTAGCCCTAAAGCGAGGAATGCAACTCCTTCTTCGCGTTTCATATAAGAAATTGGATAATAGTTAAAACTTTGGGCTGAACCGCTAGCAGAAGGATAATACCTATCTTGATGCTGTTTACCGATTAATTCCATAATGATCACAGCCATTTTTTCTTCCTCATGACGATGGACAGATCCTTCAATCAATGCTTTGGGTTCTTTAAAATAGGTTGAGGCGTATACCGCTTTAATGGCTTTAATCAGTTCTTCAAGGCGTGTTTTTTTGGATTTATTGGAATTGGGAAGCATAAAAGTGGAATACATTCCAGCCAAGGGCTGATATTGTGAATCTTCCAAAAGACTTGATGATCGAATGGCAAGTGGATATTTAACATCGTTTAAATAACGGGTTAAGGTGGATATCAATTCTTTCGATAGGGAAGCATTGGTAAAAGCCTTGATTATGGCTTTATCAGATTTCTTCATAGAAAAAGCAATTTTCCACAATTTATTTTCATCCATGAATCGATCGAACTCATCTGTGCCGATAACAGCTACTTTTGGAATGCGCAAACCAATATTAGGATATCTCTCATTAATTTTTTTTTCCGAAAGCATATTATTTGCAAATGCCAGTCCTCTTGCCTTTCCACCTAGAGATCCGGTTGCAAGTCGCACAAAATCAAGTTTTTCATCTTTTGCAGTGTGAGAATATTGAACTATCCGCCCTTCATGGTGGGCTTGTATTCCCATATCAACCTGTTCAATTATTAATTTACGTAAATCCTCTATATTATTAAAGTCATGTAATTTAAGAGGTCTAATATTTGAGGCTATAGAAAATTCACCTCTTACGGCTAACCAATTCGAAAAATGGTTTTTGGAGGCATGGTATTTTAAAGATTTAACGGAAATTTTCTCCAATGATTTACGAAAATCAGGTAAGTCAGTGGCGCGGGAAATTTCTTTGCCACGTAGATTACGAAATATGAAATCACCGAAACCAAAATTATTAACAATAAAGTCTTCCAGATCCTGGAGCAGCGTTGGAGATTTCTTATAAATGAACGAAGCATTAACTTTTTTTGCATCTTTACTATAACCTGGTTTGGTGGATTGAAGAACAATGGGCATATCAGAGTCCTTTTCTCGGATATATTTAACCAGTTTTACTCCGGCATGGGAGTTTAATTTTCCATTTTTTGGGAATCGAACATCAGAAATAAATCCCAGGATATTATGACGGTATTTGTGATAATAATGTGTTGCCTCTTCGTAGGACGATGCTAAAATTATTTTTGGTCTTGCCCGGAATAATAATAACCTATCGATATCAGATAAACTTTTGTTAATCAGATCTCTGGCGTGCTTCAGTGCCGTCCGATAGATTAATGGCAAAATAATTGAATAGTATCGTGGATTATCTTCCACCACAATAATTGCACGAATATCGGCAATTTTATAGTCGCGATGGAGATTCATTTTATCTTCTATATTTTTAATAATAGCAGGGAATACATCGGCATTACCCGACCAAATAAAGATCTTATCAATTATTTTTTTCAAACGTTCCTGCGGCAAATGGGTGATTTCGGATTCATCAAAAGCAAGCAGGATAATCGGTTTATCTGGAAAAGATACTTTGACCTTCTCTCCAAAGGTAATGGGATCCATGTCAGCTATGCGCATCATTACAATCACCAGGTCATAGCTACGATCAGATAACATTTGTAATCCAGTATTTGCATTTTTTGCATGCCAAACTCTGGGTGCATAACTAAGGTTCATACCTAGATATTCGTAGAGAATCTGCTGAGTAAGGCGCCCGTCTTCCTCTAGGATAAATGCATCATATGGGCTTGCTACAAGCAGTATCTCGTGGATGCGATGGAGCATCAAATCTTGGAAATTGATGGATGCTATTGTGTCAGATGACATATTGTACCCAATTCAAAATTAATGTACTTAACCATCGATATAAATAGAATTATCCATAGATTCATACAACAGGTTATGATTTCATTGAATCCAACTGTGATACAACGGAAGATTTATACCGTTTCGAAAACAAAAGTGAGGAGGAAGAACGACTTCAAAATATGGAAAATGCATTTGTAAATTCACAATCCTTTAAAGGGTTGGAAATCGGAATTATTGATAATGTTTTAACAACAGGTGTAAAAATCTATTTGTCCAGAAACTCTTAAATGGGTCTAAGGATATGACGAGCTTTACATTGGCAACACCTAAATTTATAATATGAAAAACCCGCGTGATCAAATCTCTCAAAACGTTTGAATTAAAAGAAAAACGTGTCCTTATTCGTGTTGATTTTAATGTACCCATCGCAAATGATCGTGTTGTAGATGATTTTCGAATTCGCGCTGTTTTACCCACTATTCAATATTGTTTGAAAGCAGGAGCCAATGTAGTGTTGATGTCTCATTTGGGTCGGCCTAACGGGAATCATAACCCTGAATTGAGTTTAATCCCTGTAGGTGAAACATTGGCAGACCTTTTGGAAATGCCAATCAAATTTTCGGATGATTGTGTGTCTGAAGATGCCCATGATGTTTCTCTGGGATTGCGTGGTGGTGAAATTCATTTGCTGGAAAATTTACGGTTTCATGCTGAAGAAACTCAAAATGATCCTGTTTTCAGTGCCAAATTAGCCAAACATGGTCAGGTATTTATTAATGATGCTTTTGGTACGGCCCATCGGAGTCATGCATCCAACGCCGGAGTAACCCAAAATTTTATCCACAAGGGAATGGGTTTTCTCATTGAAAAGGAATTGCAGTTTTTAACTGATGCTATGGAAAAACCAAAACGCCCTTTAACCGTGATTTTGGGGGGTGCTAAAATTGATACCAAACTGAATTTGATTCACCATTTCATTGGCAATGCAGGTCATATTCTCATCGCTGGAGGTATGGCCCATCCATTTTTAAAAGCACAGGGCAAGGATGTAGGCAATTCAACTGTCGATGCATCTATGCTCCCTGCTGTAAAAGCTATCATGTCTCAAGCACGTGGCAAAACCAAATTAATTTTCCCAAAAGATTTTGTGTGTGCGGAATCAATAAATCATGGAGATGCCACAGAAATTTGTGCTGCAGGAAAAATTCCAGATGATTTAATTTGCCTAGATATTGGTCCGGGGACGATAAATCAATTTTCTGAGGTCGTTCAAGATTCGGGAACAATTCTATGGAATGGACCAATGGGAGTATTTGAAGTGGATGGGTTTCATCATGGTACACAAAAGATAGCAGAAAAAATTGCGGCAGTAACAGAAAGAGGTATGATGACAATCATCGGTGGTGGAGATTCAGCTGCGGCAATTAAAAAATTTGGATTAATGAAAAAGGTTAGTCACGTCTCAACCGGGGGCGGAGCATCATTAGAATTATTATCGGGGAATACATTACCCGCAATTTATTCATTAGAGATTTAAGATGAATACTAAGCCAATTGTAGCTGGAAACTGGAAGATGAATAAATCAGGTGAAGAGGGTGTCTCTTTCGTCGGTAAAATCAAAAATCGTATATTGGATAAGGCAGAAGCGAAGGTTATATTCTGCCCGCCTTTTACATCGCTCTTTTCCATAGTTAAAACATTAAATGGTACAGATTTCGGTGTTGGAGCACAAAATGCCCATTTTGAGGTAGAGGGTGCCTATACTGGAGAAATATCAGTTGGGATGCTGAAGTCTACAGGAGTTCAGTATGTGATTCTTGGCCATTCGGAACGGCGCCACATTTTTGGCGAAACAGATGTTTGGATTAATAAAAAAATTCACGCGGTTCTGAATGCGGAATTGGTTCCCATTTTTTGTATAGGTGAAACACTGGATGATCGTAAATCGAATCAGACTACCCAGGTTCTTGAAAATCAAATAAATCTTGGTCTTCAAGGCATGGATTCGATTGATCCTGTAAAAATGATAATAGCCTATGAACCAGTATGGGCTATTGGTACGGGTGAGACTGCTTCCTCTGATCAGGTAGCGAGAGCCCATGGTTATGTCCAATCGATCCTAGAAAGAATGTTTGGACAAATCGCCCATGAAGTACCAATACTCTATGGTGGATCGGTAAATGAAAATAATGCTACAGAATTGATTCAGACCGATGGTGTAGATGGTTTTCTAGTTGGTGGGGCAAGTTTAAAAGAAGAAAGTTTTTGCGGCATAGTAGAACAAGTATCAAAATTTTATAAGAGGTAAAACGTGTTAGGATTTTTAATCACAATACATGCAATTATCAGTTTATTACTGGTTACAGTTGTATTAATGCAGGCCAGCCAAGGTGGTGGTTTAGCCGGTTCTATTGGTGGTCAAACAACCAATGCCATCTTTGGTGGACGTGGTGCTGCAACAGCTTTAAGTAAAATCACAACTTATCTTGCTGTTGCTTTTATGGGCTTGGCGCTTTTGATTAGTTTGGTCGGTTCACCAGTCACTGGTGGCGCCAATTCAGTTATTGAACAAGCACAGGAAGAAAGGACATTGGCACCCACCACTGATGGATTGGCCTTGCCTACGCTACCACTACAAGATACTGAAAAAATTAATAAGTGATATGGGCCGAAGTGGTGGAATTGGTAGACACGCTGTCTTGAGGGGGCAGTGGGGGAAACCCCGTGCCGGTTCAAGTCCGGCCTTCGGCACAAGAAAATTAAAATGAGGAATCGTATCATTATGTGCAAAAAGATATTTACAATTTTTGTATTTATAGGCATTGTTTTTTCCCAATCTCCTGATGAATTATACAATGCTGCTAATATCAGTTTAGAAGCAGGAAATGTTTCCGAAGCAGAAGCTGGTTTTAATGC
>DTTO01000051.1 GCA_012964665.1 Fidelibacterota bacterium
GTGGCTGTTTCAATCAAGTGATGAAGGTGAAAATCAATATGGTCCTGAGCCTACGTCTTAAATGAAACGCCTCTGGCTAAAATAAAGGAGAATAAAATGAATAAGGAGGTTTAAAAAACTATTATCTATACTATTTTTTCTTAATAGTTGGGTATGTTATGCCAAGTTGATCTAAATATGTGTCGTACTTACTCGGGTCATAATAGAATTTTTTCATCTCATCTCTATAATTACGCATGATCTCTTCATTTAATTCTATTGCTGGTTTGTCCGTTTTACGAATCATAGGTTGATATTTCGTTTCTTTTGTTTGATTTTTGAAATATTTTTTCGCATCTTTTACTAAACCTTTATCTGTGAAAAGATCTACGAGTGTCATAGCTGTCACTTTTGCACCTGCAACAGCTCCTTTATGAGCGATAGGGGTTGCCATAGAAATACCATTAAGCCAATTATGACCGGGAAGGCCTGGTATATTTGATGGAAAACGTAGTGTTACGGTAGGAACTGTCCAACTAATATCACCTATGTCATCTGATCCTCCACCCCAATTATTTTTACTTGAAACTGGGCCTCTTAATGAATCTAATTCTGTAGGAAGTCCTTTTATTTCTTTATTTCCAGCTTCTTTCTGAACAGCCTTTGCCAAAGCCTGATCATTCTTATCCCATACAGGAAGGCCAACTTCTTTTATATTTGTATACATAGCACGTGCAATTGGTTCATTAAAATGTCTTGGCCAAGCAGAACCTAATATTCTTGTAGATATAAGTTCTGTGCCACTCATTTTAGCTGCGCCTTCTGCAATATCATTTGAATAATCAAAAAGTTCCATGATATGCTCATAGTCCAGTTCACGTAAATAATACCAAACTGAAGCATTTCTTGGAACAACATTTGGTTGATCTCCACCATCAGTAATTATATAATGAATTCGATATGGTGGACGTAGGTGCTCTCTACGAAAATTCCAACCAATATTCATTAACTCTACAGCATCTAGAGCACTTTTACCTCTCCAAGGTGAGCCAGCAGAATGGGCTGTTTTACCTTTAAATGAATACTCTACCGAGAGTAATCCATTACCACCCGCCTGTCCATGTGTCACTGCCAAATTACTACTTACATGAGTAAAAATACATGCATCAACGTCTTTAAAATAACCATCTCTAACAAAATAAGCTTTTGTTGCGACCAATTCTTCAGCAACTCCTGGCCAAATTTTCAATGTTCCCTTAATCTTTTCATTAATCATAATTTCTTTCATAGCAATGGCAGCTGCTACAATTACCGCTTGACCAGAATTATGTCCTTCACCATGTCCAGGCGCACCTTCTATAATAGGCTTATGATAAGCGACACCCGGCATTTGAGATGATTTTGGTATACCATCTATATCAGAGCCCAAGGCAATCACTGGTTTACCTTTACCCCATTCTGCCATCCAAGCTGTAGGAATACCTGATATTCCACGGGTAACTTTGAAACCATTTTGTTCCAAAATCCCAATTAAATAATTAGATGTTTCAATTTCTTGAAAGCCTAGCTCTCCAAAACTAAAAATCATATCTACCATTTCTTGAATAAGCTTTGACTGTGAGTCTACTTTTTCAACCGCCATCAGTTTTAATTTGTCTGAAGGTGGATTTTCAGCAAACAAAAATGGTACTATTATTAAGTAAAGTAATGATTTAAGATTTATTTTATTCATGACAAAAATACCCTCTCGTTTAGTTTTAACCTCATTATAAGTTAATATTCGCAACACCATAGTTACTTTATCAAACTTTACCCTAAATGGGACA
>DTTO01000052.1 GCA_012964665.1 Fidelibacterota bacterium
ATATTTTTAAATAAGTGATCGTACTTTGTATATTTTTCAACGGTAAACATAATTACGCCATATTTATTGAATTTACATTATTTGTAAAGTCAGTTCAAATTAACACATTAACGTTTCAAGTTTTATTTATGAAGAAAGCAGATTGGTTGGCAATTGCCATATTAGTACTTGCCTTTATATATTATAGTTTATAAATGATTAACCCCGATAGTATACTAGGGGTTTGTAATGGGTATTTCTTTTTGAGCCAGAGGCGTTTCATGTAGTTTTTAAGCCTTTTACTTTTACCTTGTCGTCAAGTACCTTTTTCATATAATAGTCATCAATTACTCTTTGCTTCATTAATTCAAATTCAGTAGCTGTAATTGCTCCTGCATCTAAAGCTTTTTTCAAATCAAGTAATTCTTGACCTTTTGTTATATTAATTTCTAAATGTAATTCACCTTTTGCAGAATTAAGTGCCGCACAAGAGGTGAAAATAAATAGTGATAATATTATTAATAACTTTTTCATTTTATTCTCCTTTATATGACCCAGAGGTGTTTCATGATGATTGTGCGAAAAAATTAATACGGGATATATTGGATAAGAATAATAACGGATGGTCTGATGGAGTCAGAAATATGGTGAGATTAGACTATTTTTAACTCACGCCAACGTTTTTCCAGTATTAATATGGTAGATTCAAATAATCTCCAGAGACTGAAGGCAGATAGCAAACCACACAACATACTAAAAAGTAATATGTAGTACTCGGGATCGCCTTGTTGGACTCCATAAACAAATCCCCATAGAGTTGCTGCCGATAATACCGTAAAAATGGAGGTCGACCCCGATAATAATAATCGTTTCATAATTTTATTTTTTCTTCTGTTTTATTTTTTTCATATTTATAATTTTTTTGCGGATCATTTTTTTATCCCCATTCTCATGCAAATTATCCTCATCCGTATCGATGATAATTTCCATGTTGCCAGAGCCCCCTTGATATTTTCCATCATGAATCATTTTAATAACATGAACTTCACCATCTTCAGAAGTCCACTTCATTTCATTATCAGTTTCCTCGAATTTTGAGGCATCCACTGGCTTTCCATTGACAGTGACATTTATGATGGTATCACCGTCAACAATTTCTTTTTTCACATTTACATCCATTTTCTTTGCAGAACCAAACTTGGCAAAGTCCCCATCATGATCACCGATAAAGACATATCCATTTTTATCATGGTTTCTAAAAGAGAATCGTGGTTCCATAGAATTGTGGTGTGAATCAAGTAATTTGAATCCCAACCCTGCCACCAAAATTAGGGCCAGGTATTTCCAGGCCATTTCCAGTTTTTCTTTTGTATTCATTTTGTGCTCCTTTTAAGTAGTTAAATAGCTATTGGTTAGCCGAGGCTAAATCTAGTTTGATGGAATACACTCTACAAGGAGGGTAGGATGATTTGAAGATTTAACCTTGGCTACCAATAAACTTAATTAAATAGATATTGAAATTTCATAAAATATTGACGATTCGTCAGTTGTCCATCCCGAATTGTATTCATAGCCAGGCCATCCACATTCTGGTTGGATGTAGACCCAATATAAAAGATCGTAAACGGGCTGGGCTGATAAGTTAGAAGGGGCTGTATCTGAAATGTTTTACTAAAGTCATTATATTGTGCCAGCACTTTGAGTCCCAAAGATTTATTGTGCTGATAACTCGCCCTCAGCGTAGTGGTATACCCT
>DTTO01000053.1 GCA_012964665.1 Fidelibacterota bacterium
TTGTAAGTGCTTTGGCGGTTATGTACTTGTATCTTTCCACAGTAAAACTAATCTCAAACTATCGAGGTAAGATCCAAACTCAGATGGATTCCATCATCGCTTTCGGCGGATCATTTGTAGGTGCACTAACCTTTGCTTTTACCGACTCCCATTGGTTCAATGCCGTAGAGGCAGAAGTGTACGGTTTCTCAACATTCTTTACGGCAATTGTGGTTTGGCTCATCCTTCACTGGGCAGAGCGTGCGGACGAAAAAGGCAATGAACGCTATATCTTGATTATTGCCTATATCCTTGGTTTGGCCACCGGTGTACATTTGATGAACCTTTTGGCCCTCCCGTTTATTGCTCTCATCATATTTTTCAGAAAATTTGATTTTTCTTACAAAGGATTTCTTATTACCACCATAATAACAGGCGTAGTCTATCTTATTATTAATGTGGGCATTATTAACGGTATGCCAAAACTAGTGGGTAGGTTCGGCCTAAACTTGGTCATTATCTTTAGCCTTGTAGTGGTGGGATCTATGATTGCTACCATAATTGCAAAAAAATTCCAGTATGCCTTGGCCCTTACATCCATTGTATTAATTTTAATTGGCTATTCCAGCTATGCCACAATCTTTATCCGTTCCGGACAAGAGCCTGCCATTAATGAAAATGATCCGTCTACCGTTGCCCGCGCCATTGCATATATGGAACGGGAGCAGTACGGACAAATGTTTCAGTTTCCAAGACGATATGATGGTCTACCGCCAAAGCATGAAGCGGTGGGTCGCCCCACTAACGGGCGCGATTATTCTTCCAGACAGGAACGGAAATACAAATCATACCGGATGGATAAACAGTGGAACTATTTTTGGAACTATCAGGTCAAGAAAATGTATTGGCGGTATTTTCTCTGGCAATTTGCGGGTCGTGGCCCCAGCACAGAGAAATGGGTGACTGCCTATGGTGCCAATACCAATGAAGATGGGGTTGATTGGTTCCAATTTGGTTTACCCCTAGCATTTTTATTTGGATTGTGGGGGATGTTTTATCATTTCCAGCGTGATAAACAGCAAGCCTTTTCAGTGTTTAGTTTGTTTCTTATGACTGGCTTAATGATTATTTTTTATGTTAATCAGGACAACCCTCAACCACGGGAACGTGATTACTCTTACGTTGGCAGTTTCTTTGCTTTTTCCATGTGGATCAGTATTGCTGTTGCAGCGTTGTGTGATAACCTTCATGCTTTTATAAAAGGAAAACCTGCGGCAAAAAGTTTTATAATCGGTGCTATGGTGGTTTTACTTGTGGTCATGCCAGGCATCTTACTAAAAGCTAATTACCATACTCATGATCGTTCAGATAATCGACTTGCTTGGGATTATAGCTACAACATTTTGCAATCCTGTGAACCGAATGCAATCCTATTTACCAACGGAGATAACGATACCTTTCCACTGTGGTATTTGCAAGAAGTGGAAGGAGTGCGTAAAGATATTACAATTGCAAATCTCAGTCTTTTAAATACGGAATGGTATATCCGCCAGTTAAGGAATTCTCGCCGTGGACAAGTGGATCAGGAAGGTCGAGAATTGGATCGGTTTATTAATATGTCGGATACCCAGATCATGGATATTGCCTCAGGCCTTCAGCCATGGCAGGCACGCAATGTGCAAATACCGGCGCCTAAATCAGTAAAAAATTCTGATGGTTATATTGAGTGGAAAGTAAATCCTACTTTTGCTGGCGCAGCCTTGATGGTAAAAGATATGATGATTTTGAAGATCATCAATGATGCACAATGGAAATACCCTATCTATTTTGCCGTTACGGTTCCCTCATCCAATCGCTTAGGCCTTGAGCCATTCCTGGAAATGGAGGGCCTCGTATACCGCGTACGGGATTATAAGGTGGATCCCCGGAATCCAATCAATGAAGCGAGGATGTGGACCAACCTTATGTCAGGCTCCGGATCTGAAATTTGGTCTCAGGACCTTGAGGCTAGGGATTGGTTGGAAAAGGAAGATGAGATTTGGTCAAAAAAATATAAATCCGGGTATTTATTTAGAAATCTTGGACGGGAGGATGTTTATTATTTTCCTACCACCAATATCCGCCTATTGCAAAACCTGCGCAGTGCTTATATGCAGTTAGCGGCCTTTCATTATATGGCTTATAAAGATAATGAAAATGGAGATAAAGATAAGGCCGATCTCCATCGTGAAAAGGCACTTGAAGTAATGGCCAAAATGCAGGATAATATTCCTGAAAAAACTATTCGTTTCGATTCGAAAGATCTTCATTATCAGGTAGGACGTCTGTTTGGGGAGTTGGGTAACAAGGATGAGTTAAGGCGCATTATTGATAATCTTATGATGAGGGACGATCTTACCATCCGCGATAGAGTGGATTTTGGGCAGGTCTATATTTCTCAATTGGATTCATTTGAAATTGGTCGCGCTATTTTTGAAGTGTTGTACGCTGATTTTAATCAAATCGAAAATGGAGATCTTCGTGTCACACAAAAGGAAATGGAAGAATGGCGGAAAAATTTCACACAAATTGTTTCTTCCCTTGTATATACATACAAACAGTTGGATCAACACTCTGAGGCAGAAGCGATACTTGCAGATTGGCTGGATAAAAATCCTAATGACCCGGTGGCACAAAAATTATTGGAAGATCTAAAAACTGAAATGGGAAAGGGGTAATGGTTTATGGGAAATGATAAGACACCGATTTAATTCCATATTCCATTTCTCGCCTTTCATTTAACTTTTAAGATGGCTCAACCCCTTGTATCGGTAGTCATTCCCCATTGGAACGGAGTAGAGGTTCTTTCTGAATGCCTCGAATCCCTTTCTGAAACGAAATACCCAAATATGGAAATCATTGTGGTGGATAATGCTTCTACCGATGGAAGTCCCGATTGGGTCAGTCTCAATTTTCCCCAAGTAAAATTGATCGAAAATGATCGAAATTACGGTTATGCCGGCGGATGCAATCGCGGCGCCAAAGTAGCCGAAGGCGAATATCTTGTTTTCCTTAATAATGATACGATTCAGGACCATCACTGGTTGGCTGGTTTAGCTGATTTTATGAATTTAAATTCCAATGTGGCGGCAGTTCAGCCCAAGATCCTAAACTTTTTTGAACGAACAAAATTTGATTATGCTGGTGGTGCCGGCGGCTGGCTGGATGTACTGGGATTTCCCTTTGTTCGTGGGCGTGTATTTTTAGAGCGGGAAACAGACAAGGGTCAGTATGATAAATTGCGACCAATTTTCTGGGCTAGTGGTACGGCCATTATGGTGCGGAAATCCGATTTCGAAACAGCGGGAGGCTTTGATGAAATATTCTTTGCGCACCAGGAAGAGATTGATCTATGTTGGAAGTTTCACCTGATGGGTAAGGAAGTATGGGCTATCCCCAACTCAACCTTATATCACAAAAATGCTGTTACCCTGCCCATGTTTACCCGTATGAAACAATACCTTAACCACCGAAATTCTTATTTAATGGTTTTATCAAATTATAGCCTGCCGATTACTTTATACTTGGCACCAATTCGTTTCGCCTTAGAATTAGTAGCGGCGCTGTATGCCATTGTCCGTTTAGATTTGAATCATTTGCTTGGGATCATTCAAGCCCAGCTATGGATTCTGTTCCACCCACATGTTATTTTTCATCGCAGGAAAAAAGTGAGACAGATTCGAAAAATAAAAGATAAAAAGGTTTTCCAGCGCTTGTACTGGGGCAGTGTTGTTTTTGATTATTACATCCGCCGCAAGAAAACTTCAGCGGAGATTATTCCAGAGTAATTATTTTTTCAATCCCTTGACATAGTTATCTCTATGTACAGGATCTATTTCTGATAACCGGTAGAGCATATCGTTTTGCCCTAATAGGTTTAATCTGCGCGTCAATTGTTTTCGGTGAGCATTTAAAAAATAGAGTGTTCTTCCCGTAGGGAATTGAGCAAAAACAATTTCCAAGCCCTTCATCATTAAGTTAAATTCTTTCAGTGCTTCATCTGGTTTCCCCTGATCAAATAGATCCATCGCTAAATAATAAGCAAAGCGTGCTTCACGGAGACCTTTATTTCCTGTTACCTCTTTCAGAAGTTGCACCCGTGATCCCCATCCTTTCGGAAAATCAGAAGCCATCCCCCTCAAAGCGATTTCTCGAGCCTGGTCGTAGGCATGGTTTCCGCCGTAATAATTATAAGTATCCATATATCCTGCAAAAATAGCGTAAGCGTAAAAAGCCAAAAAGCTTCCCAGTGGATCAAATATCACCGGGTCAAAATGGATGGCGCCCCCAGGGTTATAATAAAACTGAACAGCTTTATCAAAATAACGAATGTCCATTCCATCAGAAATGAGAACCTGGGCGTGGAATGTTTTAAGCCCCCCTCTTTGGGCCACACCTTGGAAGGCAATAGAAATATGGAGAGGAATTTTGAGTCCCTGAAAATCTACATTCCAGATTCGTCCCGAAAAAAAACGCGCTACTTCATCCTTTAGAGAAGAAATTTCCTGGCGTTCGCTGTCATGCAGAAGTCTATCATCCACGGAAACATCCACTTTCCCAAATTGGGCATAGGAAAGAGCCGATGACAAGACCAAAGTGAGGATTATTCTCATGGTTGGAAGGTAAGGGATATCCCCCCATCAAAAAAAGAACAGGATACCTCGGGGCTAGGCACGGTGAACTTCTGCAGTCGAATATCAATCTACAAAGGCTTAACCATGTTAACTCTCTACATTATTTATGTTAATTTCTAGGATGGCAAATATTCAGCATTTACTCGACACACAACCTGAACCGCGTTACACCCTCAAGAAAATCGGTGAAATTGCCGAAGCCAATAAAAAAGAAGCCTATGTAGTGGGAGGTGTGGTACGTGATCTATTTCTGGATCGAAAACTAAATGAAATTGATATTATGGTTATTGGAGATGGGATCGAATTTGCCAAACTATTGGCGAAAGAAATGGGCGTTAAAAAAGTGATCCCATTCCCAAAATTTTCTACAGCTCATATCCCCACCCAACCAATACCAATCGAGGTGGCTGCCGCTAGGGAAGAAACTTATGAAGCCAATTCGCGAAAACCAAACAAGGTGGTATATACAGATTTAACTGGTGATTTAGTCCGTCGTGATTTTACAGTAAATGCGATGGCGATGAGCTTGATTCCGAAAGAATTTGGTGAACTCCATGATCCTCATAATGGTGTCCGGGACCTGATGGCTAAGCAATTGGTCACTCCTTTGAATCCGGATGAAACATTTTCGGAAGATCCATTGCGAATGATGCGAGCGGCCCATTTTGCAGCCAGTCTTGATTTTCATATTGAAGAAAAGTGTTATGAATCCATGCAACGACAGGCAGAAAGGATCCAAATTGTCTCCCAGGAACGTATTACAAGTGAATTCACCAAAATATTATCCGCATCGAAACCATCGGTAGGTTTGATTATTCTTCAAAAGGTGGGGCTAATGAAACATATTTTTCCTGAAATCCATACCATGTACGGTATAGATCAAACAGGCGAATGGCACCATAAGGATATTTTTTATCATACCATGCAGGTAGTCGATAATGCTGCGAATTTGTCCAATAAAATGAAGCTAAGATTTGCAGCCTTGGTGCATGATATTGCCAAACCAAAAACCAGACAGATTGATTCACAAAAAGGATACACCTTTCATGGACATGATGCCGTAGGGGAAAAAATGTTGAATCAAGTGGCCAAGCGAATGAAGTTATCCAATGATTTGAGAGATTATCTTAAGAAATTGACGCTGCTTCATCTACGTCCCATTGCCCTAGCAAAAAATGAAATTACAGATTCCGCTATTCGGCGTGTAATGGTGGCCGCTGGTGATGACCTGGATGACCTGCTTACCTTATGTCGGGCGGATATCACCACCAAGAACCCGCAACGAATAAAGAAGTATATGGGGAATTTCGAGCGGGTAGAAGCCAAAATGCAGGATGTGACCGAACGGGATTCCTTGAAAGCATTTCAGTCTCCTGTGCGTGGAGATGAAATCATGCGTACATGCGGGATTTCTGAGGGTCGCGTTGTTGGTCAAATTAAGAATGTAATTGAAGAAGCAATATTAGATGAAAAAATTGATAATAATTATGAGGCGGCACTTTCGTATTTAATGGAAATAAAAGATACCATAATGGCTGAAAGTAAGCGGGGATAATGAAAAATTATTATTTCATTTATATTATACTGTATTCTTCAATTTTAATGGCACAGGATATATCCGGTTCGATTAAAGACCGTATTACTAATGCATCTTTAAGTGGTGTAAATATTACTGTTCAGAACTCTGAATATGGTGTTTCCAGTGATGAACTTGGAAATTATGTATTGGATATAACTGATTTTAATAATGATCAGGTGGTCAAATTTCAGCATATTGGTTATGAAGAAATATTTATCAGGGTAGATAGTCTGGCAAAATCATCCCATTTGAGAATGATGCCCAGAGCAATCCAATTTGAGACCATTGAAACAGCTGGGAATAAACGGAAGCCTACCATTGAGAAAGATCTTCCTCAAACCGTTTCGATTATCCAGTCAGAGGCATTTGAATTAAGAGGTTATACGGATGTAGGAGACTTACTAGGAACAGACCAGAGTATCCAGGTGGAGGAATCCCTTAGCGGTCGAAAGACCATATCCATTCGTGCAGGTAATGCCGATGATGTATTAATTCTGTATAACGGGATTCGTCTCAACCGCGCCTTTGATAACGTGTTTGATCTTTCTTTAATTGATATGCAAAATATTGAACAGATCGAAATCGTGAAGGGAGGGCATTCAGTTTTGTATGGTCCTGATGCTTTTTCCGGCGTAGTGAATATCGTCCCAAGAAACACAAAGAATAAGTGGTTCAAATTCTCCCAACAGTTTGGTAGTTATAAATCCGGGTTTTGGAACGTCAATGGACAGCTGCGCGTGGGCGAATTCTTTACTTCCATTAATCAAAAGCGGGGCACCTACCGGCGCCAGTTCGATGAATTTGACCTAGCGTCTGGAGGGTTAGTTTCTGCCTTGAATCATACTTCAGTAGATGTGAATCAACAGATTAACCGGGGTTGGATATCTGGTGGCTTTGACCTCAACCTAGCTCATGATAAACAAGCTTACGATAACAACAGGGATAATACTGCGATCAATTCGACCAATAACCTTTTCGGTTTGCGATATACCGGTTTGTTGGGACCCCTGGGGGAAGTTGAATTCGGTTACGGTAATCACAGTTATTCCGAGATTCAGGGATTGAATAATCTTGCGGGGATGATTTCTCGCAATTTGGATCACAATTCTAAAAAATTCGAAACCAGAAAGTATATTAATCTGGACAAATTGGAATTCATGTTCAGTGCTCAAATGGAGAAATCATTTTTGCGGTTTTGGGATGATCGCGCCATGAGTGATGTGACGCAGATTGGTTTGAAAGGGGCTGACCTGAATCGGAAACAATTCGGATTTGCCAGTGTAATTAAGCTGCATAGCAAGGGGGATGAGGAAGGCCGTTGGCTCACGGATCTTGATATGAGTATACGGCAGGACAAAGTACAAGACAGTAAATCCCGGTTGATTTACCGGGGCGAACACCAAACAATAAATGACGGTAAAGTATTCTTGGATTTTGGAGAGAACGACTGGAAACATACTATTGTTAAGTTTTCGACCATCGCATCGCACCGGCAACCGAACCAAACAATTGGATTCTGGGTCACTACCGGTACCAATGTGAAGTTCCCAACCCTACAACAGCAAATCAGTCTCACAGATCTTCCAACTGAAGGACAGACTACACTTTTCCCAGAAAAAATGAAATCTTTGGAAATTGGCATCAGTATAGTAAATAAACCGAAAGGGATCCCGGATATTGATCAGATCGAATTTCAAGGGAGCTTTTTCAGAAATGACTATACCGATAAGATGCGGGTGACCTATTTATTGGGCATGCCAGTTGGGTACTACGATAATGTGGGCCTAGCCAATATGGTCGGCTATGAAGGAAATGCGAAGTTTAAAATCTACAATGGCCTTATGGTAGCTGAAGCCGGTTTCTCAAAATATAATCTATCTGATTTAAGTGTATTTCCGTTCAAGTCTACATATAAGTTGACAGGAAAAGTTACAGGGGAATGGAAATTCATTTCTTTTGGGTATCGCTGGTTCAGAGAAAGCGAACAAATTGGGTGGATTCTTTTGCCAAGAGAAGAATTCAAAGAGATTGAGTTACCGAGTTTTTCAAACTATGATTTAAGTATGACCTTTGATCTTAATGTGGGTCCGGTAAAAGGGCAGCTTTCCTATTCCGGCAGAAATCTGAAAAAAAACGATACAACTCTAGATGGGCTCTTATTAAGAGATACACGTAAATACATAACCTTCAGCGCCGAATTTTAATGAAAAATTATTGGTCCTATTTTTTTGGTTTTCTTGTTTTTTTTGTGGCATGCGAGGAAAATCCATTCTTTGGGGATGATAAAATTTCTAACCGGTCTATTACCGGTAATGTAAAATTGGATAAGGTAGAATACTATCCCGATGGTTACCATGGTGGTGTATTTGTATGGGCAGAAGGATTAGGGATCAAAACCACAACAGATATCGATGGTTCATTTGAATTAATCCTCCCAGCGGCCAATGACCCTTCCATGGGCGCAATTGTAAATGGAGAATACACCATTCATTTCTTTTTGGGGAATTATCAAATCTCAAAAGTGATAGTAGAATTTGCTGCCGGTCAAATTGTATCCGATGACAATACAATCACTCCTGAAGGTGAACTTAGAAAAACTATTTCTATGACGCGATTGATGGGTATGCATACGACTGTTTCACCAGAAATCATTACGGCCGGTTTTGATAGTAATATAAAAGTAGACGTTGATATCACATCTGATCCAAGTGAGGTATTTGTTTATCTAAAAAAGATTTCTACGCGTGACGGTTCTATTTATACTGGACTTTTTATAAAAGAAGCAGATTCAAATAAACTTGCCTATTTAGTTGACATAGATAGTGCGATTATCATGCGGGAAGACATTATGAGTCCAGGCAAGAATTTGGAAATTGAATTTGACTATGCTAGTTCAAATTTATCAAGTGGTACGTATGAAGTGATTCCATATCTGATTGTGGATCGAAGCGATGTGCCTGAAGGATTGAAGCAAGCTATTGGATTAGGATTTGATTCATTTAATCAAAATTATTTTCAATATCCCTTTAAACGAACTGGGGGTAAACTGGTTATACAATAAATAATATATCGAAAAACAATAAATATTTATTGAAAAAAGGTTAATTGTGCATTAGCTTCGCGGCCCTAAACTGGTAATCGAAGGGGTTTTGATGGCTAAAATAGAAAATAGGAAAATCGTTGCAACAGCAGATATAACATTACGCATAATCTTTTATTTATTTATTCTTGGAACCACATTTTTCATGGGAAAAATGTTGATGGGGCCAATTTTAGGACTTGCAGATCATAGTTCAGGATTAAGTACGCCGATGGAATTTTCTGTGTCCGAACAAGGTACCGCCACCTTTGATGCGGACAATGTCGTACCGGTAAAGATTGTGCGGGGCAGAGGTATCGTTCAAATTAATAGACCGGTTCCTGCTGTACTTATGATACCTTTTTTCCTTTTAAACCTTATTTTTTCGGGACTGATATTATGGGTCGTTTATTCATTATGGAAAATCGTTCAATCGGTTCGACAAAAAAATCCTTTTACTACTATCAATGGTAAACGACTTAGGATTATTGCTTTCTCAATGGTTGGCATTGAATTGATCAGGGGATTAGCTGATCTTACCAAAATGCTATATCTAGAGCCAAGGTTGCATTTTGAAACAATATTAATACGATCAGACATCTCAATAAGTTTTCATGTTATTATTGCTGGTTTGGTTATTCTTGTTATCGCTGAGGCGTTTCGTATAGGTGTAGAGATTAAAGATGAACAAGAATTTACAGTCTGATGCAAATCCGGATTAATTTAGATGTAATGATGGCCCGGCGGAAAATATCCCTGGGCGAACTGGCGGGAAGAGTCGGGATCACCCAGGCTAATTTATCTATTCTGAAAACAGAAAAAGCCAGGGCGGTTCGTTTTTCAACTTTAGAAGCGATCTGCCAGGAATTAGACTGTCAGCCAGGGGACATTCTGGAATTTGTACCAAATGAAAAAAATGATAATAAATAAAAATCGATGAAACTTTTATTGATCCATGTTGTCGAAGATACGAGGTAGAATAAGAAATGAAGGCAGGATAAAATTATGTTAGGAACCATGATAAATGTGATCACTGCCCCCGGTGAAACATTTGAAACGATTGTAAAGGAATTTAATTGGAAACAGGCATTATTACCCATTGGCTTGCTCATGGGTTTGGCTGTTGTTTCTGGATTTGTGTTGCAGGAATTAATTGCGGATCTTCAATGGGAACAAATACAAAAAAGTATTGAAGGAAATGCCCAAATCCCAGAGGAACAAAAGGAAGAAATTCTTTCTAGTCAATATGATCAGGTATACTCAATGACGGGTGGAAGGGCAATATTCACATATTTGAGTATGGCAATTTCATGGCCGATTCGAATTGTTTTTTTTACGTTATTTGCCATGTTGGTTGGAAATCTATTTTTAGGAGGTGGGGGAACATACGGTCAGATGTTCACGCTCACGGCTTTTGCCTATATGCCTTCTGTAGTTGAATATATCATTAAAACTCCAATACAATACATTTCTGATAACATCATGATATATACGGGCCTGGGTGTATTGGGTGTCGGCGAACAAGGGGAATTTCTCAACAGTTTTTTAGCCGGTATCGATGTGTTTGCATTCTGGCGTGTGTATTTGGTGGCTGTGGGGATGAGTATCCTTTATAACAAATCAACAAAATCTACGCTATCTGCCGTGACTGGTCTATGGATCTTTGGTATAGTTGTATTTGCAGGTATGGGTGCAGCAGCAGCGGGTATTTTTGGTTAAGAAAGGAAAGCAAACTATTATTAAACATATTTTGATTTTTTTCCCCCTTACCTTGGGGCTCAGCCAATCCTATTCTCTGCAGGATGCAGTTGATATTGCCTTAAAGAACAAAGAAGCATTGAAAGCATCTGCCATGGACCTGGCGTATTCCCGGCAGGGGGTGAAAGGATCATACAGTGGTATTTTGCCCTCACTCCGGTTTTCGGGAGGTATGAACGAAGCTCGTTTTCCTTCTCAAATCGGTGGTTATAATGCAGAAACAGGTGAATTGACATTAGGTAAAATCAATAGTCAAATAAGTGCCTCATCCAGTATTTCGCTTTCTCAGAATATCTATGATGGGGGCGTATGGTGGAATACCATACGACAGGCAAAAAATAGTTATCGGATTTCGGAGCAATTTAATCGTCAAGTAAGGTCCAATATCATCCGAAATGTACATGCTGCTTATTTCAATTATCTCAAAGCATTACAGTTGCTGGATGTAGCCCGCTCTAACCTTATGAGTTCCCAACAACAATTGGCATTGGCAGAGACCAGATACGAATTGGGTTCTGCTAAAAAAACGGATTTATTAAAAGCGGAAGTTCGTTTTGGGCTGGCACGGATTGATGTAGTGAATAACGATGCGGCTCTCCAAAATGCTTATTTAACTTTGAAAAATGCAATCGGACTGATTGGGTCGGATCAGTATTTTACGGTTGAGGAAGTTGAGGCGCCGTTGGAAATTGTACCTGAATTTGAAACAGGGTTTGAGCTGGTTCAAAAATTCAACCCCAGTGTAAAAGCAAAACAATATCAAATTACGGGGGCTGAACTCAGTGAAAAGCTTGTCAAAGGCACCCGCTTGCCTAATATCAGGGCCAGCGCCAGCTATTCTGGTAACGCAGATAATATTGGAGACGCCATTAGTAATAGCTATAATGATCAAAAACGGATGAATACAGGAATTTCCTTATCTATTCCAATCTTTTCTGGCAACAGTATTCAATCGCGCATCCAGCAGGCTAAGATCAGCGTAGATAAACAGGAATCAGAATACTTAACACAACTCCAGGATTTATCGGTGCAACTTCAGGGAATCTTAGACCAATTAAATAATTATCAAGAAATCATTCCAATTAATGAAACTGTACTTGTTTCTGCTGAAGAAGATTTAAAACTGGCTCAGGTAAGGTATACTCAAGGATCAACAACCATATTGGAAGTACTGGATGCCCAGGTATCCGTAGTCCGTGCAAGGTCATCTCTGATTCGCTCCAAATATGACGCATATATTGCACAAACCAATTTAAAAGGATTGTTGGGAACCTTAGATTCAGAATAAAAAATTATTAGAGGAGAAAATAGTGGCTAAGAAAAAATTAACGAAGAAGAAAAAATGGCTCATATTTGGCGGCGGCGGTATCTTACTGATCATCATGATCATAGCCAGTTTGGCTAAGGACAGCACAGAAACCGTTCAGGTTGAAACAGAAAAAGTTGGGCTACAGACTGTGATTCATAAAGTGAATGCCAGTGGTAAAATTCAACCAGAGACGGAAGTGAAGATCTCGGCAACCTCATCAGCATGGATTGACTCCATTACGGTCAAAGAAGGAGACAATGTCAAAAAAGGCCGACACTTGATTTCACTGGATCGAAAGCAGTTATTTGCCAACTATAATTCCACTGCTTCATCGGTTCGTTCAGCCGAAGCCCGTTTAAAACAAGAAGAAGCTTCTAAAAAGCGGGTAGAAAACATGTATAATCAGAATTTAGCATCGGACCAAGAATTGGAGGCGGTCCAGGCCTCATATCAGATTGCTAAGAGTTCATTGGAACAGGCTAATTCCTTATTGGAATTTCGAGAGGATGAACTGGATAAGGCTCGCATCATGGCACCCCAGGATGGGATCGTTACGGCCGTATATAAAGAAGTGGGTGAAATGGCCGTAGGCGGCATGTTTCAGGCTGAAGTTCTCATGATTATTGCAGATCTGAAACGTATGGAAGTACTTGTTGATGTAAATGAAAATGATGTGGTGTCTGTTTCTCTTGGTGATACGACTGAAATCGAAATAGACGCTTTCCAAGATACCCTATTTTATGGAGTTGTGAGTGAAATCGCACATATGGCCCAGACCAGCGCCATGGGACAAGCGGAGCAGGTGACTAATTTCCAGGTAAAAATAAGGATTATTGATGTACCTAAAGAAATTCGTCCCGGTATGAGTGCCACAGCCAATATTATTACAGACAAAAAAGAAAATGTGTTGGCAATCCCAATCCAAAGTTTGACCGTTCGCCCAGAAGGATCAGAAAAATCAGTATTTGGGAAGGGCAGTCGCTCCGGCGGTAAAGATGGGGAGGAAAAACCCAAAGCGAAGAAAATGGAAGAATTGGTTTTTGTCTTGGCAGATAAACCCGGGGGTGTGCTTCGCGATGGTAAAATATCTGAATTAGATAAAAAATCATCCAAAAAAGCGAAAGTACCGAAGGATGCAAAAGTGGCACATATTCGTCCTGTAAAAGTAGGTATTTCATCTGAAACCCATTATGAAGTATTGAGCGGATTGGAAGAAGGAGAAGAGATTGTGACAGGTAGCTATCGTGCCATCAGTAAGGATTTATCTCATAATAAAGCAGTGAAAACTGGCGATGATGAAAAAGGCGGAAAAAAAGGATTCAGTGTTGCTATCGGCACAGAAAAAGATAATGACGAAAAGAAAGACTAATTGTGGCTGATCTTATATCATTGAAAGAAATCAAACGCTATTATGATGTAGGTGGTGAGATCGTTCGTGCGCTGGACGGTATTGACTTAATTATTGAGCCAAATGAATATATTTCCATTATGGGACCCTCTGGATCGGGTAAATCTACCCTTATGAATATGATCGGTTGTCTGGATACGCCTACAAAAGGTGTTTATGAATTCGAAGGTGAGTTAGTCCATGAAATGGATGATAACCAGTTGGCATCCATCCGAAATCGCAAAATCGGATTTGTGTTTCAGACCTTTAATCTACTGCCCAAAGCCACGGCGCTTCGGAATGTGGAGGTGCCTTTGATTTATGCCAATATCTCTAAAAGTGAACGGATAGAAAAAGCAGAAAAAGCGCTCAATGCTGTGGGTCTTCATGATCGGATGCATCATAAACCCAACGAACTTTCTGGGGGGCAGCGTCAGCGTGTGGCCATTGCACGTGCTCTGGTAAATGATCCTTCCATTCTTTTAGCTGATGAACCAACTGGAAATCTTGATTCAAAAAGCGGTGTTGAGATCATGAAAATACTGGACAGTCTACATGATGACGGTAATACCATTATTTTAGTGACCCATGAAGAATATATCGCCGACCATGCAGATCGGACAATTAATCTTTTCGATGGTAAAATAAAAGAGGATATTAAAACAAATAAAAGAATAAGGGTTTCTTCATGATCGGACTTTTCTGGGAAAATCTCCGCATCTCTCTCAGCTCTATTTTTTCCAATAAATCTCGATCGATTCTCACTGCATTAGGGATTATTATCGGTGTTCTTTCCGTGACGTTAATGGGTACACTTATTTCCGGTTTGGATCGAACCTTTGAAAAAAGTATGGCGGGATTTCGCAGTGATGTCCTTATGATCAGCCGGATGGAGTGGTTCAGCGGTGACGTCGATTGGTGGGAAATGCGTAACCGTCCACGTATCCGTGAGGAGTATGGCGAAAAACTATTGGAGCGTTCCCAATTTGTGGAAGCGGTAGCCCCTGTATCCGAAAGGGGCGGCAGTATTATTCGGGGGGATCGCCGGATCGATTCCCGATTCTTTGGTACAACGACAGATTATTTAGCCACGAATACTTCAGTTGAGGTTGAAAAAGGGCGTTTTTTTAGTGATGGAGAACAGCGTTCCGGTGCACGGGTTCTCGTGATTGGTGGTGATGTGGCTGACGCGCTTTTCCCTGATGAGGATCCATTGGATAAATATGTGAAAATCGGGAATTATAAATTTCGTGTGATCGGAATTCTAAAGAAAATGGGCAAATTCATGGGGCTTTTCAGTATGGATAATCAAGCAACCATGCCGTTGGGTACCTATAAAAGGTTATATGCTCGTCGGGGGTGGATGACGATGCGCGTGAAATTAAACACAGATCAGGCGGATTTGGCAAGGGAAGAAGTTCGAGGTATTATCCGTCAATTGCGCCGTTTGAAACCAACGGAAAAAGACGATTTTGGCATTAACCAGTCCTCTACATTAGAAGCTCAATACAAGGCCATTAAGCTGGCCATCGGTGGGACGGGTCTATTTATCACCGCACTTTCACTAATTGTAGGTGGCATTGGTATCATGAATATCATGTTCGTTTCTGTAAAAGAGCGCACACGGGAGATCGGTGTACGAAAAGCCCTCGGTGCCACACAGACTATGATCCTGGGCCAATTTTTGATGGAGGCGGTTATGATCTGCCTCATTGCAGGGCTTATGGGTATGGGTTTGGCTTACGGGCTGAGTTTCATTATTGACAAATTTTTTCCATCAGCAATGCCCATTGGACTTGCCATAGGATCCATTATACTTAGTGTAATCATTGGGGTGGTCTCCGGATTGGTACCCTCCTACCAGGCTGCCAGACTGGACCCTATTGACGCCTTGAGGTACGAATAATGGCAAAATTCTCTCACGTCAACAGTACGATACGGGAAGGCTTTCGCATGGCCATTGAGGCCATTCGCCAGAACAAGCTTCGATCTATTCTTACTCTTTTAGGAATCAGCATCGGCGTCTTTTCCGTGATCGGTGTAATGACGGCTATCCGTACTTTAGAATCCTCAGTGAATTCTCAATTGGATATTTTGGGAACAAATACATTTACCATTAATAAATCTCCGGCAATACAGATCCATGGTCCGGGTGGGAATAGGAAGATCCGACAACGAAAGAATATTACTTACGCCCATTATGAAGAAATAAAACGGAAAGCCAAATTACCTTTGAGAGTAAGTGTGTTAGATGGCACTGGAGAGCGTAACATTAGATACAAAGATAAAACTTTAAAAAAATCAGCAGAATTACGCGGTGCTGATGAGTGGGCTCTCCGCTCAATTAATGCTTATTTGGCTGATGGGAGAAATTTTACACCCGATGATATCCGTTTTGCAAGGAACGTGACCATCCTTGGGCCGGATATTCTGGATATCTTGTTTCCTTTTGAAGATCCTCTTGGGAAAGCCATCAAGATCAAGGGCATCGACTACACCGTAATCGGTGTAACGGAACGAAAAGGGCAAGCATTTGGTCAGAGCCAAGATTATTTTGTTCTTATTCCAATTTCTTTATATATCCAGCGATTTTCCAATAGGTGGACATCTTTAGGAATTGTTTTTGAAGCGGAATCCGCGGATATGTATGAAAAAACGATGGATGAGGCTATTGGTCTAATGCGAGTGATTCGAAAAGTACCTGTAGGTGAAGAAAATGATTTTTCTATTCTTTCTAATGAAGAGCTGATGGAAACTTTTGCTGGTTTCACTGGCGGCATCAAAATCTTTGCCGGTTCGGTGAGTGTCATCGCTTTACTTGTGGCAGGGATTGGTATTATGAATATCATGCTCGTTTCGGTGACAGAAAGGATTAAAGAGATCGGTATTCGAAAAGCCATAGGTGCAACTCGAAGAGATATATTAACCCAGTTTCTTATGGAAGCGATTTTCTTGAGTCAATTTGGCGGTGTGGTCGGAGTCATTTTAGGAATTGCTGGAGGCAATGTAGTGGCGATTGTCCTTAATGTACCCGCGGTGGTGCCCATGGACTGGGCCTTTTACGGTATGGCGGTGTGCTCTTTGATTGGTATTGGCTTTGGAATTTATCCAGCCTGGCGAGCTGCTAATCTTGACCCAATTGAATCTCTAAGATTCGAATAAATCTCTCCTGTTCCTTCTTGGATGACGAAGGACGATTCACCTAAATTTCCAGGATATTTTTCATTCAATTATTTATGTTTGAGGTACGGTACAGGCTTATAGGATTTTGGTTTGTTTGCACATCCGTCCTACACCTGTCTCTACACCACGAAAAGGTAGGTGGATAAAAATGAAAGCGATCGGTGTAATTCCGGCTCGGCTACATTCCATCCGTTTCCCGAAAAAAATTCTACATCTGATTGAAGGGAAACCTATGGTGGTTCGAGTCTATGAAAAAGCTCGCACAGCCAAATCGCTGGATGATGTAATTGTTGCCATTGATGCGGATGAAACAGCAGAAGCGTTGAAAGAATGGAAGGTAAAAACCGTTATGACTGCTGATGATCACGTGTCCGGTACAGATCGTGTTTATGAAGTAGTAACTGATATGGAAGTGGATGTGATCGTCAACATCCAGGGGGATGAGCCGACTATTGATCCACAACTGATTGATGAATTGGTGATGCAGTTTGAAGATGACTCTATTGTAATGGCTACCGTGGCAGGGGAACAGATGGATGTGGAAAATATATATGATTTGAATACGGTAAAAGTATTGCTGGATACAGAAGGATTTGCGGTTAATTTCCGGCGTGAACCTGTTCCTCATGAAATTGGAGGGTACTACCCCCACATGGGATTGTATGGATACAGAAAAAAGACATTGGAACAAATGACTAATTTGGCTCCTTCTGAAAATGAAAAGGCGCTGAAGCTGGAACAGTATAGAGCTATAGATAATGGTATACCAATCAAGGTGATTCTTACGGAAAAAGTGAGCAAGGGAATTGATACAATTGATGATTTAAAACTGTTTGAAAGGGCATAAATGCCAACCAAGAATCCAGTGAAATATATTTTTGTGCTAGGTGGTGTAATCTCCGGCCTGGGAAAGGGGATTGCTGCTGCTTCTATTGGCTATCTTTTAAAAAGTGCCGGATTGAGGGTTACAATTTTGAAACTTGATCCCTATCTGAATGTGGACCCTGGTACTATGAATCCATACCAACACGGGGAAGTTTTTGTTTTGGATGATGGCTCTGAAACGGACCTTGATTTAGGCCATTATGAGCGCTTCATCGATGTGGATATGAGCAAGGACAACAATGCCACCTCAGGACAGGTATATAGCACCGTACTAGATCGGGAAAGGCGTGGCGATTATCTTGGCGCAACTATCCAGGTTATTCCTCACATTACCAATGAAATTATTTCTAGGATCAAAGCAGTTAATAAACCAAAAAAATATGATGTGGTAATATGTGAAGTAGGCGGTACGGTAGGCGATATCGAAAGTTTACCATTTATGGAAGCCGTTCGACAATTATCCTTGGAAGTGGGATATCGCAATCACACCATTATGCACTTGACCCTTGTTCCATATATTAAAGCCAGCGAAGAACTGAAAACCAAACCGACCCAACACTCTGTAATGAAACTGCGGGAGATCGGTTTAACGCCAGATATGATTCTTTGCCGCTCCGAATACAAACTTACCAAAGAGGTAAAGCAAAAAATTGGTTTGTTTGGAAATGTGGATCCAAACCATGTTATCGAAGGAAGAGAAGTAAAAAGTATTTATGAAGTTCCTCTTAATCTATACAATCAAAAGGTAGGGACAATCATCATGGAGCGTTTAGAATTAGCTGGGGAAGTAGATGTTTCTTATTTAGAAACATTTATTAAAAAATTTAAACGTCCCACTCACAGAGTAAATATTGCTATGTGCGGGAAATACACAGAACTTCCCGATGCCTATAAAAGCGTGCTGGAAGCATTCATTCATGCCGGTGTTGAAAATGATGCCCGGGTGAATGTGAATTGGGTAGCCACTGAAAATGTAAAATCGGAGAAAGATGCAGAAAGAATTTTTGGGGAAATAGATGGCATTCTCCTCTTGCCCGGATTTGGCTCCAGGGGATCTGAAGGAAAAATGCTATCTTGTAAGTACGCCCGTGAAAATAAGATCCCATTTTTGGGTATTTGCCTTGGTCTCCAATGTGCTGTGATTGAGTTTGCTCGAAATATATGTGGATTGAAAGGTGCCAACAGTACGGAATTTGATAAAAATACGCGTTATCCTGTTATTGAATTGATGGAATCACAACGGGCCATTAAACGGAAAGGGGGGACCATGCGGCTTGGGGCCTATGATTGTACCATTGAACCGGGTACGAAAACCTATGCGGCCTACAGGAAAAAGAAAATTTCAGAACGCCACCGTCACCGCTGGGAAGTAAATAATCGCTACCGTGATCGCCTGGTAAAAAACGGGTTAAAAATTTCTGGTGTAAATGAGGAACTCAATTTAGTTGAAATCATTGAATTACCTGATCATCCCTGGTATGTTGCCGGGCAATTTCATCCAGAATTAAAAAGCCGGGTGAGTAAGGCCCATCCGCTTTTCAGGGAATTTATAAAAGCAGCCGTTAAACATTTAAATGGAAAATCTTAATGGGTAAACAGGTTAATGTTGGGAATGTTGTTTTTGGTAGTGATGCGCTGCCATTGATTGCTGGACCCTGTGTAATTGAATCGTTGGATCACAGCCTGAAGATGGCTGAATCCATTAAGATGATTACCGAAAAAATTGATATGCCGTTCATATTTAAAAGTTCTTTTGATAAGGCCAACCGTACTTCAATGAATTCATTCCGAGGGCCCGATATGGATCAGGGTTTGGAAATTCTTTCGGCCGTGAAATCTGAAGTGGGTGTTCCCGTTTTAACTGATGTTCATCTACCTGATCAGTGCTTACCCGTTTCTGAAGTTGCCGATGTACTGCAGATCCCTGCCTTTTTATGCCGACAGACAGATCTACTTATGGCAGCAGGAAAATCAGGGACACCGGTAAACATAAAAAAAGGCCAGTTCTTAGCTCCAGGAAAAATGAAACATGCAGCCGAAAAAATTGCAAACACCGGTAATCAAAATATTTTGCTTACTGAAAGAGGAACCTCCTTTGGCTATGGGCTTATTTCCGATATGACTTCTATCTCCATCATGCAAGAATCAGGTTATCCGGTTGTATTTGATGCCACCCACAGTGCCCAGATTCCTGGTGGCGGTGCCAAAACTGGCGGGCAACGGGGAAACATCCCAATCTTAGCCAAAACTGCTGTTGCTGCTGGCTGTGATGGAATTTTCATGGAAGTTCATGATCATCCGGATGAAGCAAAATCGGATGCAGCCACCCAATGGCCTTTGGATAGTTTGAAGGGATTACTTCAAACTTTATTGAAGATTCATGAGGTAATTCGGTAGTTGAATTACGACACTTCAAAAGTTAAAATGATTATTTCTGACGTGGATGGTGTAATGACCGATGGTTCCATCTACATAGGCAAAGGCGGTTTGGAGCTAAAGCAGTTTTGTGTATCAGATGGTTTCGGTGTCGCATTACTTCGTGCTGCAGGGCTAGAATTATCCCTCATCTCTGGTCGGGAATCAGAAGCTACGGCCGAACGTGCAAAAGAATTAAAAATCGAAAATGTATATAATGGTACCCTGAATAAAATTCCACCCTATGAAGCAATAAAGAAAAAATATAATTTAACCGATAATCAAATTGCATACATCGGTGATGATTTAATCGATATTCCAGTGATGGAATTAGCAGGTGTACCCATTGCCACTGACAACGCTGTTCCAGCCGCAAAAAAAGCAGCTGTTTATGTTACTCAAAATGGTGGTGGTCATGGTGCTTTCCGCGAAGCAGTAGAATGGTTGCTCACCAAACAGGACCGATTAACAGAAGTCATCAATTTGCTGCGGGAAAAGGTTCAGAATCAAAAGTGAAATTAATTTTTTCTTTATTAATGGCGTTTGCCACTTTTGGCTGTGAAACTTCTGATGTGAAACGGACTGGAGAATCTCGCATTGGCCGCCCAGACGCGGAAAGCTGGGATGTCATTATCACCCTTACTAATGAAGGGGCGAAGCGAGCCGTTATTCGATCAGGGCATTTAGAAAAGTATAATAAACAGCAATATATACTTTTAGACCAAAATGTGGATGCTGACTTTTTTAATAAGAAAGAAATCTATACTACCAATCTTATCTCTAATATTGCGGAAGTAGACGAAGAGGAGGATTTTATGGTAGCTATCGGTGATGTGGTGGTTGTCTCAGATAGTGGTGTTACCCTGTTTACCGATACCTTATCATGGGATAATGTGAGAGAAAAAGTGTTTACTAATGATTCCGTTGTTTTCATTACAGAAAACCAGGACACGCTCTACGGAATTGGATTTGAGTCTGATGTGGAATTAAATAATTGGAAAATTCTGAAACCAACCGGTGTTTTTCATGAGGACAAAGATGAAAAATAATCATCAGAAACTCAGTGCCAAAGGACTTCATAAACGGTATGGCAAGCGCTGGGTAGTCCGGGATGTAGATTTGAATGTAAATAAGGGAGAAATTGTCGGATTGCTGGGACCGAATGGCGCCGGGAAAACAACCACCTTTTATATGATTACGGGTATGATTAAACCGACAAAGGGTCAAATTTATCTGGATGATAATGAAATTACTGATCGTGCTATGTATCAACGTAGCCGCTCTGGGATTGGTTATCTATCCCAGGAACCCTCTATTTTTGGAAAACTTAGTGTTGAGGATAATCTCCACCTTGTGCTGGAGATGTCAAATTTACCTAAAGAGGAACAAGCTGAAAAAGTGGAACAACTATTGGATGATTTGTCCATTCAGCATATTCGCAAGAATAAGGGAAGCAATTTGTCGGGAGGTGAGCGTCGTCGCGTAGAAATTACGCGGAGTCTGGCCATTGACCCGGATTTTATGTTACTGGATGAACCCTTTGCTGGCGTTGATCCCATCGCCGTCGAAGATATTCAGTCCATTGTTCATTCTCTGAAAAAACGGAATATTGGTGTATTAATTACGGATCACAATGTACGTGAAACACTTTCAATCACTGATCGATCATATTTATTATTCGATGGGAAAATCTTGAAATCAGGTACATCTGAATTTTTAGCAAACGATGAAGAAACACGTCGTCTTTATTTAGGAGAAAAATTCCGACTTTAATGCCACGCCTAAAGCAAAGACAATCTTTACGCCAAACCTTATCTCCCCAGCAGGTGATCCAGGCCAGTATTCTCCAACTTAATGTATCCAATTTGGAACAAAAAATATTAGATGAACTGGAAAGCAATCCTGTTTTAGAGCAGGCTGAAACACAGGATGATGAAGAGGTTATTAACTCGGAAAATGAAGAAGTAGATTTTGAGGAAGATCCCGATGAGTATGAACCCGCCAACATATATGATAATACGAGAAAAGAGAATCGTGAATTGCCAGTGCGGGAGCAGCTGGACTTTGCGGAGGGGTTGGTAAGGCAGTTGGACAACTTCAACCTATCAGACTTGGAACGTGCAATTGCGGAAGATATCCTCTGGAATCTGGATGAGAATGGCTATCTGGCTGTTGATCCGATATTAATTGCAGATCGTTATGATCGAAAAGAGGAAGAGGTGAAGCATGTACAAGATAAATTACAACAACTGGAACCGCCGGGCATTGCTGCCAAAGATTTGCAGGATTGTCTTTTAATTCAGTTGAAGGGGGAAGAAGATACTTTGGCATACCAGATCGTGTCCAAATATTTTGATGATTTTGCCAATCACCGTTATGACAGACTACAGAAATATCTGGATATATCAAAAGATTCTCTTGTTGAAGTTATTGAAGAAATCAGCAATTTAAATCCCCGTCCTGGCGATGGGAAAATTGGAATTGGCACTGAAACGGTCATTCCAGATCTATTGGCAGTTCAGCAGGATAGGAAATGGGTAGTAATTATTAATGAATCTTGGATTCCAGAACTGAATTTAAGCAATGAATATGTGACAATGTTAAATCAGAAAGATTTGCCGGGGGAGACACAAAAATACCTTAAGGAAAAATTTGACTCTGCTTCCTGGTTTATCCATGCAATTGAACAAAGGCGTCATACACTTACTGCAGTGATGGAAGCTATCATTAAACGGCAAAAGGGATTTTTTAAAGGGGAAATTGAATTGTTAGTACCTATGAAGCTCCAAGATATTGCCGATGATATTGATATGGATATTTCTACTATCAGCCGCTCTACGCGAGGGAAATATGTTGATACACCTTATGGCATTTTTGAATTAAAGTCCTTTTTTACCGAAGGATATAAACTGGAAAGCGGTGAAGAAGTCAGTACTAAAGCGATTAAAGATTTACTAAAAAAACTGATTGATGATGAAGATAAAAGTTTTCCATTGACCGATACAGATTTAGCCAATCAGCTAAAAGATGGGGGTTTTCCTGTGGCTCGGAGAACAGTAGCAAAGTACAGAGAACAATTACATCTTTCTGTCGCACGATTGCGACGCGAATTAACTTATTAACAAGAGGAAAAAATGCAATACAAACGTATCATTGTCGGAGATTCTGAGATAAAAGTTCCAATATTATCACTGGGAGCATTACCTATAGCAGGGATCGCTTTACTTCTTTGGCTTCTTTCGGGAGTTTATATGGTTGGCCCAGATGAAGTCGGTGTCGTGCAAACATTCGGTAAGCATTCAAGAGTGGCCCAATCGGGGTTGAATTACCATTTCCCATTTCCAATTGAAAAAGTGCAAACACCCAAGGTAACGGAAGTAAAACGCATCGAGATCGGATTTCGTACTGTTGGGAAAAACCAATATCAAACGGTTCAACGGGAAAGCCTGATGCTCACCGGGGATGAAAATATTGTTGATGCGGAAATGATTGTCCAGTATCGTATTAAGGATCCAGTGGCTTATTTATTCAATTTCATTAAACCGGAGGTAACCGTCAGGGAAGCATCGGAAGCGTCCCTAAGAACAGTGGTAGGCCGACATAATATTGATGAAGCGCTCACTTCAGGGAAATTTATGATCCAGGAAGAAACCAAGTTCTTGGTCCAAGAAATTCTAGATAAATATAAATCAGGAATTTTGGTCGTTGCGGTGCAGTTGCAGGATGTCAGTCCACCCGAACAAGTTATTGCATCATTTAAGGATGTGGCATCAGCAAAAGAAGATAAAAACCGGATGATAAATCAGGCAGAAGGATATCGCAATGATATCATTCCTAAAGCGCGGGGTGAAGCCCAGGCCAGAATTCGGGAAGCAGAAGGTTATAGGGAAGCCCGCATTGCCCGGTCAGAGGGTGATGTCGCCAAATTTAGTGCGGTACTGAAAGAATACCGTAAGGCCAAAGGCGTTACTGAAACACGTATGTATTTGGAAACGGTCGAGGAAATTTTATCGAATCGTGAAAAAATAATAGTGCCAGATTCAGAAAATGGGAATTTAATTAATCTATTGAATCTGAAAGCAAAGGGGGATAAATAATCATGAAAAAGATACTGTTAGCATCGGTAGCAATCCTTGTTCTTTTAGGGCTGACTACAGTTTTTATCGTAGATGAAAAAGAACAGGTAGTCATTCTCGCATTTGGGAAACCGGTTCGCACTATCCTTGAACCGGGTATAAATATGAAAGTGCCTTTTCCATTCCAGGAAAAAATCAAGTTTGATGACCGTCTGTTGGAATATGACTCTCCACCGGAAGAAATATTGAGCAAGGATAAAAAAACACTCATTGTTGATAACTATGTCCGTTGGAGGATTGTAGATCCGCTCCAGTTTTTGAAAACAGTTCAAGCTATTCCTATTGCATTAAGTCGCATGGATGATATTGTATATTCTGAACTACGCCGGGAATTGGGTACCCATGACATGGTTGAAATCATTACTGAAAATAGAGAGAAACTCATGGAAATAGTGACTTTCAATAGTAATAAGGCAACCTTGGATTATGGTATTGCGGTGATAGATGTTCGTATCCGGCGAGTAGATCTTCCAGCAGAAAATGAAGAATCGATCTATGCCCGGATGGAAGCGGAAAGGAATCGACAGGCCAATAAATTTCGGTCAGAAGGCGAAGAGGAAGCCCAAAAGATTCGCGCCGCAACTGATAGAGATAAAACCATCATTCTAGCAGATGCATATAAAGATGCGGAACGGCTTCGAGGTGAAGGAGATGCAGCGGCAGTGGAAATCTATGCTAAGGCCTATTCTGCTGATCCAAAATTTTATGAGTTTGTTCGTACACTAGATATGTATAAGAAAATTATCGATGATAAGACCACATTAGTCCTACCGTCGAATTCACGTTTGTTTAAACTATTATTGGAAAAATAAATGGATGTCAATATTCGATCGACCACCATTTTAGGTGTGCGTAAAAAAGGAAAGATAGCCCTTGGTGGTGATGGCCAAATTACATTTGGCGATATGGCCATTAAGCAGAAAGCTGTCAAGGTGCGCAGATTCAAATCTGATAAAAACTTGATCCTTGGAGGCTTTGCTGGTGCTGCGGCTGATGCACTCACCTTATTTGATAAGTTTGAATCCAAGCTGGATGAATATGAAGGTGATCTTAAGCGTGCCGTAGTTGAATTGGCTAAGGAATGGCGGACGGATAAATATCTCCGCAATCTAAAAGCACTACTGGCACTGATGGACAAACGGCATGCATTTATTGTTTCTGGTGATGGTAATGTCATTGAACCAGACGGTCCGATCATTGCCATTGGTTCCGGCGGCGGTTTTGCGCAGGCAGCGGCTACAGCATTCATAAAAAGCACTACTTATCCAGCCAGAAAAATTGTGGAGAAATCACTTCAAATCGCCGCTGATTTATGTATTTACACCAATGATTCGATTACAATTTTAGAGATAGAATGAGCCAATTGACCCCGAAAAAAATTGTAAAAGAATTGGACCGATTTATTGTTGGCCAATCCAGTGCCAAAAGGGCAGTAGCTATCGCCTTGCGAAACCGTTGGCGGCGTCAGCAGATTGAAGGAACGATGCGGAATGAAATTGTTCCTAACAATATTATACTGATCGGTCCAACCGGTGTCGGTAAAACAGAAATTTCTCGACGATTAGCCAAATTAGCCAAAGCACCATTTGTTAAAGTAGAGGCCAGCAAATTCACCGAGGTTGGTTATGTAGGGCGTGATGTAGAATCTATCATTCGGGATTTAACTGATGTGGCTATGAGTATTGTCAAAAGGGAAAAAAAGGAAGAAGTCAAGACTCTGACTGAATCGTTGGCTGAAGAAAGGATCTTAGATTCTCTTTTTCCCAGTAACGGATCCCATAAACCCACTAAAGCAGAGAGAGAACGTCACAGGAAGACTAGGGATCGACTGAGACAAAAATTATTAAATGGCGATTTTGAAGATCGTGAAATTGAAATTGAAGTAATTGAAGAAACTACACCTATGATGCAGATTTTTGGACCGCTTGGTGGCAGCGATGACATGGGAATGAATTTGAAAGAAATGCTTTCCAATGTGATGCCCGGGCATAAAAAGCGCCGAAAAATACCTGTTTCAGAAGCTCGACATATCCTCATTGAAATGGAGGCAAATAACCTTATAGATCAAGAGGAACTTATGCGGATGACAAAACGAAAGGTTGAGAATAACGGTATTGTCTTTTTGGATGAAATTGACAAAATCGTGGATAAGAATAGTGGCGCCTCCGGACCTGATATCAGCAGGGAAGGTGTTCAGCGGGATTTATTACCGATTGTTGAAGGCAGCAGGGTACCGACGAAATACGGTATGATTAAAACTGATCATATCCTTTTTATTTCAGCGGGGGCATTTCATGGTTCCTCCCCGTCAGATATGATCCCTGAACTTCAGGGTAGGTTCCCAATTCGGGTGGAAATGAATAAATTGACTGTCAACGATTTTGTTAAAATTCTGAAGCATCCCGAATCATCTTTGATCAAGCAATATATGGCTTTGCTGGGTGCAGAAAATGTAACCTTAAAATTTGATCCAGATGCAATTCGGGAGATTGCAAAGATGGCCGCTGAGGTGAATCAAAAAATGGAAAATATCGGAGCCAGAAGATTGCACACAGTAATGACAACATTATTAGATGGGTTTATGTTTGAAGAATACAGTGGTAGAAGGAAAATAATTACAATTACCAAAAAGATGGTTGATGAAAAATTAAAAAACATTGTTAAAGATCAGGATTTGAGTAAATACATATTATAAAGAATGTGGATTGAGTAATTAGGAAGTAGAGTTGAAAAAAGATTTTTTACATATTACCGATTTTACTACTGAAGAAATTTGGGAGACTCTTGAATTAGCAAAGGAGATTAAGGCCAAACTGAAAAACAGGGAAGAATATAAACCATTCAAGGATCAGTCATTGGCAATGATTTTTGCCAAACCATCGGCTCGCACACGAATATCATTTGAAACAGGATTTTTCCGCCTTGGTGGACATGCACTTTACCTTGGTCCCAGCGATATTGAGATTGGGAAACGGGAAGCAGTAAAGGATATTGCCCGTGTATTCAGCGGTTATAATGATATGATTATGGCGAGACTTTTTGAGCATAAACATATCCTTGAACTTGCCGAATATGCTTCAATCCCAGTGATAAACGGCCTCACGGATTATAACCATCCCTGCCAGATCATGGCTGATATTCTGACTGTTTATGAACATCGTGGCAATCTAAATGATTTGAAAATTGTTTATGTGGGCGATGGAAATAATGTTGTTCATTCATGGTTGCATCTAGCAGCCCGTATTCCAATGCACTTTACATGTGTTTGCCCGGAAGGATTTGAACCGGATCAAAAGACGATTAAGTTAGTTGAAGATACGGGCACATCAATGGTGGAAGTCAGCAACGATCCAAAAACAGATATTTCCGGTGCCGATGTGATCTATACTGATGTATGGGCGTCCATGGGGAAAAAGGAAGAAACAGAAATGCGCGAAAAACTTTTTGCGGAATTTCAAGTGAACTCAGCGATGATGGAATCTACCAGTAAAACTTCTTTATTCATGCACTGCCTCCCTGCTGAAAGAGGTCGGGAAGTAACTGATGCCGTAATGGAATCGCCTAATTCCATCGTATTTGACCAAGCAGAAAATCGGTTGCATGCACAGAATGCCATCATGGTAAAAATTGCCGGGAAGATGTAATTTAATCCAATAGTTATGACAAACTCTGAGCTCAAAATAATCGCTAGTCAAATCCTTCGCGAAGAAGGGCAGGAATTGATCAATGCTGCTGACCGTGTTCAGGATAACGTTGTTCAGGCTTTCGAGATCATAAAAGATCACCCCGGTAAAGTAGTGATTTGCGGTATGGGTAAGTCTGGACTTGTTGCACAGAAGATTGCAGCCACATTGTGCAGTATCGGTACAAAGGCTGTGTTTCTCCACGCTGCGGAAGCAGTTCATGGTGACTTAGGTATTTATGCTCCAGGAGATCCAACGATTCTTATCTCAAAAAGCGGCGCCACAGAAGAATTAATGAGATTAATACCCATTTTGAAAGAATTTGAATCACCGTTGATTGGAATAATAGGTAATATGAAATCTCCCTTAGTTGATCAAATGGATGTTGTGCTGGATGCTTCTGTAAAAAAAGAAGCGGACCCCTTGGGAATTGTTCCTACCTCTAGTACAACCCTGACAATGGCCATCGGTGATGCCCTAGCTGCTGTGTTGATGGGCAATCGTGGTTTTAATCATGAAGATTTCGCCAAATTGCATCCTGCTGGTGATTTAGGACGGCGCCTTCGGCTCACTGTAGCACATATTATGCAACCAATTAAAAATGTTGCAGTGGTAAAGATAAATGACTCTGTAAGGAAAGTAGTCATTGAAATGACAGAGAAACCGCAAGGCGGAGCGTTGGTAATGGATGGCGATAGCATGCTTTTAGGTATTGTCACTGAGGGTGACCTGCGCCGCTGTTTAGCAAACAATGGTGATATTGATCAATTAAAAGTCACTGAGGTAATGACTTCAAATCCAGTTTACATTTCTAAAGATGCTCTGTTAAAAGATGCTGTAACATTAATGGAAGATCGGAAATCTCAAATATCCGTATTACCGGTTGTCAACGGTAATGGGAAGTCCTGTGCCGGTTTACTGCGGCTTCACGATATCTATCAGACGCAACTGTTTTAAATATTATTTATACGATTCCCATCTGACTTCATAGGTTCGATAGGAAACTTTGTCTCCTTCAGACAGTGGAATAACCAATTTAAATTCACTTACAGATCCGGGTTCGAGGGCGGTATCTGCTCGTATACCGCTAAAATATTTTTGTTTTTTCCCGGTAACAAAAACAGAATCTTTTTGAATAAGCATTGTTGTGGGAGACCAAAGGTTAGCAATCACTCGTACAAAGTCGGCTCGTTTTGTTCCAATATTTTTAATTTTTCCGGTTATTTCTTCTCGATCCGGGAAGGCGTTTACAAAGGGTTCACCCGTTAGCTCAACTTTGGCATTCGGTGGTAAATCATCTGTAATATTTACAATGCGATCCCGTTCGATGGCTAACTGTCCGATAGATGTTTGAAGAATAATTCCTAAATCATCTTCTTGAATAATTTCACCGTTTACGATAGTACCATTTTGTAGTTCAATACGATGTCGTAATTGTGGGATTTTAATTAAGTTGAGTAATTCTTCATCGATTGTTGGTATGGGGCCTCTACCTTTTTCGTAAACGGAAATAACTCGTTTAAGAGAATCCATTTGTTGATGAAGGATATCAATACTGGATTTCAATTCAAAAAAGGGTTCACCTAGAGGGAGTTTATCTCCTTTTTCGTCCATTTCACGCACTTCAGGTAATGGGATCAGACTATCGTCAACTGTTGTGTCTGGTGTTTCTACTATTTCATTTGGTTTGATTGTTTGAACTGAATTCGAATCTATGGCAGTAGTTGTATCGAGTGGTGCCACAATAACGGTGGTATCCGCTTCATCTTGAGAGAAAAGGGCGCTAAACAACAAAATAAGTGCTGGAATCTTATTCATTCAAGATAACTGCTTTTTGGTGTGCTTCGAAGGTCCTCCGGTGGATTTCCTGTTCGTAAGTTTCATACTCCCCCAAATTCTTCACAGTTTGGATGACGGCCGAATGTAGTTTGAATTGATCAGGATCAGATAAAATTGGCATAATGAAAGGGATTACAGTCTCATCACCTAAGTCCGAAAGTTTCTCAATTGCCTTGATACGAATATCCTGAGGGTAGGCGTCATTCATGGCAATTTCTTTTACCGCTTTTTGAATTTGAGGATCTTTGAATTCACCCAGTGCTTCTAGGAGGGTATTCAGTAGGTTGTAATATTGATCTTTTCCTGAACGGTAAGTTTGCAGTAGTGCAAGGATTAGATTTTCTTCCTTCACACCCTTCATTGTATTTAAGGCGAAATCCTGAACTTCTAAATTGGTCTGCGGGTCTCCCAATAATTCCGCAAAGGCACCAGCTACCTGGGATGGGTCTTTTTTCCCTAGGATCTCTAATGCGCGATTGCGAATGCCCAGATTTACATCTGGATCCCTTGCAATTTGTGTAAGAATGGGAACCACCTCATCAGTTCCTAATGCACCCAGTGTTTCTGTCAGAAGTCTTTCCGTTCGATTATAATTATTTCGGCTAATTTCATATAGGTCTAGTAATGCAAGCACCTGATCTTTGGTGCGGACCTTATTTAAATTCTGAACCAGTGCCATTTGTAACGAATTGGTCTTTTCTTCTACTTTATTCATGGCATTCACCATGGCGTCTGCAGCTCGAGGGTCATCCTTGAATTCGGCTAATAACTCGATCGAAGCCACCATGAAAGTCACATCTAGAGCTGCTGCTTCACCCACCGTTTCAGAAATCGCATTTAAAGCGGTAGGATGTTGGGTTTCCGCTAGTGCTTTTCCAGCAGCTATCCGTACATCGAATGGTTGATTGGTGTCATTATAAATCGCAATCATTTCTTCAATGGCTTGGAGTTTTCCTTCACTAAAAGATGTTCTGAGGTTGTCAATCAACTCAAAAGAAATATCGTCTTTTTCATCCTTTCCTGGCCAGAATTTCTTTAGCATAGAACATCCCTCAAGAAAAAGGAATGAAGAAAGAATTATAATGGTGAGATTATGGCGTTTCATGATTTCCCCAAAATTTTAATTTCAGATCATGGCCGTCAAATATGGCATAAGAAAAAAAGCTTAGCCAGTCTCCAAGAATCAATAATTTACCACCATTAAGTGTTAATTCCTTTGCCTGGTGGTAATGGCCGGTAATAAAATAATCATACCCTTCTTCTAACCGTTTTTGGGCATGAATCGACATTTCATCCGATATCTTTTTGTTGTATTCCTTGGAATGATGATAATGTTTTCCCTTTTTAGAAACCCACTCACCAATCCTATATCCCAGTCGCGGATGAAGCAACCGGTAGGTCCAAATAAATAAACGGGAATGAAGTAATCTTTTCAGCAGTCGATAACCTTTGTCCCATGACAAATAACCATCCCCATGGGTCATGTAAAACTTTTTACCATTCACATCGAAAGTTGTATCCGAAAAATAAGTATGGTCAAACAGGGTTTCGGTAATGAAATCACGGACCCAATAATCATGATTTCCAAGGATGAAATGTACTTTTATTCCTGCTTCACGTAATTTTATTATTTCGTAGTAGAAGGGGAAAAATACTTTGGGTATCACATCTTTGTACTCGAAATAAAAGTCGAAAAGGTCACCATTAATCACAAGCGTACCACCAGATTTTTTCACATGATGAAAAAATTCGAACAGGATATCTTGTCGTTTTACCTCAGATTCTGTTCTTTCCAGCATTAAATGGATGTCGGAAATAAAATAGACTGGCAATTCCATATAGGCTAAAATACTGTTTCATCGAGGGGACAGTCAATCTTGAAACTAGAAAAATTAATTAAATTATATTTTAACATTTTTTGTTGAATATCGTCGAAATTCAGGAACTAACGAATTAAATTCAAATATATAATAGTATGATACGCATTATTTTCCTCATCATCTTCGCAGCATCATCGATGCTCAGCGCACAAACCTTCGGTCAAAATAAAGTACAATACAGGGATTTTGATTGGAATTTTATCTCATCACCTCAATTTGACATTTACTATTACGGCAATGAAATTGAATTGGCACATTTTACAATGGCAGCTGCTGGTGAGGCCTATGAACAAATTGGAAAACACCTGCGCTGGAATTTGAAAAAACGGGTTCCCATTATTGTTTACCATTCCCACAATGAATTTCAACAGACAAATGTGATTGCACAGTACATGCAGGAAGGGATTGGCGGAGTAACGGAATTATTCAAAAATCGAATTGTTATACCTTTTGAAGGGGATTATGCAGCATTTCGCCACGTTATTCATCATGAATTGGTCCATGCAATGATAAACGATTTGGTATACGGTGGTAGGATGCAAAATGTAATTTCGGGTCAGATAAGGCTCCAAATCCCACTTTGGGCAAATGAAGGGTTAGCCGAATACCTATCTGCGAATTGGGATACAAAAGCAGATATGACAATCCGTGATTTAGCCATTAACGAGCGTATCCCAACCATACGTGAACTGGAATACTTTTTAGCCTATAAAGGTGGCCAATCGGTTTGGCGATTTATTGCCGCCAAATACGGTCGTGAAAAAATCGGCGAAGTATTTCAAGCGATGAAAATAAGAGGAACGGCGGAAGCGGGATTTAAAGAAGCGCTCGGTATGGATTTTGAAGAGTTAACTGAACAATGGCATAAATATATTAAAAAGGAATATTATCCCGATGTGGCTGGAAGGGATGAAGTCGAAGATATTGCTAAACGGCTAACCGATCACAAAAAAGCCAAGAACTTTTATAATGTTTCACCCACAGTTTCTCCCGATGGAAGTAAAATTGCAGTTTTATCTGATCGATCAGGATATATGGATATTTATATTTTGGATGTTGTAACAGGAAAAAAAATCAAGCGGTTGATCAAAGGAAGCCGATCGATCAATTTTGAAGAATTGAAATTTCTCCAGCCCGGAATTAGTTGGTCGCCAGACAGCAAAAATATTGTGCTTGCAGCCAAATCGGGTGCATTTGATGCCCTTTATTTAATTGATGTTAATACAGGAAAACAGAAAAAAATAATTTTTGAATTGGATGGCGTTTTTACCGCGTCTTGGAGTCCGGATGGGAAACAGTTGGCTTTCGTTGGAAATGAAGGTGGTGCCAGTGACATTTATATCTATAATCTTGATAATGAAAAGAGAAAAAATATAACGGATGATATTTTTTCTGATACCGAACCATCCTGGAGTCCAGATGGGAAAATGATTGCTTTTGTATCGGACCGTGCCGGTCTAAGTAATAACGGTAAAACTACTGCCAAGGACATGATTAATCACAATTACGAACAAAAGGATATTTATACCATTGATGTTTTATCCGGGAACATATCTCGTATCACCGAAACAGATTATAATGAAAATTATCCGATTTTTGCCCACACAGAGAATAAACTGTTTTATACTGCAGATTTCCAGGGTACATGGAATCTATTTCGCTATGATTTCAATACAAATGAATCCCAAGCTGTCACAAATTTACTCACAGGGCTTTTTCAGTTAAGCCTAACCCAGGATGATGCAACAATGGTATTTACGGGTTATTCCGGGCTGGGCTGGGATGTTTATCGTGTGAATAACCCCCTCAGTTTAGGTTCCACTGAGCTTTCTCCTACTAATTTTATCTTAAACCGGGAAGAAAATGATAAAGAAGAACTTGTTGACCTAAGAAAACATAAAAGAAAAGGAAGTGACGCCAATACGACCAATTTTTCGACATATATTTTTGCCTGGGAATTTGAGCATTATAACGACGATCAATCTTTAGATAATCAGCCATTGGAGTCCAAACCCGATTCAGTCTATAGAAAGGATGATGGAGAATATATTCCTCAGGTTTACAAAACCCTTTTCAGTTTAGATGTTGCCCAAGGACAATATGGGTACAATAACGTATTTGGCCATCAGGGATTAATTATGTTTTATTGGAGCGATATCATGGGTGATCACCAGATATCTGCGGCAATGCAATCCCAGATTTCATTATCCAATAGTGATTATTATTTGAATTACGGCTACCTAAAAAGACGCATGGATTACTATTTCACTTTATTCCACCAGGCAGATTTCTTTTTTGCTGGATACTCTATAAATGAAATTAATACACTCACGGAATTAACAGCCCGAATGCGTCATTTTGGATTTGCCGCTATGGTATCGCGACCTTTTAATCGCTTTCACCGCATCGATGCGGGTGTTATAGTGCATAATCTGGAATATAAGTTATTTGAAATTGATCCATTACTAAATCAAAACAATGTTGTTCAGGATGATGGTTTCGCCTCAGCAAATCCTACTGTGAGTTATATTTTTGACAATACTGTTTTTGGCTATACCGGACCGGTAGATGGGTTTCGTCAAAATACGACCATTGAATTTAGTCCCGCTATGGGTAACAAGGGGATTTCCTATCAAAAGATCAAGATTGATATGCGCAAATATCATATGGTGTCGAGAGATTATTCATTTGCCGGACGAGTATATTTTGGAACAAGTACCGGTAAAAATCCGCAGAAATATTTTTTAGGAGGAATGCAGAATTGGCTTTTAGGTACAGGAACGACGGATGGTGTTAAAGATGATGAAACAGGAGAATCTCGCTGGCGCAATGTTATCCTAGACAGTCAAAATAATACGCTGCTTCAGGATATTTATTTTTCTGAATTTGCATATCCCTTGCGGGGAGCCCGTTTCTCTGAACGATTTGGGACAAATGTATTTTTGGCCAATTTTGAATTCCGGTTCCCTTTTATCCAATATTTTCAGCTAGGCTTTCCGAAAATTCTTTTAGGAAATATCCGTGGACATATTTTTATGGATATTGGAGCAGCCTGGGATGATCCACGGGAATTTTCAGACTTTGCGTATTTACAAACAAAATACGGTAATAATTTGCCAGATAAATTTTCTCCTTGGGTCAAGTCCATCGGTTATGGCATTAAATTACCAGTTTTTATGCTGTTCCGTATTGAAGCGGCCTATGACTGGACCGATAGCGGATTTTCCAAACCCCAATGGTATCTTTCCATAGGGTATGACTGGTAAAGCTTACTGCCTTTCAGCTTGATTCTGCACTCAGCCTGACTCAATTTCTCACTTATATTATGTCCAAATTAAAATCTAAAACTGTATATCTATGCTCGGCCTGTGGGAATGATCATCCCAAGTGGTTTGGTCAATGTCCTTCTTGCAAGGAATGGGGTACGCTCAGTGAATATAAAGTGTCTAAAAACCGTGCTAAAGGAGATTATGGCCAGGCCCGTGAAACACAAAAATTGGAAGATATACTTATCGGTGGCGAAGTAGAACGAATCCCTACTGGTATTTCAGAAATGGATCGCGTGTTAGGTGGGGGAATTCTACCTGGCTCGCTTGTGTTGCTCGGCGGTAACCCCGGGATTGGAAAGTCTACTTTAGCGCTTCAGATTTTACCCGCATTTCAAAAACCCGCTTTATATGTATCAGCAGAAGAGAGTGAGAGTCAAGTTGGTTTGCGGGCGCGACGATTAGAAGTGCAATCAAATACATTACATTTGTCATCAGAAAACCGGATTGAAGGGATACTGGACCAAATTTCATTGATCAAGCCAGAATTGGTTGTGGTGGATTCGATCCAAACGATTTTCAGTTCAGAATTAGATTCTTTGCCAGGTTCCACTAGTCAGATACGAGAATGCGGACAGCAGCTTCTTCAGTTGACAAAACAACTTAATATTGCTGTCATTATTATTGGGCACGTGACCAAAGAAGGTATAATTGCCGGGCCTAAGATGTTGGAACATATGGTGGATACAGTTTTATATCTAGAAGGAGATGAGCGTCATGATCACCGAATTCTTCGTTCTGCCAAAAACCGCTTTGGCACTACCAATGAATTGGGAATTTTTCAAATGAAAACCAATGGTTTAGTGCAAGTGGATAATCCGTCTGAACTTTTTTTAGCAGAACGTCAAAATGATATTACCGGTTCCACCATTTTCCCCTCTTTGGAGGGTAGCCGACCAATTTTAGTTGAAGTGCAAGCATTGGTTTCCAACGCCAATTTTGGTACACCACAACGGAATGTGAACGGTTTTGATTTCAAGCGTCTGGCCATGTTATTAGCAGTTCTTGAGAAACGTTTAGGAACTAACATGGGTACGAAGGATGTTTTTGTAAATTTAGTTGGTGGACTTAAAGTGGATGATCCTGCAGCTGATCTGGCAGTGATTACGGCTGTTGCTTCTGCAGCCCGTGATCAACTGCTTTCTAATTCAGTTGTTTTAATTGGTGAAATTGGCCTTGGTGGAGAAGTACGGTCTGTTAGTCGTCTGGAAACTCGTATCAATGAAGCGAAATCTTTGGGCTTTAAAACAGTGATAGCACCGGCGGCCAATGTGAAACGCATAAGTAAACATGTAAAAAGGATAAAAGTATCCGGTATTTCCAGTGTAGGTGAAGCGTTCCAGATTTTATTTTAATGCAATTTATAATATCCCATTGGGAAAAAAGTAATTCAGCCCGTTGTGGGGTGATTAAAACCCATCATGGTGAAATTCAAACACCTGTATTCATGCCGATCGGAACTCAAGGAGCAGTTAAAACAATTGATCCCGAAGTTCTTTCACATTTGCATACACAGATTATCCTGGGGAACACCTATCACTTATATCTTCGACCTGGCCATGAATTAATTCATAAGGCAGGTAGTCTTCATGCATTCATGAATTGGAAAAAATCCATCTTGACCGATAGCGGCGGATTCCAAGTTTTTTCCTTGGCACAATTGAATAAAATCTCTGATGAAGGGGTAGCTTTTCAATCCCATCTTGACGGCAGTCGGCACTTTTTTACACCTGAATTATCCATGGAAATCCAGCGCCACTTAGGGGCTGATATTATTATGGCTTTTGATGAATGCCCTGCAGCGAAATCCGATCAAGCAAGCGTCGAGAAAGCAGTGGAACGAACAACTCTATGGATAGATCAATGCCATAATTATTTGAATAATCAGGCTCCCTTGTATGATTGGGAGCAAACACTGTTTCCAATCGTTCAGGGCAGTATTTACAAACGTATGCGGAAAAGAAGTGTAGAAGCATTAATTCCGTACGCCGATTGTGGTATAGCTATTGGTGGCTTAGCTGTGGGAGAAGAAAAAAAATCTATGTTTGAAACAGTGGATCAAATGGATGAACTATTGCCCCAGGATCAACCGCGATACCTTATGGGTGTTGGGCGTCCGACCGATTTAGTCAAATCAGTAAGCAGCGGTATGGATATGTTTGACTGTGTACTCCCAACGAGAAATGCTCGAAATGGGCAAATGTTTACCAGTCAAGGAATTATAAATATTGAGAATAATCGGTATAAAGATGAGTTTGGAACATTGGATCCCGAATGCAATTGTTATACATGTCAAAATTTTAGTTGCGCCTATCTGCGTCATTTATTCAATATAAAAGAAGTATTGGGTATGCGCTTGGCTACCATCCATAATTTGACCTATTATATGACACTAATGGAAAAAATACGCTCCACCATCGCTGCCGGTGATTTTATATCCTGGTCCAAAAACTACTTGGGTGAAATGTCTGCTCATAAAGGAATGTAGGTTGAGGTACGTTTCCATATTGATCCTGACGGTTGCTTTCAGTTTTGGGCAAAATCTAGAAGTAAGTTTTATGCGCTTTTATGCCAACGATCACGATTATATGGCTGACAATCGTCTTTTGGCAACCAACCGCTTTGAGAAACCGCATATCCAGGTTTTTTATAATGACCGCAAAGTCCCTGTTTTAAAAGAGTGGATCAATGCAGAAGGAGAATCCATTAAGAAGGAAGTTTTAGAATATGGCAACGATAATAAATTGGTCCGGCGTTATTTTTTAAACTCTGATCAAAAGCCGGACAGTTTGATCCAATTCGGCATGGATGAGCCCTGGTCAGAAGAATTCCGCAAAGTTTCAAGCGAACAGAGTAACAACTATTATGAAGGGCAAGAATCAAAATTTATTCTCAATAAGGCAGATCAAATACAATCGATACAGTTTATCAATGTTCGGGGCGAACAATACGGAGAAATTAATTTTATATACGATCACCTGGGGTTACTCAGCGGCGAGGTCTGGACATCATTTCCAGATGGGAAAGTTATCCGACGGTTTGCCTATGAAGTAGATATGCTTGCTAACCGCAAAGAAATTTGGGAGTATGATCGCAATGGACAAGAACTAAGCCATGTAGCTTTGACGCAACCTCCTGCGAGCCAATTGTATAAAACACCACCACCCAGGTATGGCAATCGGCTGGATGAAATATCAATTTTATTAGAAGATATTCATGAGAAAAAAATAAATGTACCTTTTGATGTATTTATACCCAAAACTGACTATGATTTAATGATTTTAACCAATGGTGACAGTTTAATGATCCATTTGGTAGAATTAGGAGTACAACGTGTTAAATTTATCATTGCAGGTGAAAAAGATGAATTAACTATGCCCAAGTTTCGAGTGGAATCAATCACTTCCAGGTATGGGGAACGCATTTACCCCTAAACTTGCATTGCGATAAACACAGTGGGTAAATTGAATACTCTATAACCACATACTAGAGGATTGAATGAAGTTTTTGAAACATTTTACCTTCTCCGCCTTTTTATTTCTTGCATTTGGGTGGGCACAATCCTACCCGCCCCCAACCACGCTAGTGACAATACCTTCTGCTGGAACACTTGTACGGGGCAGTTATGCAATGCAGATGCGCATTCAAAAGAATGGAGGGTTAACTACGTCGTTGCGTGCTGGCCTTACTGACCGCTTCCAATTTGGTCTTTCATTCGGATCAGCTAATTTAATTGGCGATGACAGCTTAGTATGGTATCCCAGACCTGAAGCACATTTGAAATATCGTCTCATTGATGAAACTGAATCTGTGCCTGGGGTCTCAATGGGATTGGATACACAAGGTATAGGAAATTTTAATTCTGCCGATTCCTTGATGCGGTATGATGTAAAAGCTATGGGATTTTTTATGGCCGCTAGCAAAAATTGGGTAACACCATTAGGGAATCTGGGTATTCATGCCGGAACAAACTATAATTTTGCCGAAGTGAATGATGGTGATAAAGATATAAATTATTTTTTCGGAATGGATATGGAATTCAATCCGGAATTATCTGTGCTAATGGAATATAACGCGGCCCTTAATGAAAATGACATGACGGCCAAAACAATGTCTATTAGTCGCGGAGGTTACTTGAATGCGGCCATCCGGTGGACATTTGTAGAGCATCTACATATTGAAATGGATTTTAATAATCTTCTGTTTGATGATGAGAAAGTGGATTACTTCCAGCGGGAATTAAAAATCACGTATATCGAATATTTTTAATGTACATAAATTGGTTAATCGCAATTTTATGGCTTAGCGGTCTATATGCGCAAACCAATTTAGAAAAAGGATTAGCTGCCTATAACCGTAGGTCCGAAGGGAGCATTGAAGATCGGGCACAGCCGGCAGCAATCAATGAAGCGATTAAATACTATCAATTAGCTTTGGATGAACCAGGTGTGGAAATTGATGCTGCTATTGGACTATTAAAAGCCTATTACTTTAAAGGGAAATATGTCAGTAGAAAAGAAGATGAACAAAAAGCCGTTTTTGATAAAGCGAAAAATCTGGCATTAACCTATATAGATAGATATCCAGAGAAACCCGGTTTCCACTATTGGTATTTAACAAATCTGGGCAGTTGGGCAGAGGTCTATGGCATCCTGACTGCTGCTAGAGAAGGTGTTGCCGATCAAATGAAAAACCACGCCATGCAGATTATTGCATTAGATCCGAAATACGAAGATGGTGGCGGATATCTCATGTTGGGTGCCGTCCATTTTAAGTCACCCTATATACCATTTATTTTATCCTGGCCCGATAATGAAGAAGCGGTAAAATGGTTGCAAAAAGCGTTTAAAACTGGTGAAGCGACTCCGGTCCAAAAAGTGTATTTATCCCAAGCACTTTATAAAGAAAAACAAAAAAGTAAAGCTATTGCAATTTTGCAAGAAGTGACCAACATGACTCCTTCTTTAGTTGACCCTGTGAGCGATTGGGAGCAGATAAAAAAAGCCAGAGCCCTGCTACAAAAATACCAATAATTAATATTCATCCATGTCTGAATTAAAAGAGATACGAATTTCTTCGGAAAAAATATTTTCTGGTCGATTGATCAACCTGTATCTTGACCAAGTTAAGTTACCCAATGGGAAAAACAGCACCCGCGAATGGATTGACCATCCAGGGGCTGTCTGCCTTATTCCCATTTTAGCTGATGGAAATCTATGTTTAATTAGACAATTCCGTTATGGCCCAGGAGAGGAATTCATTGAAATACCAGCTGGAAAGCTGGATGAGGGAGAAAATCCGGTGGATTGTGCTTACCGTGAGCTGGAAGAGGAAACGGGATTCAAGGCGAATAAACTCACTTTTTTGACCAACATTCATCCTGCTATTGGTTTTTGCAATGAAAAGATGTGGATGTACCTGGCTGAAGACTTGGAGAAGACAGAGAAGCGACTTGATCAGGATGAATTTCTTGAACTGCTTCCCACGCCACTTCATACTGCTTTGGATTGGGTCTTGTCTGGTAAAATCACCGATGTAAAAACAGTGATCGGTATTTTGTGGGCTGAACGAATTCTCAAACGTTCATAATATTTCCCCACTATGATCGAAGGTCTTTCTAAAAAAGTCAAAGCCAAGGCAAAAGAACTGGGCTTTGAGAAAGTCGGTATTACCAATGCTGAGGCAACTCCTGACGCAAAAAACAACTTGGATCAATGGTTAATGGCCGGTAATCATGCTACAATGCAATGGATGGCCAAAAACAACGAAGCGCGGGGAGATATTCGCAGTTACTTTCCTGACGCAATGTCAGTGATTTCTGTGGGGATGAATTATTATGTAGGCAAAAACCAAACTAGCATTCAATCTGATTATAAATTTAGTAATTATGCTTGGGGCGAGGATTATCATCGGGTACTGAAAAGAAAGCTGTTTGAATTATTAAAATGGTTGAAAGCAAAAAGTGCAGACATAAATGGTATTGCATGTGTAGATACATCCCCAGTAATGGATAAAATCTGGGCCCAAAAAGCAGGATTAGGATGGCAGGGAAAGCATACCAATCTGATTACCCGGGATTACGGCAGCTGGCTTTTCCTGGGAGAATTGATCGTAAATATCAAAATGGAATATGATGTGCCATTTGACGAGGATCTTTGTGGTACTTGCAGCGATTGCATTGATGCATGCCCTACACAAGCACTAGATTCATATCAGATTGATTCGGGCAAGTGTATTTCCTACCGTACGATTGAACATCGGGGTAATTTTAATGAGGGAGAAGCAGAGTTGGATAGCTGGATATATGGTTGTGATATTTGCCAGCAAGTCTGTCCCTGGAATGAAAAATTTGGACAGATAAGTAATGAACCCGCTTTTCAGCCTCGACAGGAAATTTTAAATTGGTCAAATAAAGATTGGGTTGCCCTGGATGAAGATCAATTTCGTAAATTGTTCAAACGTTCAGCGGTAAAACGCACCAAATTTTCTGGCTTAAGCAGAAATATTTTAACGAACAGGAATAAAGACACTAAAAGACAAAATTGATTGTGCACTACTGGATAAATAATGATCAATTTCCATTCTTTATGACCTTTGTGCCTTTGCCTTTCAAAAGAGGAAATTAATATGAGAAAAGTAGGAGTTTTATTATCAGGGTGTGGTGTCAACGATGGGGCAGAAATCCATGAATCTGTGATTACTATGCTGGCGCTGGATCGTGCAGAAGTAGAAATGGTTCTAATGGCGCCTAATATTGATCAAATGCATGTAGTTAACCATTATACAGGGCAGGAAATGGATGAATTTCGGAACGTACTTGTAGAATCCGCCCGGATTGCCAGGGGAGAAATAAAAGATATGGCTGAACTCAGCGGAAACGATTTGGATGCATTGATTATGCCCGGTGGTTTTGGAGTGGCCAAAAACCTATGCGACTATGCCATGGCAGGTGCGGAATGTTCTGTCAATCCTGATGTTTACCGTTTAGTTAGTGAAATGCACCTTGCCGGTAAGCCGATTGGTGCAATTTGCATTGCTCCGGCAATGATGGCTAAAATTTTGGGAGAGCAGGATGCGTCTGCTGAAATGACTATCGGTTCTGATGAAGTTACGGCAGGAGATATTGAAAAAATGGGTAGCACGCATATAGCGTGCCCGGTTTCGGATATGGTAGTGGATAAAGACAATAAGCTTGTAACCACACCGGCCTATATGGAAGCCAAGTCCATCAAAGAAGCGGCAGAGGGGATTGAAAAGCTGGTGGCAGAAGTTTTATCTATGGTTGAATGATAAAAGTTGCCAAACTATCTGAGATTCCTCAATGTGGGAGTAAACTTGTTATGGTGGGGGATACGCCCGTGGCGCTATTCAATATTAAAGGAAAGATTCATGCCTGGGATAATCGTTGCCCTCACCGGGGGGCGTCCTTGGCGGATGGAAATATTACAGAAAATGTGATTCAATGCAAATTCCACCTTTGGAAATTTGATGTCAATAAGGCTTGTGCTTTGGCGAACCCAGATATAAAAGTAAAATCCTATTCTGTGGAAATGCGAGGTGACGGCATTTATTTAGGGTCATCCTTGTAGAACGCTTCGTCAATTATAGTTTTGTTTCAGCCACTGTCTTTTTGACAGCTTCTAAGGTATCATTTAAGGCCGTTTTTTCTTTTTCCTGAAGTTCAAATTCCAAGATTCTCTCTACGCCGCCAGCACCTATTACCGATGGAACTCCAATAAAATATCCATTAATTCCAAATTCTCCTTCACACAAAGAAGCACAGGGAATGACTCGCTTTTTGTCCCGTAAGTATGATTCAGCCATTTCAATGGCTGATTGGGCTGGGGCATAAAAGGCAGATCCGTTTCCAAGTAATTTAACAATTTCTCCACCAGCAAAACGGGTGCGGTCCACGATTTTTGCCAAACGATCGGCGGGGATCAATGCTTCCACAGGAACACCACCAACTGTAGCCAACCTCGTTACAGGGACCATTGTATCACCGTGTCCCCCAAGGACCAGACAAGTCACATCTTGAACCGAACAGCCAATCTCCATAGAAATAAAGGTTCGAAATCGAGCACTATCTAATGCACCGGCCATACCTACCACTTTATTCTTGGCAAATCCGGATACTTTATAAAAAGCGTAGACCATGGCATCCAATGGATTCGAGATCACAATGACAAAAGCATTTGGAGCATGTGCTTTGATGTTGGTAGCCACATCTTTCATGATTTTCAAGTTTATCTCCAGGAGATCTTCCCGGTTCATGCCTGGTTTACGGGGAATCCCAGCGGTAATAATGAATATGTCAGCGTCTTTCAAGTCATTCCAGTCAGAGGTCCCTGAAATATCAGCGTCATAGCCATCATGTGGGCGAAGCTGCATGAGATCCAATGCTTTTCCTTGGACCATACCCTCCGCTTTGGGGATATCAAAAATAACAATATCACCTAGTTCTTTCTGAGTAGCTAATAGGGCTAGATTCCCACCGATCTGCCCGCCACCGATTAATGCAATTTTAGGCCGAGACATATTGAATCCTTTTCCTGTTTATTTATGTAATAATCCATAACGAAATTACATCTATTCGAAAGGTCTATAAATGAAAAACCCCGCTCTACATCGTAGAGCGGGGTTTTTCATTAGAATGAAATGAAGTTCGTTTTATCCGTTATTAAACACGCTGACAATCTTGCGGCTACGGCCTTGACGCTTAAATTTGACGACGCCGTCAGCAATCGCAAATAAACTATCATCACCAGCTCGGCGAACATTGATCCCAGGATGAATTTTTGTACCGCGCTGTTTCAGAATGATTCCGCCAGCAAGAATGCTTTGTCCATCAGCCACTTTCACTCCTAACCATTTGGCATTAGAATCACGACCATTCTTGGAACTGCCTACACCTTTTTTATGTGCCATAATTAATCTTCCTTCTTTTTGGGTTTGATAGCTTTTTTCTTTGGTGCTGCCTTTTTCTTTGGTGCTGAGGTTTCGATCTTATCAATCTGAATTAATGAAAAACTTTGACGGTGCCCATTTTTTCGCCGATAACCTTTCCGCCGTTTTTTCTTGAATACAATCACTTTTCGATCTCGCCCGTTGTTAAGGACAGTTCCGGATACAGATACATTTTTAACTACCGGCTCACCTATCCGAACTTTTTTACCATCGGCTGTAAGAAGTACTTGATCAAATTTGATCTTTTCTCCGGCTTCAGTCCCCAGACTAGCCACCTTAATTTGGTCGCCTTCTGTGACACGGTATTGTTTTCCTGATATATTAACGATTGCGAACATGATTTTTCCAAAAAAAGCTGCTGAATTTAAGCTAACTCATTCTTGTGTTCAACACCAACATGTTCAATTTCTTTCTGGCCATTTTTTGTGGTTAAAAAACGAAATTCATCACGGGCAATTTCCTGATTTCCCTCAATAATGATATAAGTAAAGTTTTGCCACATTAGCCCACGTAAGGCTTTTTTATTATCTTTAAGAAAACGGGCAATCTCAGGATGAAGTTCCAATTTGAGCTTTAAACTGCGGTGTTTGGATTTATATCTGCGCAACCAATGGTCAATTCTCGTAAGGAGCGTTTCCCGGGACATAATGCGCCCTGAGCCGTGGCAAGTTGGACATTCTTCGCTCATGGAATCTAATAGGCTTAAACGAATTCTTTGTCGAGTCATTTCTAATAGACCGAATTCAGAAATGGGAGAAACGGCCACTTTGGCTCGATCTTTTTTTAATTCCTTACGAAGTTCATAATAAATTTTTCGCCGGTTCGCTTCTTCACGCATATCAATGAAATCTATGACAACGAGGCCAGATAAATCTCTTAAACGAAGTTGACGAGCAACCTCTTTACATGCTTCCGAATTGATTTTAAGTGAATTTTCTTCATGGTTTTTTTTGCCAATAAAACGGCCACTATTTACATCCACAACTACCATGGCTTCTGTCTTTTCAATAATAAGATAGGCACCGCTTTTTAGCCAAACTTTTGGCCTGAGAAGTTTATCCAGTTCTTTTTCAATCCCCATGCTTTCAAATAGGGGCTGTTTCAGTCTATAATGCTCCAGATGACTGGCCATATTGGGTGAAACATCCTCCAAGTATCCTTGAAGCTTGCGATAAAGCTTTTTGGAATCGATTACAATTTTACTGATATCGGGGGTAAATAAATCTCGGACTACACTAGAGGCAGTTTCTAAATCTTTATAAACCAAAGCTGCCCCTTTGGTCCGGTTACTTTTTTTTTGCAGTTTTTTCCAATTTTCAATCAAGTTAGAATAATCATTTTGAATAAGCTCTTCGCTTTTCCCTTCAGCAACGGTACGAACAATGACACCCACTCCCTTCTTTTTCATGGAGGAAACAATTTTCTTTAACCGACGCCGTTCATATTTATCCCATATTTTTTTAGATATGCCAATATAATTGACGTTAGGGACTAGAACCAGTAATCGTCCAGGTAGCGCAATTTCTGTTGTGACACGGGGGCCTTTCCCAGCAAATGCTTCCTTAATTACCTGAACAAATATATCCTGTCCGGATTTTAATTCAACATTGATGTCATCCCGAAATTTTCGCCGATTTTTTTTGGCGCCATTTTTACTATTTTTTTGCTTGGATGAACGACGGTCTTCGTCATCTATATCTGCCAGGTAGGCAGAATTTTCTATTTCAGAGAAAGGGAGGAATGCATTGATATCATAACCGATATCAACAAAGGCAGCCTGCATGCCGGGTAGGACGTTCTCAACCTGTCCTTTATAAATGTTTCCCACCATGCGCTGGCTTTCCTGCTTCTCGACATACACTTCAACAAGTGTCCCATCTTCAACAATGGCAATTCGAGATTCCCCCATACTTTCGCTGATAAAAATCTCATTTTTCATATCCTTACTCCAAAGATTTACCAACTATGGGCTATTTTTATTTTGGATTGGAGATGAAGGGAAGGAAGCATTCGGCCCTTCAGCCGAGATAGAATTCCACAGAATGAATCAATTTAATCTTCTGAAGGTGGAAAAATTTTTGCAACTATTTTCGATAGGTCTAAAATCAGACCGAAAAAACTTTTTGGACACGCACCTTCAATTCATCTACATCCAATGAAGAAAATACATAGTGTAGTCCAACTGACCAAGAAATATAACAGATTGATAATAAGTTTGGCTTCAATTCGATTTTACTATTAATTTAGATCAGTCGTGATTTGCGCCCTATTTGCCGCGACATAAAAAAATGGTGCTAAAAAGGTTTTCAGCCCCGAAATAGCATCGGGGCTTTTTGTTATGAACAGTATTACAGAAATATTTAAAAAACGGATCCTGGTGCTGGACGGTGCCATGGGAACCATGGTACAGTCATACAATTTGTCTGAGGTAGATTTCCGTGGTGAGCGCTTTGTATCGCATTCAAATGATTTGAAAGGTAACAATGATATTCTGTGCCTTACCCGTCCTGATGTGATAGCTGAAATTCACCAAGCTTATTTTGATGCAGGTGCAGATATTATTGAAACCAATACTTTTAACGCCAACTCTATTTCCCAGTTAGATTATGCCGCGGAAGACCTAGCCTATGAGATCAATCTAGAAGCAGCAAAGATTGCTAAAACCGTAGCAAAAAAATACACTGACAAATCGCGTTTTGTAGCCGGTGCAATAGGGCCAACTAACCGCACTGCTTCCCTTAGTCCCGATGTCAATAATCCGGGATTTCGAAATATTTCCTTTGATGAATTAAAAGATGCTTATTTTGACCAGGCAAAGGGACTTTTTGATGGAGGTGTTGACCTTTTTCTCATTGAAACGGTATTTGATACATTGAATTGTAAAGCTGCCTTGTTTGCGGTGCAGGAACTGTTGGAAAATAAGGGAGCAGATATTCCTGTGCTTGTTTCCGGAACCATTACCGATGCCAGCGGACGTACTCTCTCGGGACAAACAGTGGAGGCATTCTGGTATTCGGTTTGTCACGCTAATCTCACGGCTATAGGGCTTAACTGTGCACTAGGTGCAGAACAAATCCGTCCTTGGCTGGATGAATTATCATCTGTAGCAAATACCTATGCATTTGTCTATCCCAATGCGGGGCTTCCCAATGAATTTGGTGAATATGATGAAACGCCGGAAAAAATGGCCAATATTATTCGAGAATTTGCAGAAAGTGGACTAGTAAACCTTGTTGGTGGTTGCTGTGGTACAACACCAAGCCATATCAAGGCGATTGCAGAAGCAGTGGATGGGATAAATCCAAGAAAAATTCCGATTATTGAGCCATTAACTAAATTAAGTGGACTCGAGCCAGTTACCATCCGACCAGATAGCAATTTCGTGAATGTGGGAGAGCGAACCAATGTGACGGGTTCGGCCCGTTTCCAAAGTCTGATCAAGGAAGATAATTACGAGGAAGCCTTGTCGGTAGCCCGGCAACAGATCGAGAATGGCGCTCAAATAATTGATGTAAACATGGATGAAGGACTTTTGGATTCGGAACAAGCCATGGAAACTTTTCTGCGGCTGATTGCTTCCGAGCCGGATATTGCCAAAGTACCTGTCATGGTGGACTCCTCCAAGTGGACTGTGCTGGAAACAGGGCTGAAGAACCTGCAGGGAAAAGGCATTGTCAATTCTATTTCTATGAAAGAGGGTGAGGGTGAATTTATTCGCCAAGCCAAAATCATCAAGAATTATGGTGCTGCCGTGATCGTAATGGCCTTTGATAAAAAAGGTCAAGCAGATACTTATGATCGGAAAGTTGATATTTGTACAAGGGCTTATCATATTTTAACAAAAAAGGTTGGATTTTCACCGGAAGATATCATTTTTGATCCGAATATTTTTGCCGTAGCCACTGGCATCGAAGAACACAACGAATACGGTAAAGCATTTATTGATGCAGCCAAAACGATCAAAGAAACATTACCAGGAGTTCATATCAGTGGTGGTGTAAGTAATCTTTCTTTTTCCTTTCGGGGAAATAGCGGTGTCCGTGAAGCTATGCATTCTGCATTTTTATATCATGCAATTCAGGCAGGGATGGATATGGGAATTGTTAACGCCGGACAACTTACTATTTACGATGAAATTGCACCTGAGTTAAAAGAACGAGTAGAAGATGTTATCTTTAATCGTAGGAATGATGCCACAGAAAGACTGGTCGAAATTGCAGAAGGATTCAGGGGTGTTAAAAAAACGCAAGAAAAAGATTTAACTTGGCGACAAAATGCTGTAGAAGAACGATTAAGTCATGCTCTGGTGAAAGGTATCACCGATTTTGTTATTGAGGACACGGAAGAAGCTCGAAAACAATATAGTCGTCCAATTGAGGTAATTGAAGGGCCCCTGATGGATGGGATGAACGTGGTGGGAGATTTATTTGGTACGGGAAAAATGTTTTTGCCTCAGGTGGTAAAATCCGCACGGGTGATGAAAAAAGCAGTTGCCCATCTTATTCCATTTATTGATAAAGAAAAAGATGAATTGGGTCTTACCGATAAATCCAACGGTAAAATTGTCATGGCAACCGTAAAGGGGGACGTCCATGACATAGGGAAAAATATTGTGGGTGTGGTACTTGGTTGTAATGGCTATGATGTGATTGACTTGGGGGTAATGGTCCCATCTGAAAAAATATTATCTACCGCCCAGGACATAGGTGCTGATATTATCGGTCTTTCAGGGCTGATTACACCTAGTTTGGATGAAATGATTCACGTGGCCAGTGAAATGGAACGCCTAAAATTTGATATTCCTCTGCTCATTGGTGGTGCCACCACCAGTCGCACGCATACTGCTGTAAAAATCGAAGAAAATTATACTGGGCCTACGGTTCATGTGATCGATGCATCCCGGGCTGTGGGTGTGGTAAGCAAGCTCTTCAATGAAGATGAAAAAGCAGATTTTGTGGATGGTATTCGGAAAGATTTCGAACAGATACGTGTTACTAGAGCCCAAAAGACTGCTACTAAAACGTTATCCCTTGATGATGCAAGAAAACGGAAGTTTGTAGTTGATTGGGATAGTTCCCAGACTCTAAAACCCAAGTTGCAGGGCATAAAAGTATTTGAGGATTATCTTTTGGATGAACTGGTAGATTATATTGACTGGTCACCCTTTTTTCATGCCTGGGAGTTAAAAGGGGTCTATCCCAAAATATTATCCAACAAAAAGTACGGAGAGGAAGCCCAAAAACTTATAGATGATGGTCAGGGTTTATTGCAGCGGATCGTAGGAGAAAAATTATTGACTGCCAAGGCTGTCATTGGTATTTACCCTGCACATGCGGAAAATGAAACGGTTTTTTCAGAAGGCGTTGAATTCAATTTTTCGCGCCAGCGGGTAGATAAGGGTAGAAATCAGCCCAATTACAGTCTGGCGGACTTTATTGCACCAAAAAATGATTTTCTAGGAATGTTTGCCGTAACTACCGGTCATGGACTGGAAGCAATTGTAAAAGAATTTGAAGATCAAAACGATGATTATAACGCCATCATGGCCAAAGTATTGGCGGATCGTTTAGTGGAGGCCTTAGCGGAAAGGATGCACGAACGGGTCCGGAAGGAATTCTGGGGATATGCTTCTGATGAACAAATGAGTAATGAAGAATTAATCAGAGAAAAATATAAGGGTATACGCCCAGCGCCGGGTTACCCGTCTTGCCCTAGCCATAAAGAAAAAGATAAGATTTGGTCATTGCTGGAAGTGGCAAAGAATACGAGCATTACCTTAACAGAAACCCGGGCCATGTACCCAGCTGCCTCAGTATGCGGGTGGTATTTTTCCCACCCAGAATCACGCTATTTTTCTGTGAGCGATATTGGTTTATAAAGAAGACACGGCCCAATTTTGGGAAGACATTTATCTGGAAGATGATGCGGGCTGGGATCTGGGTGGTATTACACCAGTTTTTGATAGTATTGCTGATGAGTTAAACCATGGTCGGGTATGTATTGTAGGCTGTGGCCGTGGTTATGATGTAGTTATGTTTGCCCAAAAGGGATTCGAGGTCACAGCAGTCGATTTTGCGCCTTCAGCAACAACAGCGTTGGAAACAATATCTAAAGAAGAAAATGTGAATGTCCAGATACGCCAGTCTGATATTTTTTGTCTTACACCAGAATATGACGGTGTTTTTGACTATGTTATTGAGCAAACTTGTTTTTGTGCCGTCAACCCTGAGCGCCGACAGGAATACGAAAGGTTGGTATACAAAATTTTAAAACCGGGCGGAAAATTGATTGGCCTATGGTTCCCTCTGGATAAGACAATATCAGATGGGGGACCGCCATGGGGAACAACTATTGATGAAGTAAAATCCATTTTCAAAAATGATTGGATTATTGAAAACGAAGAATTTCCAGAAAAATCCATTCAACCCAGAAAAAATCGTGAAAAACTCATTATTTTTGAAAAACAATGATTGACCAATCCACCTTTAATTTTTTGGCAGACCTGAAAAATAATAATCGCCGGGAATGGTATCATGCCAATAAAGATCGGTTTAAGGATTCCCAACAGAATTTTATCGATTTTGTGGCCATGATACTGTTTCGAATTTCAGAATTCGATCCGGATATGATTGGTACTGAACCAAAAGACTGCTTGTTTCGTATTTATCGCGATATCCGTTTTTCGAAAGATAAAACACCATATAAGACCTGGTTTAGCGCTGGGATGAACCCCGGAGGGAAAAAACGGATGGGTGCAGGATATTATATCCATGTAGGACCAGGAGATTGTTATATTGCCGGTGGTGTTTGGCATCCAGATAAAGAGACATTATCGGCCATTCGTGAATATATCATTGGCTGGCCAAACCAATTTAATGGTATTGTAAATGATTCCGGGTTTGTAAAAATGTTCGGCAGATTAAAAGGGGATAAACTGAAAGTTGCGCCAAAAGGTTATCCGAAAGATCACCTCCAGATTCAATGGCTGAGATATAAGGATTTTATCGTAAGCAAGAATGTTCATGATAAAGAACTTCAATCGGATAAATCTTTTGATATTGCCTATAATGTATATTATCAAATGGCGGATTTCATTTTTTATTTGCGTAGAGCAATCAAACAATCATAAAAATATAGTATTCAACCTAACTTTTGTCATGCGTTCTGAATTAAATATAGCAAAAGAAGCAGCTCTAGAGGCTGGCAGTGTTATCCTTAATTATTATAAAGCAGATTATGAGATTAAAGATAAAGGGTACCATAATCCCGTTACCACAGCTGACCATGAAGCGGATTCACGACTGAAAGAGATCCTGATGGGAGCTAGACCGGAATATGGTTGGTTATCAGAAGAATCGGTGGACTCCGCAGAACGACTACGTAAAGAACGAGTTTGGATTGTGGACCCATTGGACGGGACCAAAGAATTCATTGAAGGGGTGCCCAACTTTGTTGTGAGTGTGGCTTTGGTCGAAAATGGCGTATCAATTGTAGGTGTTCTATTCAACCCAGTAACAGGTGAAATTTTTACTGCGTCTCAAGGTGAAGGGGCTCAATTAAATGGTGAAGCTATTCAGTGCACAACAAAAGAAAATTTACAAGATACGGTGATTTTGAATAGCCGGTCGGAAACCCGTCGGGGACTTTGGAAACCGTATGAAGGTATTTTTGGTAAACTGAAGGCTGTTGGTTCGGTGGCCTACAAGCTGGGTTTAACCGCTGCCGGGCATGCGGATATATTCGCATCTTTGCGTCCGAAAAATGAATGGGATATTTGTGCAGGGACTTGTATTGTTCATGAAGCGGGCGGAAAAGTGATTGACCTAAACGGCAATGATATTATTTTTAATCAGGGAAAGACCTTAATAGAACCTGGTTTGATTGCTGGAGATAACCACGCTGTAGATAAAACATTTAGCGTACTTACTGCAAAGACCATAGGATGACTCAAATACCAAAAGATGCAATTAAGTGTTTAGATAAGGGATTTGTCAGGCTCGTGGATTCCATGGGTGGTGATGATGCGATTGTTCAAGCCGCTCGGGTCAGCTATGGGAAGGGAACCAGCAAAGTCTCGCAGGATAGAGGGCTAATCCGATATCTCATGCGCCACCGCCACACTACGCCCTTTGAAATGGTGGAATTTAAATTCCACTGTAAAATGCCCATTTTTGTAGCTCGTCAGTGGGCACGTCATCGAACAGCAAACATTAATGAATATTCACTGCGATATTCAGAGGCGAGAGATGAATTCTATTATCCTGATCCAACGCAAATTCAATATCAAAGTGCCCTTAATAAGCAGGGACGAGCTGGAAAAGTGCCAAAAAAACTGACAGATAAGGTACTTCAGTATTTTAAGGAAATATCCGAAAGAAGTTTTGACATGTACCAAGAACTGAATGAAGCTGGTCTGGCACGCGAATTAATTCGCGCCATTCTACCAGTAAATCTTTATACCGAATGGTATTGGAAAAATGATTTACATAACCTCTTGCATTTCATTGGTTTGCGGTCTGATAGCCATGCGCAGTATGAGATTAGAGTTTATTCAGATGCAATGGCGGAATCGGTAAAAAAGACAGCACCTCACGCTTGGGAATCCTACCAAGACTATGTTGTGAAAGGAATGCGTTTTTCTCGAATTGAACAGAGTCTTTTGGAACGAAATTTACCTGATCGCGTTGTTGATGATATTTTAGAAGATCTTGCCTACCAAATCACGGCTACCCTAAATAAGAATAAACCGCGAAATGAACCGGATCTGTATCCATTATATCAAAAGCAGGGTGGGGCCGATTCTGAAGCTGATTTCAAATTGAAATGGGATTCGGGCGAGATCAAGATTGGGAATGTACGGGAACTACGTGAGTTTAAACAAAAGCTGGAGAGTTTGAAACACTAGCCACGTAGCGGCAGAGTACACGGCAATAATGATACATTATTTTTATAACTAAACTCTGTAATCACTCTGAGAAACCCGAAAGAAGAACATCATCAACGACTTCGAGGGCAGTATATCAAAAGTGGGTTGAATGGCGTCCTGGATTCCGAAATAATTGAAATATTGCTTAATTTTAGTAGAACGTACCGCAAAGATTGCAAACGACTGACCATGGAATGATTTAGATATGTCTATCTTTAACAGAGCAGAAGTTGTCGATCAAAATTTCAAAAAGTTCGTGAAAGAAGGGAATTTTCCCCCAGCACGTACAAATTTGCTACTATCCCAGACTAATATAAAAACGTCAGAACTGGTTTCCATCTTTGAATCTCAAGTATTGAGTCGACACATGGATCTGAAGGCACGGCTCTTGAAAGATAAAGGAAAATGTTTTTATACCATTGGAAGTTCTGGGCACGAAGGAAATGCAGTATTTGGAAAAGTATTTCCATACACGGACATGGCATTTCTTCATTATCGAAGTGGACCGTTTTTTATTGAGCGATCCAAACAGGTGCCAGGGACCACCCCCATTTATGATATGGCGCTATCGTTCATGGCATCATCAGAAGATCCTATCAGTGGTGGGCGCCATAAAGTCATAGGTAGTAAGGCATTAAACATTCCGCCCCAAACTAGTACTATTGCTAGCCATTTTCCGAAAGCTGTGGGGACTGCTTTTTCCATCGATCGGGCGAAGGATCTAGATATTCCGGAGCGAAAGATAAAAAGCGGGAGTATCGTACTGTGCAGCTTCGGTGATGCTAGCGTAAACCACGCCACAGCATTGAGCGCTTTCAACACAGCTAGTTGGATCACCAGCCAAGGTGGCCACATGCCAATTATTTTTATTTGTGAGGACAACGGTACGGGAATTTCCGTCCCAACCTATGATAAGTGGATTGAAAAAAATTTTGTAAATCGTACTGAGATGGTTTATATCCAAACCGATGGGCTCCATCTTATTGATTTGATGATCAAAACACGCAGTGCTGAACAAGATTGCCGAATTAACCGCAGGCCCATTTTTCTCCATATGAAAACCGTGCGACTAATGGGCCATGCAGGCTCTGATGTGGAAGTCGGCTATCTATCTTTACCAGATATTGTAGAGACTGAATTCAACGATCCGCTACTTCATTCTTCACGAATACTTATGGAAAACCAATGTTTATCTGATGATGATATTTTGAAACTTTATGAATCGTCTCGCAATCAGGTAAATCATGTTTTTGATGCATCCACGGTTCGGCCAAAACTGGAATCATCTAAAGATGTTATGGCATCCATCACAGCCATTAGAGAAAAAAGAACAGTACCAAAACAGCCTAGCACAAAGGAACGAAAATCATTATTTGGGAAAGAATTTAATCGCATAGAACAACCCCAGCACATGGCAAAACTCATTAATTATACCCTGTCTGATATCATGCTTCAATATCCGAATACGGTGGTATTTGGTGAAGACGTGGCCCAGAAAGGTGGTGTTTATCATGTAACGGCGGACCTGTATAAACAATTCGGCTTGCGTCGTGTATTTAACAGTCCATTGGATGAAACATCTATCATCGGGTTTGGCGTTGGATTTGGTCATAATGGGTTTATCCCAATCCCAGAAATCCAATTTCTTGCCTATCTTCATAATGCGGAGGATCAATTGCGCGGTGAAGCAGCCACATTACCTTTTTTTTCTGAAGGACAATTCACAAATCCTATGGTGCTTCGTATTCCGGGGCTTGCCTATCAACAAGGGTTTGGGGGTCATTACCATAATGATAATTCACTCACGATTTTTAGAGACATCCCTGGGCTGATCCTTGCGGTGCCGTCCAATGGTGCTGACGCAGCAAAAATGCTCAGGACAGCCGTTCGTGAAGCGTATGAGAACGGACGCGTTGTGGTATTTTTAGAACCGATCGCCCTTTACATGAAGAAAGACCTTCACGAACTTAAAGATAGAAAATGGAAATTTCAGTATCCGGGGTTGGAGGAAGATATTCCTCTGGGTGAATTCGCTGAATATGGGAAAGGGAGGATACTCACTATTATCACATATGGGAATGGACTTTATTTATCGCTCCAGGCCCAATTGGAAATTGAGAATAGATTAAAGAAAAAGATCAAAGTGATCGACTTGCGGTGGCTGTCAGAAATTGATATACAAAAATTGTTAAAAGCAATTGGCACTTGCGTAAACGTGCTTATCGTTGATGAATGCCGACGAACCGGTTGCCATGGAGAAGGACTCATGGCTCAGTTGGTAAGTGAATCCGAAAGGCCGATGAACCTGAAACTCCATGCTGCGGAAGATAGTTTTATTCCACTTGGTGTGGCTGCCACGGCAACGCTTCCAAGTAAAGAATCTATTATCCAGAATGCCTTGGAATTGATAAATGGCTAAAAAGCGGATTGTGGTTATTTGTCCAGGGCGAGGAACCTATACCCGCGAGACTTCAGGCTATTTAAAACCATACGGTGTTACCGCGCAGCCGCAGATTGAATGGATAGATAAACAGCGAAAGAATGCAGGCCTTCAAACAATTTCGGAGTTGGACGCTTCCACATTCAAATCGAAGACCCATATGGCAGGTGAGAATGCATCTCCGCTGATCTATGCCTGTAGTCTATTGGACTTTCTATCGATCGATCAGGAGAAATATGAGATCACAGCAATTACTGGGAATTCCATGGGATGGTATATCGCTCTGGCGCTGGGCGGCGCCATGTCAAATAAAAATGCATATCACTTAATCCAAACAATGGGATCCATAATGATAAAAGGAATCATCGGTGGACAGATCATTTATCCCATTGTCAGTAAGAACTGGCAACCGGATGGCGCCAAAAAGGATATGGTATTATCAGAGATTGAAAAAGCTGGCGCCTTTGTATCTATTATTTTAGGAGGATATGTTGTCATCGGTGGTGAAAGTAAGGCGCTGGATGCCCTCTTAAAAAAACTCACTAAAGATGATCAATATCCATTTCAATTACCTTTTCATGCGGCGTTCCATACACCACTGTTGGAGACTGTTTCAAGTAAAGCATTTGAAATGATATCAGAATCCACATTTAAAAATCCCTCAATTCCATTGGTGGATGGCCGAGGGAAAATTTGGTCACCATTTTCGACTGATATACAAGCGCTTTATCGATACACCTTGGGAGATCAAGTAACACAATCCTACGATTTTACTTCAGCCGTTACTGTGGCCATAAAGGAATTTTGTCCAGATAAATTAGTTTTGCTTGGTCCAGGAAATACATTGGGTGGTGCCATTGGACAAATTTTGATTCAAAATAATTGGCAGAACCTAAATTCGAAAAAAGCTTTTTTAGAGCGGCAAAATAATGATCCTTATCTAGTTTCAATGGGAATGAAAGAGCAAAAGAATTTGGTATGCTAAATCATCAAAAGATTGAAATTCTAGATTCCACTTTGAGAGAAGGGGAACAGACTCCAGGTGTCTCTTTTTCTGTGAAACAAAAAATTGCAATGATAAAACGATTAGATGCTTTTGGTATGGATTTTATTGAGTTGGGTCACCCAGTTGTGTCCCCTGATGTGTATGAAGCAGTAGAAACATTAAATGATCTTGAATTACATGCGAAAAAAATGGCTCACGGGAGGGCCAGTAAATCAGATATTAATGATGTAGCCACCATTGGTGTAAAATGGATGGGGATATTTTTTGGAACGTCACCATTGAGTTTGAAACACAAATTCAATGTAACAAAATCAGAAGCATTAAAGCGTATCGAAACATGTGTGAAGTATGGTAAAGACAAAGGGCTCAAGCTTCGTTTTACTGCAGAAGACGCTAGTCGGACCAATTTAGATTTTCTAATACAGGTAGGACAAGTGGTCCAGGAGTGCGGAGCGGAGCGCTTTAGCCTGGCGGATACAGTAGGTTGCCTAACTCCCGCCAGGATGAAAGAACTTGTAACTAATATAAGATCAGAAATAGACCTTCCGCTCCATGTACATTGTCATAATGATTTTGGTTTGGCTACTGCCAATGCCCTCGCTGCATTGGAGTCAGGTGCTCAGTGTGTGGATGTAACCGTGAACGGGATGGGTGAGCGCTGCGGGTTGCCCCCTCTAGCCGAAGTGACCACAATCTTGACGGAGTTATACAAGGTCAACCACAATTGGGATTTGGGACTGCTTCCGGAATTATCCAAACTGGTTGAATCGTTTTCTGGGCGTATATCCGAAGCGAACCAGCCGATTGTGGGAAAAAATGCGTTCACACATAAAGCTGGATTACACGTTAAAGCTGTTATGGAAGAACCAAAATCCTACGAAGCTATTTCGCCAGAAACTGTTTATCGGAAGAGACATATAGTTATCGATAAATACACAGGAAAAGCAGCACTCAAAAACAAACTGGATATAATGGGAATGCACTTAAAGGACTGGCAATTAAAAGCCACTTTAAAAGAGATAAAAGCGCATCCAGAAAAAGTTTCCTGGAAAGATGACGAACTAATATCTCTCGCCAATTCAATTATAATAAAGGTGTAATTTCCGTCACAATTAATAGGAATTTTCATGAAAGAATTAGGCCCTGATTTTTACAATATTACGGATCTGCTTTCAGAAGAAGAATTACTGATTCAAAAAACAGCCCATGACTTTGTTCAGGCAGAGTTTATGCCAATTATTAACGAGCATTATGAAAAGGCCACCTTTCCCATGGAATTAGCACCAAAACTGGGTAAACTGGGATTTATGGGCTCGGCCCTGCCAGAAAAATCAGGTGGTGCTGGCGTGAGCAATGTGGCTTACGGGTTGATTTTACATGAGCTTGAACGGGGTGATTCCGGACTACGCTCTTTTGCCAGTGTACAAGGGGCCTTGGTGATGTACCCCATCCATTCCTATGGATCTGATGAGCAAAAAGCAAAATGGCTCCCCGCACTAGGTGCCGGTACCAAAATCGGTTGTTTTGGGCTCACCGAACCCAATTTTGGTTCAAATCCAGGAGGAATGGCTACGACCTGTAATAAAGAGGGAGATGTTTGGGTAATCAATGGCAGCAAAATATGGATTACCAATGGTTCTGTGGCCGATGTAGCAGTGGTTTGGGCCAAGGATAATAATGGTGTTATTCGAGGATTTTTGCTGGAAAAGGGGATGGACGGGTTTTCCGCTCCTCTACAGCATGGGAAATGGAGCCTACGAGCATCCGTCACATCAGAACTGGTGATGGATAACGTTCGCGTTCCTGATTCAGCCATGTTACCGAATATTGAAGGATTGAAAGGGCCGCTGAGTTGTCTAACCCAAGCTCGCTATGGAATATCTTGGGGTATGGTTGGGGCCGCTGTGGATTGTTACAACACAGCTTTGGAATATTCAAAGGACCGTAAACAATTTTCCAAACCCATTGCCGGTTATCAACTCACCCAAGCCAAACTAGCAGAAATGATTACTCGGATTACAGAAGGGCAACTTTTAGTCTATCGCTTGGGTCGGTTGAAAGATGAAGGCAAAATGACCTTCCAGCAAGTGGCCATGGCCAAACGGAAAAACTGTGCTATGGCTCGAGATATTGCCCGGACTTCACGGGAGATATTGGGAGCGAATGGTATCACAGAAGACTATTCTCCCATCCGCCACATGGCCAATATTGAGTCGGTCTATACTTACGAGGGTACCCACGAAATGCATACATTGATTCTTGGTGAGGCAATAACTGGTATGGCAGCATTTGATTCTTAAGGGAAGAATATTATTGTAAGTTTAACGGCCTCGGGAATATAAACTGCATAAAATTCTAAGATTGTTTTAAATATCGTGTTTGAAGCCTTTACTAACCGATTTGTCCCCGTTTCAAAAGAATCGGCACGGATCTACCGCGCAAAAATTGGCGTATTTCAGGGTTGGGTGTCCGTTTTTCTAAATGGTTTTTTATTTATTATAAAAATGGCTATCGGACTGATGGTAGGTGCCATCAGTGTGATTGCCGATGCAATCCACACTTTATCTGATGTCATTTCGTCTTCTCTCGTAATTTGGGGGTTCAGACAGGCTGAAAAGCCGGCCGATGTTGAACACCCCTATGGTCATGGCCGAGCAGAATATATTGCCACCTTGATTATTGCCACATTGCTGTGTGTGGCGGGTATAGAATTCATCGAAGTGGCCATTGATCGGATCCGCCACCCGGAAGTCGTCAAAGCAAAATGGTGGATGATAGTTGTGCTGGCAATAACTATCGTGTTAAAAGAGATCACAGCCCGGTACGCGGAATTTCTTTCATCTAAGATTGCTTCCGGTACCCTTCATGCCGATGCCTGGCACCACCGCACCGATGCTATATCCAGTCTGTTAGTTGTGGTTGCTATGATTGCGAGTACGTATGGTTATCCGGCTGTGGATGGATGGGCTGGCCTAGCAGTGTCTTTATTTCTAATCTATACCGGTTTTGAGATCGCCCGGGATGCAATCGATGACCTCATTGGGAAACCACCCACAATGGAAGAAGTAGAAAGCATTCGGCAAATCGTTTTGGGAGTGGACGGTGTTTTAGGGGCTCATGATATCACTATCCATAGTTATGGACATGATAAATTTGTAAGTGTTCACGTAGAAATTGATGCTTCTGAAACTACGGCCGTGGCCCATGATATTTCTGAGGAAGTTGAAACACGTATTGAAAAAGCCATGGGAGTGGAGCCCACCGTACACATGGACCCGGTTCATCCAAAAAATCCTATGGTGCAGGATATCACTGTCTATTTAGATAAAGCTTGGTCAAAAGATGATCGGATTACTGATATCCATGATATCCGCGTAGTAAATACAGAAAACCATCATTTGATTCTTTTTGGAATAAACGTAAAGGCTGGTTTGAGCCAAAACCAGATTGTGGAATGTTCTCAGTCCTTAGAAGATGATTTAAAGCGTAAATTTGATGGATTTGAGATCAATATCAAGGTATCGCCTCTCCACCGTTATTGATCAATTAATTTCTCCTGAATAAAATTGGATTTCTTTTCCATCTACCTCAATTACTGCCGATCCTGATTCACCCAGTGATTTAAATATTCCGGAAACAATTTCATCGCCTTTGTGGAACTGAATTTCTTCTTTCAAATGGCCGCAAGCAGCTTCCCATTCAAATTGTATTTTATCTATATTTTTGGGAAGGCCGCTAATCCATGGTTCCAATTCGTTTAGAATTTCAGCCAAGACCCTTTCTCTTTGGTAAAATTTTTTCGATGCTATATGCAAGGAATTGGCGCTTGATTGAATTGCAGGGTCAAAATCTTCTTTGGTTTCATTTACATTGAGCCCAATACCAATTACAACCTGATTGAGAAGATTTCCTTTGACCTTTGATTCACAAAGGATACCGCCGATTTTTTTACCATTTAACAACAAATCATTAGGCCATTTTAATTTTACTGATGCATTAAATTGCGCCAGAGCTTTTTGAATAGCAACGCCAGAAAGTATCGGCAGCCATCCAGAAATTACTGGTTCTAAATCAGAAAAAAGTAGGATAGAAAATGTGAGACTTTTATCCGGTGCTGCGTACCATTTTCGATCAGAGCGACCCCGACCCTTATATTGGTTATCTGTAATCAAAAGGGCGCCCGATTGAACGCCCTCATCAATAATTTCCCAAGCCTCTGAGTTTGTGGACTCCAGCCGACCATAGTATTCGATCTGTTGACCAAGAAACCTGGTTTTTAAATTGGCCTGGACCAGGCTGGTGAAAATCATGTCAATTTATGCGTTAGGGTCTAGTTTTTCCCGCAGTTTCAGGGTCATGCCTGGCGTAAGTATGCCAGCATTGGCCTTGATAGTTTCTTCATTATCCCAAAGCAAAATAATCCATGATTTTGCATCACCGTATTTTTCTCCAGATATGTTCCATAGGTTATCTCCAGATTTCACAGTGTAAGCCAAATAAGTTGGTTCTGCTATTTTTGCTGAAATGCGTTCCTTTTGAATGTTCAGAAAATTGTAGGGATAAATAATATTAGGATTATTTCCAATATTATCTTTATTCCAAGCATAGATATTCCGCCATAGACGAAAATCGCCATATTCTTTTTTGGCGATTTTAATCAAGTAATCATTGGGCAGAACCATATATTTTTCCCATGCAAAATCAGGGAATAAAACTTCCGGATCGATCTTGATTTCATTTTTCTGTTGCTCTGCCACTGTGTTTTTATCCGTATTCATGTCGATAGCTGGGCCATGTTCCAGCATATCGGCAGTGCTGCTTTCTTCAGCTGCGAATGTAGCTTCTTGTGGTGCAGGTAATTTCGCTCTTTCAAATTCGCTTGAATTCTGTACTGATTCAGTGTCCTGCAGTTCCAGAGGCGGGGCAGACTGTTTACCGCATGAAACAAAGATGAATACTATTAAGAGTAATGTGGATTTTCTCATTTAACGATCCTTTATAACGAGGTTAGATATCAATATCTAATGATTTATTTTAAAAAACGAATCAACGCGATAAATGTTCCAAATATGTATTATATCCGTTAATTCGCTTCATGAAATTCTACTAAATATATTGAAGAAAAAAGAGTTTAAGTTTGCACGAATTCCCCAAATTGTTTTCTTAAAACATCTGCTATTTCTCCCAGTGTACATTCGGCACGCACACAATCAATGATTGCAGGCATCAGGTTTTTCTGGCTTTTCGCATGCGTTTCTAATTGCGATAATTTGGTATTAACGGTATCATTATCTCGGTCGTTTTTTACTGCTTTTACACCCTCAATTTGCTTACGAACTGATACCGGATCGATTTTCTGTAAAATTGGTTCTGGTTCGTCATCCTCCACATAAGCATTAACACCAACAATTTTTCTTTTTTCGCTATCAATTGATTTTTGGTGTGCATAGGCGCTTTTAGCAATTTCATTTTGGACCCACCCAGTCTCAATAGCTGAAATCGTCCCACCCATGGCATCAATTTCTTCAATGATTGACATAGCCTCATTTTCTAAGTCGGAGGTTAATTGTTCGATTACCTCACTTCCGCCCATGGGATCAACAAACTGGGTTACGCCTGATTCATGGGCGATAATCTGCTGGGTGCGCAGCGCCAGTTTAGCGGAATGATCAGTTGGAAGTGCCAGCGCTTCATCAAAAGCATTGGTGTGCAGAGATTGGGTGCCCCCTAAAACTGCCGATAAGGCCTGTATGGTCGTTCGAGAAACATTGTTATCCACTTGCTGGGCAGTAAGCGTGGAACCGCCGGTTTGGGTATGAAAGCGGCATAGCATGGCTTTTTCGTTGGTGGTTTTAAATCGATTTTTCATGATTTTTGCCCATAGACGGCGTGCAGCACGGAATTTTGCTATTTCTGTCAGAAAATCGTTATGGGCGTTAAAAAAAAAGGATAGTTGTTTCCCAAATTCATCAACTTTCAACCCTTTATCAATGGCAGCCTGTACATAAGCAATCCCGTTTGAAATAGTAAATGCCAGTTCCTGGGCAGCAGTAGATCCGGCTTCACGTATGTGATATCCTGAAATTGAAATTGTGTTCCATTTCGGTACATGATCAGAACAAAATGCGAAAATATCTGTAATCAACCGCATTGATGCCTCGGGTGGATAGATATAAGTACCGCGGGCGATATATTCTTTTAATATATCATTCTGAACTGTCCCCCGCAATTTTTCAATAGAAATGTTTTTTCTTTCTGCAACGACAATATAAAGAGCCAGCAATGTGGCCGCAGTTGCGTTAATTGTCATAGAAGTTGAAACCTGATCGAGTGGAATACCATCAAATAATCTGTCCATATCGTTAATAGAGGAAATGGGCACACCCACTTTACCTACCTCACCTTCAGCCATTGGGTGATCGGAATCATAACCGATTTGGGTAGGCAGGTCAAAGGCCACCGAAAGGCCGGAAACTCCCTGATCCAGTAAATAACGATAACGCTTATTTGATTTCTCCGCTGAAGTGAAACCGGAATATTGACGCATGGTCCAAAAGCGCTCCTTGTACATTTTAGGATAGATCCCACGGGTGAAAGGAAACTGACCCGCTTTTTCAGCCATTATCTTATGCCCCGTTCTTTTTTAATATTTTGATAGGCATCATTCAGCGCTTTGAATTTTTCTTCAGCCAAATTTTTTAAATCTTCGCCCAAATGTGCAACCTTGTCGGGATGGTACTTTGCGGCCATTTTACGGTAAGTTTTCTTCACTTCATTATCTGTTTCAGATGAGTCTAATCCCAAGATCTTATAATCGGAAAGTGTATCCTTAAAAAACATGGCCTGGATTGAATCGAAATCATTATCGTTGATATTCAAATAGCGGGCGAGTGTATGGATGACCTTGACTTCATCGGGATGAACATGGCCGTCGGCTTTTGAAAGCCCAAATAGGACATGAATGAGTTCCAATCGGCTGGAATGATCCATAGATCGAACGATCTGCCGGCAGACATCTCGCAAGGGATAATCCTGCTTAATAATGTCTTTAAACAGGGTCATGAAATCCTGCACCTGGTTCTGGTTGAATTGCTTAGACAAAAATTGCTTCACATAATCGAGTTCTGATTTCAGCATTTGTTTATCTGCTTTCATAACGGCTCCAAATAGAACCAGCAGTGAAACGATAAAATCCCCCGGTTTTGTTTGCGGGTAAGCCTGGGATTGATAAGCGCCCCCGTATGTTGAAAATGATGAACCTCCCTGCCGACCGGACATGCCGGCTAATGTATAGCCGATGATGGCTCCGATGGGTCCACCCAGTGCCCAACCGAGGCCCCCCCCACAGCATTTTTTTACCAACACTCACTTAATTTTATCCTTTCAAGAGTTGGCAAAGTTAATACTATTTTCTTTCCCTTCAGAATGCAGAAGAAACCAACGTAAACTAATTTTGGAAATTTCAAAGAAAACAAAAGCGGCGTTATGGTGGAACCGTTTGGGTACAAAAAAAGATTTGGGATCAGAAACCATGTCTCTTTCAGTAAACGGCAGGCGTGCGCTTCGATTCCTTATCATTCTTCCTGAGCATACGACTCAATCAGAATTGGCGAAAAGATTTGTATTTTCTATACGGAATGCACTTGGTCCAGAAGGGGTGAACCAGATAAAAATACTAGGTCCAGCAATTGTCGGGAACCTAATTAATCTCGAAGATTTTCATGATTTTATTTTATATACAGAAACAGATTTAAATCGTTGGGGCCTGCCAGGAAAAGAATTGATTTGGTCCTGCCAGCGGATCAAGGTTGATGCCGTTTTAGATCTCAATCAAGAATTTGCTCCCATTTCTGCCACGATTTGTTCTAAAATAATTGCACCCTTAAAAGTGGGATTCTTTAGTGATCAAGGAGAAAATTATTATAATATTATGATACAACGATACGGAACTGATTTAATGGAAAGTGGTTTTAGTGAAATATTTCAGATACTGGGTATAAAATGAATATATTTGTTTATGAAAATCTGTCAGCGATGAATTTTGACCCGATTTCCCATACCAGAGCGACATTTGATATTCGCATCGGAGCAGAGACTTTTTTAGATCGCATACAATCTATTTTCCCCAATGAAGATATATCTCTTATTGTTCGAGATGAATTGAAAAATGTGACAATGGAAAGACATCCTGGATTTGCCGTAAATCCCAGTTCTGTTAAAGATGGGTTATGGCTGTTAGGCAATGTAATCTGGGATAAGGTGGATATGAAATCATTACTTAAGACGAACAGCGCTTTTTATTCCGGTAAAAAACTTGTAGGTGCAAATTTATCGAAAGATCTGGGAGAAAAATGGATGAAAAGAGGAGGCCCAGCACAAGGTGACCTAACCATTAAAAATAAAGAAAAGGTTAAATCGTTTTATTGTCAATATCTCTGGGATATTTTGGTTCACCTTCCAGACACGGTTTTGTATGAATCCGGAGATTATGGGAATCATTTAGATCCAACAAAATATCCTGATGCGATTTTTATGAATCCGGATCAAATTTTTGTTGGAGATGCAACTATTCAGCCATCGGCATTAATCAATGCTGAAAAGGGACCCGTAATTATCGATGATGGTGTTTTGATTCATGGTCAGACTTATTTAGAAGGTCCCATTTATATTGGGCGCGATTCAATGATTAAGCCACTCACACAGATTAAAAATTCTGTAATTGGTTTGTCATGTAAAATCGGCGGGGAAATAAATACAGTGATTATTCAGGGATTTTCCAATAAAGTACATGAAGGCCACTTGGGGGATGCTTTTTTAGGCGAATGGGTGAACCTTGGTGCTGGAACCATTAACAGCAACCTGAAAAATAATTATGTATCGGTGAAGGTACAAATTAATGGGAAAAGTGTTGATACCAATAGTTTACACGTAGGATGTTTTTTAGGTGATCATGTAAAAACAGCTGTTGGAACAGTCCTAAATACAGGCACAGTTGTAGGCCCAGGCTCCATGATCGCCACCAACGGATTCCCGCCAAAGACGATACGTCCATTTACATGGTATGTAAATGGGACCCATAAAAAAGTAATACTTGACAAGTTCTTTAAAACAACATATCATGTAAAGGAAAGACGAAACAAGAAGCTGAGTGAAGCAGAAAAAGCATTGTTAGAAAAAATACAAAATAATCGTTGAAAAAATGTTGGTGGGAGAAATGACATCTGCTATATTCGTCTCCCATTTCAGAGGAAAAAACCCATGTTAGAAGGTATAATTTGTCCGGTATGCGAAAGCACTTTGGAAGAAGTGGATTTGAAAAAATCGCTTACATGCAAAAATTGCAAGTCCGATTTAAAAGATAGAAAATATCTGGACTTCCTGGAATTTCTAATGGCCAATGCTTTGGTAGACGATCTGGACTTTTTTGATCCAAAGGTATATAGTGAAGATGTAGAACGTCTTGAACCAGACGATGAGGAAGACGTTGATCCGGCGGAATTCGAAAAGAAAAAAGATATTTTCAGCCTATATGAGGGTGAAATGGAAATGTATAAGCAAAAAGCAAAAGATGATGAAATAAAAGGTTATGAAGATTTTGAAGGGATTGAAGAAGAATGGGAAGATTTCAATCAACAAAAAAATTTTAAAAAGCGAAGTAAGAGTTCTAAATAATTATGGAAGAAAATAAAAACATTCAACAAATCAATATCGAGCTCACACAAGAAGTCAGTGAAGGGGAATATTCTAATTTCGTTGTGGTCACTCATTCACCAGCGGAATTTGTCATGGATTTTACAAAAATTCTACCTGGTGTTACGAAGGCCCGAGTCCATTCGAGGGTCATTATGGCGCCTCAGCATACCAAAGCATTTTTAGCGGCTTTGAACGATAATATTAAACGTTATGAGCAAAAAAACGGAGAAATCGCACCGCCCGCCCAGGAAGGATTTGGCGATTATCCTGTTACACCGCCAGAGGGCTCACTCCCGAACTAGTAGATTACCCAATCTGCACCCCGTTTTAATTCTCTCATTTTAATCATGACCCAAGCGCTGAGTACGGCCCAGGCCAAACTGTAGCCCAATAATCCACCAAATATGATATCAGCAGGATAATGAACCCCCACATAGACTCGGCTGAATGCCACTAGGGGAGCGATTGTAAAGAACACTGCTTTATAACGGGGATAAAAATAATTTAACACTACTGCTGCCGCAAAAATGTTTGCCGCATGGGAAGACACAAACCCGAATTTTCCTCCTCTACCCATTAGAATACGTATTCCTTCTGTTAATTCATGACTGGGCCTGAGTCGTCCGAAAAATGGTTTAAAAATCTGGGCAGATGTGGCATCAGCCAATCCAACGGAAACAATTAATATTATGGCAGTAAACCGGCCGCGCCTACCACCTTTAATCAGTAAAAATAGAATGATTACCAAAATTGGAATAGTCCAAATATTCTGATTGGTAATAATCGGCATAATAAAATCAAAAAGGGGATTAGCTATCGTAGTGTTGAAAAAACGAAAAACCACCTTATCAAGGCCAATTAAGTATTCTAGCATGCCTGAAATTTAGCTTTTCTTCAATATTAGAAAACACTTGCTCAACGTATAATGCTGAGATAATTTTTACTCTATTTTGGCAGGACCGTTATACATGAAGCCTGGTTGTTCCCCCGCTCCCAGGATTCCTACGGTCCTGCTTTAGTTTAAGACACAAATAAGCCTCCAAAGTAATTCGGAGGCTTATTGACTTATTGCTGTGCATAATGCACTAAACCTAAGCACCAATTTTTTGTGCAATATATTGTATCTATTCTCTGCGACTAATATCTAAAGCAAACCGCGCAATCAATGGAATAGCCTCTCCAAAAAAAGCGAAGCGCTTATCTCTGGTCTGTCCCCGAACGTAGCGGATATAGATCTGGGCCGCTATCCCTGCCAATCGAAACAATCCCAAAATGTGATAAAAGGAAATGCGTGAAATATCTCGCCCGCTTTTTTCAGCATAACGAGCAGCCAATTGATTCCGCGACAAAAATGATGCATTCAGGGGCATCATTGGAACTGACTTAAAAAAAGGTGGATCTTCCGGGTCTGTCCAGTAGCATAGAAGGGAACCCAGATCAGAAAGCGGATCACCCAATGTGCACATATCCCAATCAAAAATAGCAACTAATTCATCCGGGTTTTCAAATGAGAACATGGCATTATCCAGTTTGTAATCATTATGTACAAGGGCATGGTGAGATGAGTCTGGGAGGTTCGACTTAAGCCAGCTATACAATGCCTCCATATCTGGAATTTCCTGGTGTTTTGCTGCTGTCCACCGTTTATACCAGCCTTCTATTTGCCGCTCAATAAATCCTTCTGTTTTCCCCAGTGTTTCCAGGCCCAATCTCTGGTAATCCACCCGGTGCAGATCTGCTAGCGTATCTACCAAGGCCATGCTCATCCGTGCGCCAGCATTATTCATTTTGGAAAATTCATCCGGCATTTCAGATCGAACGACCAGGCCATGGCGGCGTTCCATAATAAAAAAAGGTGCGCCGACGATATCCGTATTGTTTTCAAATAAAAAGGCTTTGGGTGCTTTCGGGAACGCTTGATGAAGGACAGAAAGAACGCTGTATTCCCGTCCCATATCGTGGGCCCCTGGAGCGACTGGGCCCAAAGGCGGGCGCCGCAAGACATATTCATGATTGCCGTAGTCCAGGTGATAGGTCAGGTTTGCTTTACCGCCAGGAAACTGTCTTACGGTCAGCGGCTGATCGGATCCGGTTAGTTTTCCGTGAAGGTATTCCGCCAGTTTTTGTTCATCTATGGCCTCTTCCGGGCGGACAGGAATTGTATCAGCGGTCTGGCTCATAGGATTTTAAAATATGCCGTGCCGCTGCCAGCTTGTGAACCTCATCCGGACCGTCGTAAATGCGGGCACCCCGTTCGTGACGGTACCACAGGGCCAACGGCGTATCATCGGTGACCCCTAGTGCGCCGTGCGTCTGAATGGCCCGATCCAAAACTTGGCCTAAGGTTTTTGCCGTGTGAAACTTGATCATGGAAATTTCTGCCCTGGCAGCATGGGCGCTTTCTGCATCAATTTTCCGGGCACATTCTAAAACAAGGAGGCGGCTCGCATCAATTTCTGCCCTGGATTCTGCGATCCAACTGCGGATCAATGGTTGATCCGCAAGGGTGGACTTTGGGGTAATTTTGCGGTCTGCCGCTCGCTGGCACATGAGATCAAAGGACCGTTCGCAGATACCGATCCAGCGCATGCAGTGATGAATCCGCCCTGGCCCTAGACGTTCTTGGGCCAACCGAAAGCCTTCGCCTTCCTTCTGGATCAAATTTTCACATGGCACACGAACATTGGTATACTGCACTTCTCCGTGACTGAAAAAACCAGCTCCTTTTTCGCCCATGACAGAGATATTGCGCACCAGCTCAACACCGGGCGTATCCATTGGTACAATCAGCATACTGGCCTGTTGGTGCCGGTTTTCCGCTGCCGGGTTAGTGACGGCCATAACAATACAGAAAGAAGCGCCATCTGCAGAGGAAGTAAACCATTTCCGGCCATTGATTACATACTCGTCACCCTCTCGGACAGCTTCAGTATCTATCCAGGTGGGATTCGATCCAGGACGGTCTGGTTCTACCATACCTATACAACTGCGTATTTTACCGGCCATGAGCGGTTTTAAAAATGTTTGCTTTTGCTTGTCACTGCCAAAATGGGATAGCAATTCAATATTACCAATATCAGGCGCCTGGCAGTTAAAGGTATAATGTCCCAGCGGGGAGCGCCCAAGAATTTCACTGACACCGGCAAATTCTATCAAGGCCATACCTTGTCCACCATGCTCTACCGGAAGATAAGGCGCCCATAACCCTTGCTTTTTGACCTGTTGGCGCAGTTTATCCAAGCGCATGTATAATTCATCGTATTGATGATTCAACAGGAGCGGTTCTAATGGAATGACCTCTTTTTCTACAAAGTCGAAATAGGGTTTTAAATGATTATCCATTATTTACACAGTATGGGTTTTTCAAAGTAAAAAATCCCCAAAAAATCAGGAGTTTTTTATGAAAAAGAAAAAAGTTTAGGATATTTAAAAGTGTGCGTTCAGTTTCAAAGTTATATGCCGCCCCAATTTGGGCCCACCGATAATTTCACGGTGGACGTCATCATTAATATTATTAATGTTGAACAGCAGGTCATAGCGTTCATTAAATTTGTAGCCCAGCATACCATCTATGACAAGGTAGCTTTCGATGGTGCCAAAATGCACACCAGCGGACCATTCAAATTCAGGTATATATCGAAATCCTAAATTCCCCAAAAATCCTTCTTCCGCCATGTAAGTCAGTTTGGCATTCAGCTTAAACCTGGGAGCATTAATAGGGTCAAGATTACCGGTCAATTTATTATAGTATCCTTTTCTCCCCAGAAGAGAGAAATTTACATCAGCACTAATTCTGTCCGAAATAAAAGCATAAAGACTGGCATCCAAACCCCACATGTTCACCCTGCCATAGCTTATATAGGTGAGTGCCAGTGGCGGCGAAACAGGAAACTTGTCATCAGTATACCAGGCACCGAGCGTATCCCCATTTGCACCAAATTCAAGCCAAGATCCTGATCGATACTCCTTAGGAACCTTCCAGTAATCAGAACCAATATTATTCCAGACAGTGCTGCCGTATGCAACCCAATGGCTGCCTGGGATGCCATCCCCGCCATCGACCCAATTACTTCTTTCCTTAAGGCTAATCACGCCAAGAATGATAGGATCTGGATTATCAACAGCATAGAAACCACTTGATGTATCTAATGCCACTGGTGTCACCCAGGTAAGGTCACTGACAAAATCACTATAGGTGCTGTTATAGAGATCAAATGTCATGCGAATACGGTCCGTAATGAGACCAGTATAACCGAATTCATAAGTCCAGATCACTTCTGGCTTTATCGGATCGATGGTCCGATAGTCATCCGGATCGACAAATTGTCCTGGCCTTCCTAAGACACTTGGAATGTATAATACCGAATTTTCTGGCATTTCAGTGAGCCTGAATTCAGTATTAGATCCAGCGCGCACATCAAACATCATGAGTCTATCATTATCACTTCTGAAAAAGGTATAACCATCGGCATTCCCCACTGCTTTCACCGAGAAAATGGAATATTGCGCCGCTTTCACATCCAGGTAAAGCCCCTGGGAGGAGGGTGAATTAAATGCTTTGGCAGCTGTCAGGCGGAAAGTGTGCTCTTGATTGGGTTTATATAATAGGCCCACTTTCGGCGACATTTGAACCCCATACTTCATTGTTTCCCCGGAAAGGGGATCTTCGAGAAACGTAAATCCATTCGAATCTATCTGGCCACTGTGAAGATCAACTCGGTTGGAAAGAATCAGTTCAAATTTATCATTCAATTTTGTCTGGGTTTGTGCATATAAACCGTACTCATTGGTCACGAACAATTCATCCCATTCGTCTATCTTGCCATCGTTATCGTTATCTTTGCCGTCTCGTTTAAAACTTGCGGGATTTCTTCCACCTGTACCATCAGGCAATATTGTTCCAAAGGTTTCCGGCATGGTGCGCTGGTAGTCCATCCCCCAGACAAACCTTGTATTACCAAAGCTTGGAAACTCTAAGGAATGTTGCAACTGGAAATGGAAAAAAGTGGAGCGGTCCACCACAATTTCACCCGTTCTCAAATTTCGGGTAACGCCAGAGTTACTGGTGTTTAAATAAGCCTGCGCAAACCAGTTTTTATAGACCCAGCGCCCCTGGTAGAAACGGTAGACCCAGTCATAGGCGAGGTAGCGTCCGATACCGGTGATATTTATATTGGTTGCTTGAGCATGTCCAAAGTTCAAGCTGAGAAAATGATCTTTTGAAAAGTCATAATCAAAGCGGAGATCGACACGCTGGTTCCCAATATTAAAATCCGGTAAGTCATTATATCCATCTTGATTCCGATCTTTAACGATATTGTCACCTTTTTTGTATGTGGTGTCTACGATGCCGTCGCCGTCACGGTCGACTTCGATATCCCAGCCGTTCCACCAGGCTAAATCATCTGAGAAAAAATCATCCAGAAGATCACCGTCTCCTGTCTCTTCAATCCACTGCTTGTAATGGTTTCTTTTTTCGTAGTCTTCAATGTATTCCCAATCATATGCGGTAAAATTCACGAATGACATTTTATAACTGAATTTTTTCAGGTGTCCTGCATGTCGGGCCTGAAGTTTATTGAACGAACGTGTTCCGGTTGTATAACCAACCGTAGTTCCTAATGATTCCATGGGCCGCTTGGATATGATATTTACCACTCCAGCGTGGGCGTTGGGGCCGTAGAGAGCCGAGGAAGGGCCTAAAACCACTTCGATTTGACTAACATCATCAGAAGTGAGTGGAATTACATTATAAGCAATCAGACGCAAAGATGGTACATTGGCCATGCGCCCATCGGTCAGGGTCAGCAATCGGCTGGAAAAACTGGAATTAAACCCGCGGGCACTGAGGTTATAACTGTCCAGTCCTGAAGCCGTAAAATCAATACCTTTTATGTTTTTAAAGTAGTCCCCCAGATTCGGGTTACTGGCACTGCGAATTTTTAGCTCTGAGATCACCGATATGGCTGCAGGCGCATCTGTAATCCTTTCCCTTCTTCCACGGCTGGCAGTTACCACATATTCATCTAGTTGAATCGCAGAAACAGCAAGTTGGAAATTAGATTCTACCGCGGTTTCCCCATCGGAAATTTCCAGGGTTTTCTTTTCCCTTCGGTAGCCAATATAGGTGACTTTTACCTCATACGATCCAGGCGGGATATTTTCGATCGTATAATTTCCTTCGAAATCGCTGGCGGCACCGGTATTGATCTTATCGCCGGTGATTACCACATTCGCGCCAATGAGGGGATTCCCCTTGGCCGTATCGGTAATTTTGCCGGTAATAGTTGCATTTTGAGAAAAGACAACTGATAGGGTGATCATCAATAAACTGATCAATTTTTTCATGATTAACATGCTTTTTCTTGTTTCAAATAAAATGGGGGTGGTTTTCAAAACCACCCCCATTATTATGAACGATACACTTACAAGGTATCAAAGATGCTTGATCTTAAATCCGCTCGAATACTGAGTCAAACGTAATCGTTTCATTATGTGG
>DTTO01000054.1 GCA_012964665.1 Fidelibacterota bacterium
ATTACTGAAGCTGCTGTGACTGAAATTCCTGAAAAGGAAGCTCCGGCAATGCCACCGATGGATCCAGGAATGGGTGGAATGGGCGGAATGATGTAATTGAGAATTGCTCTACGGATTATACAATGAAAAGCCTCCCTCCCGGGAGGCTTTTCTTTTTCATTAATTGACTAGCGAGAAATCGCTAGAGTAAATTCAAAACCCTATGGGCGTCATACGATTAAAGAATATGCTCTTTTATGGTTACCATGGTGTAAACGAATCGGAAAAAGAGCTTGGAGGAAAATTTGAAGTTGATCTTGAGTTATCAACATCACTTAAAAAATCAGGTCTTTCCGATGACCTACATGATACAGTTGACTATGAGGCGGTATATAAAACGGTTAATAATTGTGTGGAGTCAAAAAGATATTTTCTTTTAGAAGCGCTGGCTGAAGATATATCGCGATCTGTGATTAATAAATACGATATAGATGCTGTGATAGTTCGCGTTCGTAAACCAAATGCACCGGTAAGTGGCGTAATTGATACAGTAGAGGTTGAATTAAAGCGGAAAAAATCTGATTATGCCTGAATTAGCAGTGCTAGGTCTTGGGTCAAATCTAGGTGATCGTGAATCAAATTTAGCAGCAGCAATTTCCTCTTTAGGAATTTATAATGACATCAGTGATATTAGTAGTGCATCCTTTTATGAGTCTGAACCCTTATATGAAACAAATCAGCCCAAATTTTTAAACACTGTTATTTCATGTAATACAGAATTTTCGGCATTTCAATTATTGGACGCTGTACAACATACAGAATTACTTTTAGGTCGTCCAAAAGAAAGAGAGAAAAACCAACCGCGTATTATTGATATTGATATTTTGTGCTATGGTGATTCCTATATTGAAACAGAAGAATTAATTATCCCCCATCCAGACATAGTCTATCGAAAATTTGTTCTGGCACCGTTTTGTGAATTAATGCCAGATTACAAAATAGAAAAAATTGGAAAAACTATATCTGAGTTACTTAATTTATGTCTGGATCAGAGTCAAGTGGTTAAACATGTTATGGAAAAAAACGCATGAGAAACTTGAATTATGTTGCGATTGAAGGCGCTATTGGGGTTGGAAAAACCAGTTTAGCAAAATTACTTTCGGACAGATTGGGTGCAAAACTGGTACTTGAAAAATTTGAGGAGAATCCTTTTTTATTCAAATTTTATGATGACCCAGGGAGATTTGCATTTCAGACACAGTTATTTTTCCTACTGCAGCGCTATCAACAGCAACAAGAATTACGGCAAGTGGACATGTTTCACAACCTGTTAATTTCAGATTACATGTTTATTAAGGACCGCTTGTTTGCATCTTTGAATCTCGATGAAAAAGAAATGAACCTATATGATATTATTGCAAATATGTTGGAACGCAATGTGATAAACCCTGATTTAATAATATATCTGCAAGCCGATACTAGTACCTTAATGAAAAATATTGCTAAACGTGGTAGGGAGTTTGAAGCAAATATCTCTTACGATTACATCAATGCGTTAAATGAAATTTATACGGAGTATTTTTTCCGGTACAATGAAACACCGCTAGTAATCATTAATACTAATCATATTGATTTCGTTAACAATTCCGCTGACCTAGATTTGGTCATTGATTATATTAGACAACCTGTTACAGGGACGAAATTCTTCAACCCTACCGCTAGTACCTAGATATAATGCGCATCATAATTA
>DTTO01000055.1 GCA_012964665.1 Fidelibacterota bacterium
CAACTATAACGCCAGAAGAAGCCAGAGAAGCGTATTCTATCGCAGATTTAGAAGGTGTAGCGATGTTAGACAGCCCTGTTTCCGGCGGGATGGATGGCGCACATAACGGCACTCTAACGCTCATGACTGCTGCAAAAAAGAGCGTTTTTGATGACTGCATTAAAATACTCGAAGCCGTTTCTAGCAATATTTTTCACGTTGGTGAAGAGATTGGTGAAGGGCAAACAGTTAAAGCTTCATTACAGGCCTTTATTGGAGCATCTTTTACAGCCATTTTTGAATCATTGGTGCTGGGATCAAAAGCAGGTATTAAAGGACAAACATTATACGATGTTTTTAGCGCCAGCGGTGTGGGAAGTCCTTTATTTAACAATTGTGCTGGCCATATCATGGATCGAAAATTCAATAATACCGGCAGTCACATTTCCACTATGTACAAAGATCTGGGTATAAGCTTGGATATGGCAAAAAAGAATGGAGTTCCACTCTTCACTGCAGGTGCTGCCTATGAATTATTCCAGGCAGGTATATCTATGTTTCCTGATGAGGATAACTGGTCTATTGTGAAATTATTGGAGCAAGTATCAGGTACTGAAGTTCACTGGTAGTCTAAAAGAATAATTCAAAAAAGTACCAGATGTATCTAATAATTAAATACGGAGCTGAAAAATGGCAAAACTAGGTGTGATAACGGATGGAATTAGTCGTGACTTAGAACATGCATTAAGAGTGATGCAGAAAAATGGATTGAATCAAGCAGAATTACAATTTTTAGGTGACAAAGAGGTCGGAGATTTAAGTGCTGATGAACTTATGAAAACCAAACAACTCGTTGATCAATATGATATGCAAGTATCTTGTATTTCACGGCATAATTTCGCTGGTTTGGGTGTTCACGAAATCACAGTAGGAGACACTAATTATAATCATCATATGGATAAATTGAAGCAGTGTATTGAAATGGCGCAGCAGTTTAATGCACCACTGGTTAGAATAATGAGTTTTCGGAAGGAGATGGTTCTTTTTGGAGAGGATGGCGCTGAGAAGTGGAATGTGAGCGCAGGAGCCTGGGAAAAACTAGTCGAATTAATGGGTCCTGTAGTGGAATTAGCTAAAAAAGAAAATATTATGCTTGTTGTTGAAACCGGGAATAATGCAATGATAACATCTTGTTTCCTTGGCTGCAAACTTATTGATGATCTAGCCACGGACCATCTAAAAATCCTGTGGGATCCAGCTAATGCCCTTTATTGTGGAGAAAATCCAAGTATGGATACTTTCAATTCAATGTCAGGAGGTTATTTAGGACATATCCATATGAAAGATGTCAATGTTTCAATCCATCAGGCAAGTATTAAATGCGTAGCACTAGGTAAAGGCCAAATGGCGCCATATTTATCACAAATTGCTGAAAAAATTAAAGAAATGGATTATAAAGGTGCTATTTCTCTGGAAAGTGTTTATCGGCCAAAAAACGGTAATTTTGAGGATGGGTTTCATTCATCAATAACGTTGTTTAAAGAGTTATTTTCTTAATTGAAAAATTATAAATTTTTTCTTTATCTGTTATTATAAATAAAATGTCCATTATAAAACAGATAACCATACTACTCTTATTTTTATTTATCGCTTCCTGTTCAAAAAAAGAAGAAGGATATATTTTCAAATATGCCAATGAACAACCTGAAAGCGCGATT
>DTTO01000056.1 GCA_012964665.1 Fidelibacterota bacterium
TTGAATTCCACTTTTTCTATTGCTCGTGTTACAGAACCATCCACGTCTGCACCCTTTAAAAATCGAAAAGCTGCCTTACCTGCAGCTAAGTCCACCCATGCAATCATCTGGCCACCAAAAAGGGTTCCCACTACATTAATATGGTCAGGCATAACTAATTGTGAATATTTGGCTGAATATATTGGCATTTCTATCATTTCCTCCCTTAAAACAATGTAAAAGTAATCATAATGAAAAAGCCCCGCAAATACACCCTCGAGAAAATCTGTTTTCCCTGAAGAGCACGCCACACCTGCGGGGCTTTATGGAAAAAGTTTATCTTCAAGAATATATCTGTTTCAAGTATTTTTTTCATTTCTTGGATAAAAATTCTTTTGCAATTCGTTCCCCCTCGTCAAGATCAACCTTCATTAGGATAAAACCACCAACAAAAAATAGAATGATCAGAGATAAAATTCCCAAACGAGGATTTCCAGTAACTAATCCAACATATCCCATGAGAGTTGGTCCGACGATGGCTGCGAATTTCCCCAACATATTATAAAATCCGTAAAATTCGGCTGCTTTTTCCTTTGGAATAATGCGTGAATACATTGATCTACTTAACGCTTGGATGCCACCTTGAAAACAGGCAATAAAAACCGCTAGTGTATAAAAGTGCCATTGCTCAGTCATAAATACCCCAAATATTGTGATAAATGCATATGCTAAAATGGCCACATATACCGCTTTTTTTATCCCGATTTTCGATGCAAACCAGTGATAACCCAAGGTAGCGGGAAAAGCGATAAACTGGACTAGCAACAATGCTGTAATAAGAGAACTGGCAGAAAAACCCAGGCTGGTGCCATAGTCCACAGCCATTTTGACGATGGTATCCACTCCATCGATATAAAACCAATAAGCCAGCAAAAACATTCCTACTACTTTCAAATGTTTTATATCATGAATTGTATCTATTAATTGTCTCCAGCCAGCACCGATTGCCGACCCAATTGACATCGGTTTATGAATTTTAGGTTCTTTAACAAAAAGGATAATTGGAATTGAAAATACTGCCCACCATATGGATACCGTGATAAAGGAAATACGAATAGCAACTGCGCCATTAACTATGCCGAACAGGTGAGGAAATTGATACATGAGTACATTGATCAGAAAAAGTGTACCTCCTCCGATGTATCCCAATGCATACCCCAATGAAGAAGTAAAATCAATTTTCTTTTTAGATGATACACCCGGTAGAAGTGAATCATAAAAGATATTGCCAGCTGAAAATCCAATTGAACCAAAAACATAAAACAACACGGCCATCTCCCATTCACCCTGTTTTACAATCCATAATGCGCCCGTACTTATGATACCAAGAAATGCAAATAGAATTAAAAACTTCTTTTTGGCTGTTGCTCTATCTGCTATTGCACCTATAAATGGCGCAATAGCAGCAACTACGATTGATGCGATGGAATTTGCTAAGCCCAAGTACCAGGTGCTTAAAGTAACACTATCGGTATTAGACCAATATTCCTTAAAGAATACAGGGAAAAAACCAGCCATAACCGTTGTGGCAAAAGCACTGTTGGCCCAGTCATAAAGTGCCCATGACCATATAGATTTTTTTGAATCAATCAATTGGAGTTCGCCTTAAAAAAGGAATATAGAACAACACTACCACGCCTGAAAATAAGAACTGATTCGAATCCAAGATGAGGTATATCCAAAAGTTTGATAGGTCAACAATGGTACAAACCAACGAATACCAACCTCTAATTCAAAAGGGATTGGACCAATCTGCTTAAAAGGATCTACGTTTAAAAAATTAAACTTTAAAAATTGAGTAGCCACATTTTTTCGACTATCATAATTTTTTCGACTTACCATCCATTTATCCCATGTATCACTACTTGAAAAATATTGATCTCGCCCTGTAAACATCCAATCCATACCAACTGAGAAGAACATGCGCTGTGGCCATATTTCCATCTGGCCCTGAATCGAACCATAAATTTGTTTTCCCTGTTCATATAGCACTGCATCTCCAATCGCACGAGAAATTGAATCAGCACTCGTTTCCTGAATCCATAGAAATGAAATTGGTGGATTGATAATATCGCGGTTAAAAGATGATAGATTCACCGACCAATTTACATTAATGAGCCTAGCCCATAATTTCCGGTATAGTTCACCAAATGCTTTAATTCTCCATCGTGTTAATCCATTTCCAATAGGCAATTGTTTATATTGATTCGGAATTCCCTCAGAATCCACATCTTTAGCATGATATTTTTTTAGCCGTTCACCAAAAGGAAAAGTGATATCAATACCTCCATACAGGGAATATTTATTTTTTCCTCCTCGCCAAGCTGGATTTCCCAACAGTAATAAATTCATCCCAAGGGTAACGTCACCTAGTCCGGAATTTGATTTTGATTTGGGATTATAATGTGCCAGTAATTGATCCATTGGTATAATTAATGAATCACTGGATATGGCCCAGGAATGGGATTGTTCAAATTTTTGCAATTTGGGAATATGAAGCATAAATGTAGATTTATCGGTAAAGCCATATTCAATCAAATAGGATTGGGTCAATAAATTCCTTTTCCATTCTTGGGTAATTGTATAATCTATTCCATCCAATTGATATGTAAAATCCTTCCATCCATCACCGCCATCGTGGCCTTTCCACTTGCCACCAGATATTTTATTTTCTATACTGACCCGCCATACATTTTGCGGTATGGTAAAATGGGTTTGAGAATAGAAATAGTTTAGACATAAGATAGATAAAGAAAAGAATTTGCGGATCATTAATTAATGATAAAGCAAAAATTGCTGACGGAATTCATTGAATTTCAAAACATCTTTTAACCACAGCGGCGGTAAGTAATTTGCAGGTTTTCCTTGCTCAGCAAATAAGCGTAATTGACTATGACCGAAAAGCATATCAATTCGGTTTAATTCATCCCATTTAAATTCTCTTGGATACAATTGATTCGCCAGCACGATTATAGCGGTTGTCGTTGCCAATGGATCATAGCGGTTCGGATCAGTGATAATAATATCTACTCCGCTACACACTTTATTAACGTGAAGTGGCACAAATTTATCTTCAGGTTTTTTTCTTGGAACATATTCTACAACACGAAATTCCACACCAGGCAATTTTAACTTAACCAGTTTTTCTGCAAGATAAAATCCAGATAGCCACGGTGCGCCAACCCGCATGTAGGGTCGACTAGTTCCCCTTCCATCATTGAGGTTGGTCCCTTCTAGTAAACCGGAACCAACATAGGCTAAATTGGTACGGAGTGTTTTTATTTTTGGTTGGGGACTGATCCACGGATGATCTGATTTATCCAGCCAATAAGATCGTTTCCAATTCGCCATGGGAATCACTGTAAGATTGGTTCTTTTCAAATCTTTAATCCACCCCATTTCATTTGCCATAATAGCCATTTCTCCAATGGTTAAACCATGGCGGATCGGAACAAGATGATAACCTTCGAATGATTGGAATTTTGGTCGGACGACCGGGCCATCAACACGGTCTCCTCTGAGGGGATTAGGACGATCCAAAACCATTACTGGCGTATTCCATTCACTTGCCACTTCCAAAATTTTAGTCATTGTCGCCACATAGGTTGAAAACCGTACGCCCGTATCCTGAATGTCAACCAGAATCATATTTAAACCTCGCATGGCCCATTCTGGCGGTTTCATATTTCGACCAAATACTTCAACTATCCTTGCATTATAAATAGGGTCATACTTTTGGTCACCCTGGATTTTAAATCTTTCATTTTGATCGGCAAACAAACCGTATTGCGGAAGAAAAATAATTTCCACATCGATTTTTTGATGCGCTTTTAATAAATCAAGAAGATGGATCCCCCTGCGGTTGACCGCTGTTTGATTGGTAAATACACCAATGGTTTTACCATAAAGGGGCCTGAAATCCATCTGTTCCAAAACATCGATACCATAAAAAATCGCAGGATGAAAAGAGAGATCCGGTAAAGGCATTACCACACTGTGATTGTATTGTTGACCATTCAGAATGGAAAGCCATAAACCGGCTTTGAGAAGAAATGGACGGATATGATTTCCTCGAATCATCATGAGGGAAATCTAATACGATTTTTGGGAATTAATCCTGATAGATTCGCTCTGTTCTTCCACCAATTGCTGTAGCAATAACGTATGGTGTTAGATGGATATTTTCGGCAATGGTTTCCATTCGGATACAATCCTTCCCATTTTCCCCTATTAAAAGGACTTCTTCCCCTTCTGTTGGAATCGTATCTTCAAAATCGACCATAAACTGATCCATACAAATGCGCCCGGCAATTTTAAATTGGCTACCCCGATAACTCACATATCCGCTTTCATACCAAGGACGGGGAAATCCATCCGCAAAACCGCATTGAATTACACCAATATGGGTATTAGAACCACTTTGATAAACACCGCCATAACTGACCTGGGTACCTGAAGGAACATTTCGTAACGCAACAATTGGCGCTCTGAATTCCATCACTGGCTGGAGGCTTAAATCCATAGGCACTTCATCAGATGGGAAGGCACCGTAAAGCAACATTCCAACACGGACGATGTTATAGTTAGTCTGATCCATATTTAATGCTGCCCCACTGTTTGAGAAATGAACATATTTAAATGTGTATCCTCTATTTCTGGCATTTTCCAATACAGAATTGAATTTAGATTCCTGTTCATATGCATAGGATAAATCGCCTTCATCAGCAGTTGCAAAATGCGAATAAATACCTTCACAGTCTATTCCAGGATTATCATTTAACTGTTCGATCATGTCTGCTGCATCCTTAATATCAATTCCTAGGCGAGTCATTCCTGTATCCACTTTTAAATGGACTTTCGGGCACTGACCATGTATCTTAAAATAAGAAATCAACGCAGACTGGTCCTTTACATGCGATATATTTAATGTTAGACGATCATTGATTGCTTCAGCGAACCTAGCAGTGTCCATTCGACTGAAAACTAAAATATCTGATTTGATTCCAGCTCGCCGGAGTTCAATGCCTTCATCGATTGTGAATACAGAAAAATAATCACATCCATGTGATTCTAAAGCTTTTGCACAGGCGATACTTCCATGACCATAACCATTGGCTTTTACCACGGCCATGATCGGTTTATTCCCAACCTGCTTTTTTACCAGATCGTAGTTCGTTTTGAGTCTATCAAGATGAATAATTGCTTTCGGTCCTATCATAATTGGAGTGTTAGCCCAATTTGGACGAATATTGTTCCAGTAAAAATGATTTCAATTCAACAAAATCGAGAAATATCTCTGAACTGCAAGCCATAATCCAGCCACTCAAATTAGAAACTTCAATTTTATTTATAAGGTAAACTGGTTTTTTACAGTCATATGCTAAAGTGACTTCAGCATGCGTTCCGGCCCCCTTGAACACACTTTCATCCCAAAGACAAATCAAGTAATCCACACTATTTCGAACAGCGTTGATATCTCTATCAACACATACTCGGACGAAATTTGCATATTTTTTGGAATCACTATTTTTCCATTCCCGGTAATTCTCGGCACCGTACTCTTTCATAATAGATTGGGATTCCACCACCGGGTTGTAAACAGAATGGGCCAATTTTTCATCCAGCCACAAAGTCATTTCTTCCCTCCAGTTTGCACCCTCATCTTTTGCAAACTCCATGGCACCGGATAAATAAGCCCTCATTGTTTTAATTTGCGTTTGAGCATATATCCATTCAACCAGGTCCAACCAAGTGCAGTAGCTACTGGAATCATAATAGGTCCCCACTCCACACGATTAAAAAATAAAATCCCCCTCAAATCTGATAAAATCATACTTAACGGAAAATAGGATAATAATGTACCAATTGTTTTTGGGTAAAAATCAAACTCTACCAATACACCAGTTGCAAACAATATAAATAGAAACATGGAAATTGTGATCGATAAATAAGTTGAAATTCTATCTGTTAATACAGAAAAAGTGATAATCAAATTTCCCAGTAGAAATGTGTATAATAATGTAAAAAGAGGTACAATAAAATAAGCAGACCAATTTAAAGGTTCAGGTAATAAAACGGTCAGTACACCCATTGCGACAATAACATAAACCAACGATTCGATAATTGATGTAACTAAAAATCCAATTACTAAATGTGTCTTTCCGTAAGGTGCTAGCGTGATTGGTATAAATGATTTTTTATGAATGCGTAAATCAAATAAATCCCGATAAATCAACGAAAAGGTTGATACAGATGCAATCAGTAAAATAATGCCTGGGAAAACCCACACATCGTAAGGGACTTGATCGATTGATTGCACAACAATGTTTTTCATAACCATTGTGATACCAATATGTAACAATAATGGCAGCATTACCATAAATGAAACAGTCGTCATTAGCCGATGTCGAATCAGCCAAAATCGTCTGAATAATAGCGCTTTAATCAATGGATCCCGTCCTTTGCGAATTTTGCATCCATTAAATCTTGAAGACCCAATTTTTTAACGGATACATCTTTCATGATAGCTGCTGTGGCCGCATTTAATACCTCAAAGAATACGTTTCTTTCACGGCCATAAAAGTGAATGCTATGTCCGATGCGTGAAGGATTTTTCACCTTGGGTAACTTTGATAATTGTTTGAACAAATCATCTGATAATTCTTCAAATTCAATCTGGAATTGATGGAATTCAAAAGTACTCCCCAGCAATTTATCAAGACTCCCATCCAAAGCAATCCGCCCATCTTCCAATACTAATATACGATCATGGGCTTCTTCCACTTCTTTTAATGATTGACTTACATACAGAATGGTTTTTTCACCTCTTAACCGCAATAATAAATCCCATGTATGACGATAGGATTCAGCGTCCATGAAAGCAGTAGGTTCATCCATGATTAATATATCAGGATCATGGATCAAGGCACGTAGAATCATTCCTTTTTTAACAATACCCGGAGAAATATCTTGAACCATACTTTTAAGGTATGGAATAATGTGTAAATCCCGTGCCAATTGAATCATCCGCGTATTCAACATTTCTATATCTATTCCATACATCATACCCATAAAACGAATGTTTTCTTCAAGGGTAAGCCAAGGATCCAGATCAATTTCATGCGGCACAAAACCAATCGACGATAGCACTTCCAAACGGCGTTTCTGTGAATCCAATCCATTGATAAAAACGTGGCCGAATTCTTGGTATTCAATACCCGAAATCACTTTCAGCAGCATTGATTTTCCAGCTTCATTATCTCCAATGATAGCAACCAGGGAGCCCCGCTCCACACCAAATGTTAAACTGGCCAGTATTGTTTTATCACCAACCAATTTTCCAACTTTTTTGAGAGTAATACTGGCTTCCATCAGTGTGCCTCATACCAAGATTTTCCATGCCCACAGTCCACCACAATTGGCACAGTTAAAGGAAGTGCTTTTTCCATTGCAGTAATTACCATCGGTTTTAATGTTACCAGTTCTTCTTGGTGAACTTCAAACACCAATTCATCATGTACCTGAAGTATCATTTTAGATATCATTTTGTTTGAATCTATTTTTTTTTGTATTTCAATCATTGCCAGTTTAATCATTTCTGCATTGGTACCTTGAATCGGCATATTAATGGCCATGCGTTTGGCTGCTTCACGGTGAAGATGATTGCTGCTATCAATATCCCAAACAGGGCGTCGACGGCCCAATATCGTTTCAACATATTGTAATTCACGCGCTTTCTCAACGGTAGATTCAATATAGTTTTTAATACCCGAATACTTTTCAAAATAAGCTTCAACAATGGTTTTGGCTTCTTTTTGTGGAATACCTAATTCCTGACTCATACGAAAAGGTCCTGCACCATAAATCAAACCAAAATTAACAATCTTTGCTGTTCTACGCATTTCGGGAATAACAGCATCCATGGGGACAACAAATACATCCGCGGCAGTCCGTGTATGAATATCTTCACCTTTATTAAATGCATCAACAAGGGCTTTGTCCTGCGAAAGATGGGCCATAATTCGAAGTTCAATTTGAGAATAATCGGCTGAAAATATTTCCCAATCTTCATTTTCTGCATGGAAAGCTTTGCGAATCTCCCTTCCCTGTTCGGTTCTTATCGGTATATTTTGAAAGTTCGGATTGCTGGAAGAAAGCCTTCCCGTGGATGTAATAGTTTGACTAAAAGTAGAATGGATTCGTTTTGTTTCATGATGTATCAAAGAAGGCAAAGCGTCAATATAGGTATTCTTAAGTTTATTCAGTTTTCTATATTCTAATACAAGGCCAGGTATCAAATTTTCGTTTTTTAATCGGTGAAGCACATTTTCAGCTGTAGATCGTTTTTTGATTTCAGGCAATCCTTTAATATCAAATAACACACTAGCTAATTGCTGGGTTGAATTCACGTTAAATTCGGTACCCGCTTCATTTTGAATATCGTTTAACAAACGGTCAATTTTTTTGCCCAATTCCACCGACATGGTTTCCAACATTCTCCCATTTACAAATGTGCCATTAAACTCCATTGCTAGTAGAACCGGTAACAGCGGCATTTCAACGTTATTAAAAAATTGATCCAGTCCTTCTTTCTTCAATTCTTTTTCAAATATATGGGTAAGTTGTAGTGTTACATCTGCATCTTCAGCTGCATAAAAAGTAATTTTATCCAATTCCACTTCAGCCATTGTAATCTGATTTTTACCCTTCCCAATCAGGTCTTCGATTGGAATCATGCGATAATTTAAATGATCCATGCTGAGGTTATCTAATTTCAATGTACGCGATTCCGGCTTTAACAAATGTGCAGCCAATAAAGTATCAAACTTGATCCCTTTGACATCTACACCATGGCGTTTCAGGATAAGTGCATCAAATTTGACATTCTGTCCAGTTTTTGGAATGGATTCATTTTCAAACACTGGCTTCAAGATTTCCAATACAGCCATAAGGTCTTCACCACCGAAATTGCTGGATTCTTTCTCCTTGTATTGGATAGGGATATAGACACCGGAATCCGCTTGCGTTGAGAAGGATAAGCCAACGATATCACAAAGCATTGGTTCAACGGATGTCGTTTCTAAATCAAAAGAAAGCCACTTACCTTTTTTTACACCTTTTACAAATGTATCAAGATCAACTTTATTTAAAATGGATGAATAATTCTTTTCTGGCCGTTTTTCCTGAGTAGGTACTTCCCCATAAAAGGTATTTAATTGTTTTTGAAGTGCTTGGAATTCTAATTCACGAAAAATTTCATCCATAGCATTTACATCAAACCCATCGGTTACCATATCCTCATAGTCTGTGCGGATATCCATATCCGTTTTGATAGTTACCAATTCCTGGCTCAAAACGGCCACTTCTCGGCCTTTCTGGAGTCCTTCCCGGGCTCTTTTATTTTTTACCGCATCGGCATGGTCCAAGGCATTTTCAAGCGTTCCGTATTCATTGAGCAGTTTTACAGCAGTTTTTACACCGACCCCTGCCACACCAGGAACATTATCAGATGAATCTCCCATCAGCCCTAAAAGATCAATAATTTTTTCTGGTGGAACACCCCATCTTTCGATTACACCTTCTCTATCATACACCTTGATTTCGGCCTGACGTCCGGATGGGGCGTAAAGAAAAATATGTTCATTAATTAGCTGCATAAAATCTTTGTCCCCTGATACAATATAGGCATCTAATCCATTTTCTACTGCTTCAATCGCTAATGTGCCAATAATATCATCTGCTTCAAATCCCGGTTCTTCTAAGGTAGGAATTCGCATGGCTTCCAGTATTTTCCATAAATAAGGCAGTTGCTCCCGCATTTCTTCAGGCATTTTTTCGCGGGTGGCTTTGTATTCTGGATACCGTTTATGACGGAATGTTTTTTCTGAAGAATCAAAAGCAGCCATGAGATAATCCGGTTTTTCCAGTCGTAAAAGTTTGAGGATTTGATTGGTGAATCCAAACAATGCAGAGGTGTGCATTCCTTTGCTGTTGATTAATGGATTTCGAATCATAGCAAAATGAGCACGGTACAACAAGGCATAACCATCGATTATAAATATGCGTTTTCGAGTGGATTTATTATCTGCCATGAAGCGTTAAAGTTAATGGAAAAACGGAGTAAGGGAATATGGGAAAAGGGGTATGTTTCCAGTTAAATATTCAGAGATGAAAGAAAATAAAATTCCAGTTAACTTCTAATCATAATTGACAGGAGGTATTTTGAACCAGCAAATCAATCATTCATCAATTAAACTCATCATTATTTGTTTTTTATTCTCAATTATTTCTGCAAATAATCCTTTACGTATTAACAATAATCGTTTAAACAAACATCTGTCTGAACTATCAAAATTTGGAAACAATGAATTTGGTGGCGTAAGCAGGGTAGCTTACAGCGACGCTGATTTGAATGGACGCGAATTTGTTATGAAACTGATGAAAACTGCTGGCATGGATGTCCATATCGATGCAGGCGGAAATATCATCGGCACATTAGCGGGAAAAAATAATGACCTGCCCCCAATTGCGATAGGTTCCCACATTGATTCAGTCCCTGAAGGCGGAAATTTTGATGGTAATGTAGGATCAATGTCCGCTATTGAAGTTGCACAAACTCTTAGGGAAAGTAAACATACATTAAATCACCCCTTAATCGTTGTCATATTTCAAAATGAAGAAGGTGGCCTTTTTGGTAGTAAAGTGATGACAAGTGGACTAACAGAACTGGAACTGGAACTTCAATCCAGTAGTGGCTATAGCATAAGAAAAGGGATCCAAAGGATCGGTGGAAATATTGACCAGCTTGAAAAGGCTAAATTGAAAAAGAATGAATGGGTCGCCTATGTTGAATTGCATATTGAACAGGGGGGTATTCTTTATAATGAAAACCTCGATATTGGTGTCGTACAAGGAATCGTAGGTATCAAGCAATGGGATGTAATGGTGAAAGGGTTTGCGAATCACGCTGGAACAACGCCAATGGATCAGCGCCGTGATGCGCTTTATGCCGCGGCCCAATATGTGCAGGCCGTTCATGAAATTGGGAAAAATACGCCTGGAAAACAAGTAGCCACAGTTGGAAAAATCAAATCATTCCCCGGGGCACCAAATGTTATTCCGGGGATGGTTAATGCGAGTCTTGAAATAAGAGATTTAGACGGGAAAAAAATTAATTCTATCTATAAAAATATTAAATCTTCCTCAGAAAATATCGCAAAAAACACAGGGACCGAATTCAAGTTCAAGCAAACAATCAATATCATTCCCGAACCCACAAACAGGAGAGTCAGTTGGGCCATTAATCAGGCCGCACAAGACCTTCAACTTTCAAGTAAATTTATGCCCAGTGGAGCTGGACATGATGCCCAAGAAATGGCGGTAATTTGTCCCATCGGTATGATTTTTATTCCCAGCAAGGAGGGCATCAGCCATTCACCCAAAGAATATTCATCTCCAAAAGATATTGCGAACGGGGCAAATGTTTTACTCCACACCGTTCTGAAATTGGATGAACAATACAGTGAGGAAAATTAAATGTCGTTCAAAACTGATAGAACTCGGGTTCGCCGACTGCCTCAGCGAGGGCATTATGATAAAAATACGATATATCCGATTATTGATGAGGCACTCTATTGCCATGTTGGAATCAATGTTAATGACAGTCCAGCGGTCATTCCCACCATCCATGCCAGGAAAAATGATACATTATATATTCATGGATCTGCCGCTAGCCGATTGCTGAAATCCATTCCAAAAGAAAATAATATATGTGTGACAATAACTCTTCTTGATGGTATTGTACTCGCACGATCTGCTTTTCATCATTCATTAAATTATCGATCCGTTGTCATATTTGGGATAGGGGACCTAGTCAATGATCCGAATGAAAAATGGGATGCGTTAAAAACAGTCAGTGACCATCTTATCCCTGGGCGATGGGAAGATGCCCGCCAGCCTAACCAAAAAGAATTAGATGCAACAACCGTAATTTCAATTTCACTGAAAGAAGCTTCTGCAAAAATCAGAACAGGGCCACCAAGCGATGAAGAAGTAGACTATCAGCTGCCTGTCTGGGCGGGTGTTTTACCCTATACAATCAAAAAAGGTGAACTAATTCCTGACCCTCGGTTACCAAAATCAATCAACATCCCTGATTATCTGATTTGAAGCTTAAAATTCTTTCAGTCGGAAAAATTAAAAATAATAATCTAGATGAAATGTCTAGCGATTTTGAGAAACGTATATCTCATAATGCAAAACTGGAAATTATTGATATCAAAGACTCAAACATCCAATCAGAGGGAAATCGCATCACAACCCACTTGGGAAAAAATCCTTCATTCAATATTGCCATGAGCGAAGAGGGCGAACAAATAACTTCTCAGGGTCTGGCGCTTTTATTGCAATCGCGATCGGAACCAATCACTTTTATCATTGGTGGGCCAAAAGGATTGGCGGATGTTGTCAAACAGAAAGCCAATATGATACTTTCGCTTTCTACAATGACCTTCACCCATGAAATGGTAAAAATGTTTTTATTAGAACAGATTTATCGAGCGATCTCAATTTTAGAACACCGAAAATACCATAAGGATTAGTTTGGACCGGTTTAAGCAAATTTACATTTTAATACTTTTTTTCATATTATCAGTTGCAGGCCTGCGATCTATTGAAAAAGGACCTCAAACACAAGTCACTTTTATTATAAAAAGATTTATGGATACCTATCATATACCTGGATTATCCATAACTATTGGAAAAAATGGTCAGATTGCCTGGACGAAAGGATTTGGCCTTGCAAATATAAACGAAAAGATTCCCGTAACATCCAAAACTAGATTTCGAATTGGCAGTATATCTAAAACAGTAACTTCTGCAGCAGTAGGCCGCCTAGTGGATCAGGACAAGCTTGATTTAGATGCCCCCATTCAAACTTACGTACCCACGTTCCCCGAAAAGCGATGGCCAATCACTACACGTATGGCCATGAGTCATCTTTCGGGAATTCGCCATTATAAAGGTAATGAATTTTTAAATGAAAAATATTATTCTAATGTATTAGAAGGACTCAAAATTTTCCAAGAGGATACGCTAAGCCATGAACCGGGGACTCATTATCTGTACAGTAGTTATGCCTGGAATCTGGTCAGCGCAGTGGTCGAAGGTGCAACCGGTATTGATTATCTTTCCTATATGGAAGATACAGTTTTTACTGCTCTGGATACAGAGAGACTGATAGCAGAACACCAGGATTCAATCTTAATACCCATCGCTTCTTTTTATAATGCTGAAAACGGCAAACTAATATTGGCCCCTCAAGTAAATAATAGCTACAAATGGGCTAGCGGCGGTTTGGTAGGGACCACCACGGATTTGGTCAATTTTATTCATAACCTTTATGCTACTAATTTCTTATCGAAAGAAGTAATCAAAGAACTGCATAGACCAAACACCACTCGTATTGGTCAATCAACCAACTATGGGTTGGGATGGCGGCATTACCGTGATTTTTGGCGTAATCCATTCATTGGCCATAGTGGCGGATCTGTCGGGGGCCGCGCCATGTTGATTTATTATCCTCAAAAAGAAATTGTTGTAGCAATCCTGGTGAATTCACGTTCCGAAAAAGGTGGTGATTTAAATCTCTTGGCACAGCGGATTGCCAGAAGATTTATACATTAGTTGTTTTAGGTTAAATACTTAATTAGAAATGATATGATATATTAACGAATGAATTGCGGGTAGCACCAGGCCAGAAAAATGCCTGATACCCATTCGATTCATAACCGTACCCATACGTTGAATAAAGTTTATCAAATACATTATTTACTTTGACCAATACTTCTAAATCTCTCCATTGGTATTTGGCACCAATGTCTAAAAGACCATATCCATCAATCATACCTGTTTCAGTATTGGCATTATCAACATACATGTGACCAATTCTTTTCCAATGTGCAAATAGAAGCATATAATTCCGAGGACGATAATTCAAAGACAGATTGAATAATGTATTGGGAAAATTTGGAATACTTTTTCCGTCATTAAAAAAATTCATAACCAGCGCCCCATTTGCGGAAAAATTAAATTTCTGATTAACTAGAAAGGCTGCTTCCCACTCAAACCCGGAATGATCCGTAGAATCAGCAGAATAGTAATCGTATTCTCCTTCCTGTCTCACATCAATGTTTTTCAATTGTTCATTGAGGTATTGAATACGATATCCATTGATGCGAGCATGACCTTTTGAGAAGGTAAAGTCGATTCCCATTTCCATATCCGTAATCATTTCCGCCGCTGCCATAATGGGTTTACTCCAAACATCATCTGCTTCAATAATTTGATTATCTGCAGGTTCTTTTTGAGCTTTACCCCAATTCACAAACCAGTGTAACGAATCCCCCATTTCCCAGGTCATACCAACCCTAGGATTGAAAAAATCCCAATTTGCCGATAAAGTATGCCCAGTAGCATGACCGATCGTTTCCTGATCTAAAGTCCAATTATGGTTTTGATTTTGAATATCAGCCATAATGGTGAATGGCTGTCCTGGTGGATGCCAAACGAAATGACTGAAACTTGTTATGGTTTTTTTCTCGCTAACATACCTGTAATAACGATACCATCCATCACCAATAGTTGCGACCAGGTTCGCATCGGAGAACTGGGAGACTTCTCCAAAATGATCACCGAAATATGAGCGTATTTCTCCGCCCACATCCACCCGTAACTCATCGTTCTTCCAAGTCAATGTTGGTACAATACCAAAATAGTTATTATCGATCCATTTTCTTCGAAGCAGATCGGTATTCATATTTTGTTCCTGTGCATCGGTAAATTGATTATTCACATCCAAGTTATATGCATAATAATCCCGGCCCGTTTTTAATACTTCGTAATACCCTTTACCAGCAACAAGATAACTCACATTCCTAAAAAACAGGTTCTCTCGCAGACGAGAAGTCGTATTAACAGAATAAATCTGTTGAAGAAAATCATCCGTGTAGGCTTGATATCCTGCGCGACGTTTGGTTCGATCTTTAATATCATCCATATGGACTCCATCCCATAGTAGTTGAGTATTTTCATATCCAATATGGACACGGTACTGATTTGTAAATTTTTTCCCGCGATGTTCCAAGCCAAAAAACATCCCTTTCTGTTTAGAAAGATGATTTTCTCTATAACCATCAGATTTAATCTGTGAAGCGCGAACAGTCAAACTCAAATCTTCACCCAAATCTTTACCAGAACGATAACGCACCTGGTATTTGGTCGTATTCCAGTCGCCAGAACCGAACGAAGCTTTTATTTCACGTTGGTCTTTTGCGATTTGTGTATTCACATTGATGGATCCACCAAAAGCAGATGAGCCATATAGACTATTACCTATACCACGTTGAATCTGAATATCTTTGGCATCAGCCAACAAATCTCCATGATCTACCCAATATACCTGATGGCTCTCATTATCATTCAATGGTACACCGTCAACCATAACACCAATCTTGCTCTGATCAAATCCACGGATAGAAACATAGGAATAGCCAGTTCCGTTGCCGCTTTCACTATAAGCCCACACTCCCGGTTCAGAAGCAAGGATCATGGGCACATCTTCTACGGTGTATCGAGTCTCAATTTCTTGTGACGTCAAATTAGAAAAAGAAACCGGTGTTACACCTGCTATAGCACGAGTAGCGCTAACTGTCACCTCGTCTCCTTCTAGCACCGTTGGGAGCATCAAAATTGTCATTTGTGGACGGACCGTTGTCGTAATAGTTTTATATCCGATAAATGAAAAAGATATTTCAGATCCATCATTGATTGTGAGAAAAAATGAACCGGTTTCATCTGTAGTCGTGCCAAATTCTCCCACAACAATATTAACACCTGCTAAAGGGTGTTGGGATTCATTATCTACAATGGTTCCTTTTACGTCAATCGATTGGGACAAAAGCCCAGATAGACTTAGGTTAATAATCAAATATGAAAAGCGTAAATAATTCATGTTTTGATAATTCCTGCGCTGGCATTATCCAGATCAGGTTCATGGGTGTTTTCTCAGCCATTTTAATCTGGTTCAAAATAGCACCCCAAAAAACGCCAGAAATTAATATTTTACTCCAAGGTTACAAAACAATGGTTTTCCCTACCATACTTGTATCATTCAGTTCAACTCCACTACTTTCGCGCCCAAATAAACCAAGGAAAATTCATGTCTAATAATCATTATCCTGAAATTACAATTAAAGCTGTTTTACTTGGAATTGTTCTCTCCATGGTTCTTGCTGGTGCAAATGCATATCTGGGTCTTTTTGCCGGTATGACTGTTTCTGCCTCCATTCCTGCGGCAGTTATTTCTATGGGTGTTCTTGCTTTATTTAAAAAATCTAATATATTGGAAAATAATATTGTTCAAACGGCTGCATCTGCAGGTGAATCCCTTGCCGCAGGCGTTATTTTCACTATACCAGCATTAGTTCTGTTAGGCTATTGGAATACGTTCGACTATGTTGAAGTAGCGAAGATTGCAGCGATTGGCGGTGTAATAGGAGTGCTATTTACCGTACCTCTTCGTCGTGCACTTATCGTAACAGCAAAGTTAAAATATCCTGAAGGTGTTGCAACGGCAGAAGTATTGCGTGCCGGCGATGAAGCCAAAAAAGGCACTGCTGATGACGGTTCCGGCGGATTAAAAACAATTGGAATCGCAAGCTTGGTCGGCGGTGTAATGAAAGTATGTCAACAAGGATTCGGTATGTGGCATGCCGAAATGTTCGGTGCAATCTCTTTTGGCAAGTCAATTTTTGGGCTGGGCACAGATGTGTCTCCAGCCTTGATTTCAGTTGGGTATATTGTTGGACGAAACATTGGTATTTTGGTGGTTGGTGGCGGATTGATTTCATGGGCCGTGGCAATACCAATTTACTCCGCTATGGTTGGCTTTGAGGGGGATGCTCTTGATTCAGCTTGGGATATCTGGAATTCTAAAATCCGTTATCTCGGTGTGGGTGCTATGGTTGTGGGAGGTGTATGGTCCCTAATAAAACTATTCAAACCTCTCGTAGAGGGTGTAAAAGCCAGTCTCGATTCAGTAAAAAATCAAACGGCTGATGGAGATGTTCCGTTAGAAGAAAGAGATATGCCAATCAAATACGTTGGGATTGCATTGCTAGCATTACTGGTACCTGTTTTTCTCCTTTATTTAGATATTATTCAATCGGTTGGAATTGCTGCTTTACTCGCCATAATGATGATGGTATTCGGATTTTTATTTTCAGCAGTAGCAGCCTATATGGCGGGTGTAGTGGGGTCTTCTAATAACCCAATTTCCGGTGTAACCATTGCGACGATTTTATTTACCTCATTATTGCTATTAGCCATTTTGGGAACCGGCTCAGGAGTCGGTGCAGCCAGTGCCATCATGGTTGGTGCTGTAGTCTGCTGCGCAGCGGCCATAGGTGGAGATAATCTCCAAGACTTAAAAGCGGGTCATATTCTTGGTGCCACGCCCTGGAAACAACAGGTCATGCAAATCGTTGGAACTTTGTCCGCTGCTGTTGTGCTTGGTCTAGTTCTGGATATCCTTCATACGGCATACGTGATCGGTTCCCCTACCCTTTCCGCCCCACAGGCTACACTAATGAAATCTGTTGCCGATGGTGTATTTACAGGCAACCTTCCATGGAATTTCGTTTATATTGGAGGCGTCATTGCGGTTATATTAATCCTGACCGATCTCAGACAGGAAAGAATGGGGTCTGATTTCCGCGTTCCTGTTCTAGCCGTGGCTGTGGGTATTTATTTACCAATTACCCTGACAGTACCCATTTTCATTGGTGGTATGATTAACCATCTTGGTAAAAAAGCTGGAGGATCGGAAGCATCTGAAAAACGGGGACTACTTATGTCATCCGGTTTAATTACCGGGGAAGCTTTGATGGGTATACTTGTAGCAGTGCCCATATTCCTTACAGGGCAGAAGGACTGGTGGCCACACTTCAGCGGTTTTGGATTACTTGGCCCCGTCCTTTTTATTGCAGTTATTTACTGGTTGTATACTTCCGTATCAAAAAAATAATTTGATGAAGATTTCAGACAGTTTGCTAAAAAAACTTCCCAAGGTGGAACTCCATTGCCACTTGGACGGCTGTCTTCGACTTGAAACGATTCTTGATTTAGCACAACAGCAGAAAGTTTCACTCCCCAGTTTCAATCCTACCGAGCTCAAAAAAATACTTTCCATTGGGAAAAAACGCGGTTCGCTGGAAGAATATATTGCCCGTTTTGACATTACGCTCAGTGTAATGCAAACACCAGATGCATTGAAACGAATCGCCTACGAACTCATAGCAGATGCTGCATCAGAAAATATCCGTTACATCGAAGTACGGTATTCCCCCATTTTGCATACTGGCAAAGGCATGACCCTGGAGGATGCGGTAATTTCAGTCTTGGATGGACTGAGGAAAGGAGAAGAGGATTTTGGTGTTAAGTCAGGAATTATTGTCTGTGGAATTAGGCATATTTCACCAGAGTCATCTCTAAAACTGGCCGATCTCTGCGTACGCTATAAAAATAAGGGCGTTGTTGGTTTTGATCTAGCTGGCGCAGAAGAAAATTATCCTGCCAAAGATCACAGAGAAGCTTTTTATATGATACTCAACCATAATATCAATGCAACTATTCATGCTGGCGAAGCTTTCGGACCCTCATCAATCCATCAAGCTATTCATTATTGCGGAGCTCATCGGATTGGTCATGGTACTCGACTGAGAGAAGATAGAGATTTAATGAATTATGTAAATAACCATCGCATTGCACTAGAAATTTGTCTCACATCTAACTGGCACACACATTCAGTCCGTTCCCTTAAACATCACCCGATGAAGTATTATTATGACCAAGGAATCAGAGTGACACTCAATACAGATAACCGGCTTATTTCTGATACTACACTAACTAAAGAATTTGCGCTTGCTCGCGATTTATTTGGATTTACACTTCATGATTTTAGGGAAATTACAATCGTTGCTATGAAATCAGCTTTCTTACCGCACATGGCTCGGAGAGTAATGATTAAAAATATTGCCGATGAGCTTGAAACCGAATTCAAAATTTTACCAGAATATATTGAACAAAAAATGTAAGATAAATTTTATGTACACTGAACCAGTGTATCTAACTATACAATTATCTGACATCTAAGATTTCATTTTTTTCTTCACTTTTTCAACTATTTTTTGGGTCCATTTCCTAATCGGTGGGTAAACACTTCCCAATAGCATCAATCCTGGAATTCCAAATACCCATCCCTGAAAAATAGGAATCAGACCGCCGATCAGACCGATGGTCACCAAGATGATCCCAACAATTATTTTCGCTGTATTTGCGACCGGTTTCATTCTCTAATTACGGCAACTTTTTCGAATGAAGATGCGCCATTTTTATCATATATGGCAACGAGATAAACACCAGTGCCAACCAATTGACCTGATTGGTCTCGTCCGTCCCAATAGGCCTGATAACCCTGAACTTCAGAATTAGGAATGGATCGCAAAACCTCACCATTCAGAGTCATGATTTTGATGGAACTGTTATCTTTTAATCCATCCACTGTCATCGGTTTTGAACTTGGAATGCGAAACGGGCTCGGAAAGACAATTACTGAATTGTATGTTTTTTTCTTTTCCGCAAAAGGAATCTTAATCACACTGACACCCTTATTAGTAGCAATATAAGCAAGCCCCTCATCCCCATCAAAAGCAACATCTTTAACATCATCCGAAAGAATAAAACTGTTGCTTTCATTCAACCCATTAATATCAGGCCAATATTCTCCATTTTCAGAAACAATATGAACGCCACTTTGAGACGTGATCCAAATATTTCCCCTAGGATCAAACCGTATTCGAGATGAATTATTAAAGGCCACGTTTGGGAAATAGGGATATATTTCGCTATTGGTCGCTTTCGGCCCCGTTTGGTTGACTGGGTTTGTTTCTGAAACTTGAAGATCCTTATAAATAAGTCCAGCTGGTGTTAAAATCCACAATCGGTTATCAAAAGATACATTTAGGTCTAACACAGAACTATTTAATGCAGCCGTATTAATTTCTTCGGAAATCCAAACTTCATTAGTAGGACTGAAAACGTCCCCACTATACTTATACATGACCAGCTGGCTTGTTGACCCTAACCAGATACGATTAAAATTATCCTCTGTTATCGCTGTCATAGATTCAGAAAGTAAATTTCCACTTTCTTCAAATGAAAAGTTTCTCCATTGATTCTCATAGTGAACACTGAGTGGTTTACTTTCCTGGTTTCTTGATAAAACCCAAAGATTATTATTTTTATCAAAGGTCATGGCATTAATGGTAAAAAGTGGATATTTTCCACTTTTATCTTGCAACAGCCTTGGACTTATAAAAAGGTCACGTATTTGGATGCTGCCTTTAATATCCAGTAAGAGAATCCCACCTGAAGTTGACTTTTCCATTCCTAGGTAAATTGACCCATCACTGTTTTCAACTAATTCACTGATGCTTGATCCTAAACTCACATTGAGGTAATCCAAGTCTATCTGAGTTGACAAACCCAGAGTATAGTTTACTGTCGATACATTTTTCCAATTTTGTTCTTCGAGAATCGAAATTCCTTTTTGGCTGGCCAAAATCATACTTTTATTTTGACCCAGATATATTATATCCGGACTATTCACGATAGGTTCGCTCCAGGCAATATGGTTAAATGTGTTACCATCAAATAATGCGAAGCCTAAACTAGTTCCTAACAGAATATTTGAATTATAATGAAATATAGAAGAAAAATGGTAACCAGCATCGGAAAATTGTTTTTCAAATTTATCATTACCAATACGATATATAACTGAATCTGAAACCGCTGTATAATTCTGGGGGCCTGCTACGGCAATGGTATGAATTATATTGAACTCAACCTCATTGGTAACAAGGGGAATTAATTCCCCACCTAATTTAACCGAGTAAATTGCATCGGACGTAACAATCGCCAGTTCATCATCTCTCTGATCCAATGCAATAATAGAAGTTTGTATTTCAGGAAATGGATTGCTCCAATATAACGGATGGATATCATGCGGATTACCAGCAAGCAAACCCCGATCTGTAGAAAGAATAAGGTGATCTCCAAATTTTACAATATCATAAATTTTTTCAATATCATTCCTGCCATAGAAATCTCTATAATATATCCGATCATTGGAATGAATAAATTCCATGATTCCCCAGATGCCAGCCTGCTTGATCGCGCCATAAACCATATTATTATATGTTACAAACTTCGTTACTTCTTCAATATCCAATTCAAACCAATCGGCAAGTTTTTCCTGATTAATATCCCAGATCTGAACACCACCATCACTTCCTAACCAGATATAGCCTTTTGGACCCTTAAGTACAGTATTTAAATCTGTATCGCTGAGGCCATGATCTTTGGTAAATACTTGATATTCCCCAGAATTAATATTATAAAATGCTAATCCACCCCTTGTGGCCAAAATGATTTCATCTTCCGATGCAATAAGTGTTTGTACATCCAGCGATGAAGTGATGGATTGCATTTCGCCTACACGAACTTGAGAAAAAAGTAGGGTAAATAACAGTGATATCGAGAAAATTACCCGCATTAAATATTAAATGGGGCGGGAATGAAGCAAAGGATAAATATGACCAGGCAGGCATAAGCCACCATCTGGTTATCTTTAGATAGGGGTACGTGGATATCCTGAATTGGCGGATGCTTCGTCGAGCGCATAAGAAATAAAATTAACAAGCCCCATACAAGCCAGTTGAGTGAAAAAAAACTAAGTGGTATCAGAGATATAAAAGCAGCTTTAGCGAGCCATCCCTGTTTTTCTCCCAACATCGCATAGGCTATGTGCCCGCCATCTAACTGTCCAATTGGTAAAAGGTTCAGCATGGTTACTAATAAACCAATCCAGCCAGCAAAGGCAATTGGATGAAGCATAATATCTTGCGATGCAAGCAGCCCTGGATGTGTGAGCCATGTGAGCAATTTCATCAAGATTGAATCTCCCAGCATTATTGCACCCTGGATATCCACTTTGTCAATAACGTCAGATAAAAGTAGGCCAATGATTAAAGATGGAACAGCAATAATGAAACCGGCAATTGGGCCAGCAGCACCGATCTGTAGCAGGGCATCTTTGCGATATATCGGTGATTTAATTTTGATAAATGCGCCGAAGGTACCGATCAAAAATAAAAATGGGGGTGCCGGGATGAAATAAGGCAAAGTTGCATCCACTTTATGTTTTTGGGCATAGTAATAATGCCCGAATTCATGGGTCCCCAAAATCAGCATCAATGTAATAGAAAATGGCATTCCTTTAAATATTTCTAGTGGATTTTCCCAAATCCTTGCTCCTTCCATCATGGCTCCGGCTAAAAGAGTTGTAAATATTGTTAAAAGGAATAACACCCAATGAATTCGAGGAATCTTTGGAATGCGAAGGATGATCCTTTCTTTTGATTCACTTATTCTTATATAGACCTGTTCATTCTTTTTTTTGATAGAAAATTGACATGGCTCTTTTTTCAAAATAATATCCAAATCTTTTGTGGATATACCATCTACCAATTTGCCAACCGCTAGCCATTCATTTTCATTAGATCCAACTTGTACAGGCCGAAAAATATTATCCAGTTTTTTGAGAATCTCTTTGAATTGGGTTTCCGTCATATTAACTAATAAAAAATGGATTATAAATTACAAATACTAAAGGCCGGTAGAGTTTCTAATTATAACTTATTGGATTTTCAATACCTTTTCTGTTTTTCCCTTAATAATTCATGCATACCACGGCTTTGGATATCCAAGGTGAGTTGATTAATCCAATATTTCGTTTGTTCAACATATTGATCAATAACTGCTTGGGATACTTGTTCCACTTGCATATGGACAATAATCATTGCTGACACAACAGGCACATAATCCATCAGAGGATTTTGGTAAAATTGATCGAGTTGCTTTACAGTTTCGCGCAGTGTTAGATAATCAATACGATCACCATAAAGGCTATCAGAAAAAGTCTGTTTCTCAGCCCAAGATTTGAGATAATAGTAAAGACGGCCATCCAATACTCCGGTCAAATATGCGGACTTGACTCGAAAGACCATTGCAGGGTTTCCATCGACTCGGGTAGAAACATGCTTCCAATCAGTTCCATCCCAAAGCAATTTGTTCTCTTTTTCTAAAATTTGTCCAATTAGACAAAAAGAGAGCAAAATTGATATAGGTATAATTCTCATCGCTTGTAAATTGTTTTTATTTTAACTGATCCCGATCCCTTTGAATTTAGATGAAAATTAGTCAAGATAAATTTTTTAGGCCGTAATTCAACTCTAAATCAATCATTTTTTCTATTTTTTTCAATCAAAAGGTAAATGAAATATGCAAATCCAAAATGGGCCAGTGCAACAAATTCTCCAGATAAAATATACCACGGCCATGGCCCCATAAAATCCAACAGTGACGCCATAGGCGGTTTTTCCATAATCCAAAAATAATTAGCATCTAAAATCATATTTGCAATAAAGGATATAAGCAAAAAGCCGTTTAGAGCAATAAAGGCCTTTTTCATACTGGCCAAAGTGGGCCTCATATCATACACAACTATTGCATAGATTAGTGAAACTATTAGCAAATGATGACCGATAAAATATCGGATATAATAAAAATGGGGAAAATCTTCAACAATGTCCGGTGTGATCATCCCCTGCAACATTCCGGACAAACCCCAAAAGTAAAGAATCTCAAAAACTTTAAAATTGCGTTTAATCATCACCAGCGGTAATAGCAGGTTAGCAAACCGGCACAGCTGGAATGGCAAATGGAGTGTTACATCAAATGATCCAGCTACAATCTCAAGCAAAACCCATAGGGGGTAATTAATGCCGATCAAAACGCCTAGGAAAACTCCCACATTTTTCTGGTACTTTTGATGTAAATGGTTTTTTGCAAACCAAGGTAGCCAAAATACCAGAAATAAAAATAAAAAAATGGCCGCCCAATGGGACGGCCCAAATAATTCAAAAGGTGTATATGTATCTAAATAATCAGCAATTGCCGAACGCATGGCGGTGCTTTATTCATTCTTCTTACGACTTTTTTTCCGGCCACTTCCAATTTTTTGAAGTTGCACCATGCCACCTAACAAGATAATGATGGCCAACATCCATATTTGATTGAATGGATTTCCAACTGACCTTTCCATCCAACCATAGATGAAAAATCCAATTGCTGCTATTACAAAAAAAATTCCGATGCATAATCGGATTTTATCATTTAGAAGTTCGTTCATTTTTTCGCACTTGATTTTTTGTTCGATTTATTTGAAGATATTTTTGCGGTAGATTTTTTCGTTGCCTTCTTTTTTATTGGTGCCTTTTTTACAGATACTTTTTTAGTG
>DTTO01000057.1:0-12164 GCA_012964665.1 Fidelibacterota bacterium
CGAGCTGTGGGCGTGTGGATTTCAATCCCTGTAAATTTTAGATTGAAAAGCTAAAATTTTTATTTATAAATAAAAAAGGGCCGTATAAACACGGCCCTTTTAATGCATATACTTGTTGTCTTGCGTAAGTGTGCCATACAAGAAGGAATTGGTATTGAATTCATAAATAATTTTTCTCAAGATTTGGATTATCCTGTTGAACAACTACTGACAACTGATTTTGATAAAATAACAAAACAGAATAAAGCATTATTTGATGAACTTCTCGCTGTGTCGGGAATGCGCTTTTACTATAAAGAGTACTAGGATCTGAAGAAAAAATAAACTTATTTAAATTCTTAAAAATATAATTGCTGCGATGATTGTTCCAGCAATCGCCCCACCATAGCAAAGAATGGATATAAGGGTGCTCACGGATTTCAGCCCCACATCTACAAGTGTGAAGCGGAAACGGTGTGCCCAATGAAAGAGCGGCAGGGTAATTACGATGAAAAGGATTAGCTTTATAAGGTAACTCTGAGACAGGGCGGTATAAATTCTTTCGAAATTTAGAGGATCGTCATCTACCAATCCAAATGGCACTAAGATGCCGGTTATAATGATCAGGACGGGGAGTATCATAGCCGCTACCATACCACCAGCTGAAAACAGTGACCACCAGATCGGTTCGTTTGACTTCGCCATCTTTACATTCCCAATACAAACAATGCAACAATAACGGAAACCACTACCCACCCGGCGTAGAACATTCCGGCCACCAGTCCTTGGGGGATTCGTTCCTCTCCTTTATAGAGTACGAGTATTTTTGGCGTCAGGTTAAACCAGGTAATGGTGTGGTAAAGCACAAAAGCAAGCGCAATGAAATGTAGCGCCACGCTACTGGGCGACTTCAAAGCGTCTATGAAATTGCCATAGACATCGGCCCCCTGCGTTAGTTTGTAAACAAAAACCAGTAGAAAAATACAATACCCCGCAACGAAGACACTAGTTAACTCCCGAATCATAAATAAAACATACGGTTTACGCTTAAGCCACCAGGTGTTGGGAAAGGGTCTGTGGTAGGTGCTCATTTCTTTTTTCCCCATGGGATCAAAACATCCTTAAACCAGTCAATAGTGCTGGAGACTTTTGCGCGCTGGATTGCCGCGGCTGGATCCACGTCCTTTGGACAAACAGCACTGCACTCTCCCACAAAAGTGCACTCCCAGATTCCTTCATGACTAGCGATGAGTTCTTGCCTGGCGTCCCGACCGTGATCTCGGGAATCCATGTTGTATCTTTGGCCGAGAGCAATAGCAGCAGGTCCGATAAAAGTAGAATCGAGAGCATAAACAGGACAAGCAGCATAACAAAGCATGCAGTTAATACACATAGAGTATGGTTTAAAGCGCGCCAGCTCAGCAGGGGTCTGAAGGTATTCACCTTCATCAAGTGGCTTTTCCTCATCCTTATTCCTGATGATATAGGGCTGTATTTCTGTCAGTTTTGTCATAAAATCATCCATTTGGAAGATGAGATCCCGTTCGACGGGAAAACCGGTTAATGGCTCTACACGAATTTTATCTGGGTAGTAATCCTTTAAAAAAACGGCGCATGATAGTTTCGGCACACCATTGATCATCATGCCACAACTGCCGCATACACCCATTTGGCAAGACCAACGATAGGAAAGTGTTCCATCTATCTCATCTTTAATGTAATTAATGGCATCCAAAATAACCCAATCTTCAAGGAACGGAACCTCATATGTCTGAAAAGTGGGCTCGTTATCTTTCTCAGGGTGGTAGCGAAAGATTTCCAATTTCATGGTTTCTGCCATTTCTTATACCTTATTTTTCTTTTCCATAAACCCGTTCTCCAGGCGGCCATTTAGTAATTATTACATCCTTATAATCGATGTGGGGTTTGGTGTTGGTTTGGTATGCCATAGAATGCTTTAGAAAATTTTCATCATCCCTTTCAGGGAAATCAGACCGTTGGTGAGAGCCCCTGCTTTCTGTTCTTTTCAGAGCACTATAGGCGATAGCTTCGGCCACATCCAGCATGAACTCGAGCTCTAGCGCCGAAGTCAATTCTGTATTAAAATTGAGACTCTTGTCCTCCAAATCGATGTTGACGAAACGATCTTTAAGTTCTTTGATTTTGTCGCATGTTTCCTTCAAGCTTTTTCCTGATCGATATATACCGGCACTCGTCTCCATGGTTTCGTTCATTTCTTTACGGAGAGAAAAAATTCTTTCTGTGCCCCGCCCTTTTCTGAAGAAATTTCTAGTGATACGCTTTTGTTCATCGGCAGTTTGCAGTTCAAGCGAGTTTTTGTCAGGGTGTGGGACTTCCAATGCGAACCGGGCCGCGGCTTTACCTGTGCGGGCGCCAAAGACTAAGAGTTCTGTAAGTGAGTTTGAACCCAAACGATTTGCTCCGTTAATAGAAACGCAAGCACACTCACCGGCAGCGTACAACCCAGGCAGAGAAGTGGCGCCATTGATATCAGTGTCGATGCCCCCCATCATGTAGTGGACAACAGGTCTTACGGGGATTGGTTCATATACGGGATCAATACCGGCATAATTCTTGGATAATTCCCGTACGAAGGGAAGCTTTTTGTCAATTTTCTTTTCACCTAGATGACGAATATCGAGATGAACTACGTGTCCATATGAACTAGGAATGGTTCTCTCTTTTTCTCTCTCGGCTACAAAAGCTTGGCTCAGACGGTCTCGGGGACCAAGCTCCATGCTCTTTTTTACTGGATGACTTGGATCATCAATATCTAACGGTTTGCCCAAATCATAATCCTGAAGATATCTATAGCCGTCTTTATTTAACATAATTCCACCCTCACCCCGGGCTGCTTCTGTAATGAGAATACCTGTACCCGGAAGTCCGGTGGGATGGTACTGGATAAACTCCATGTCTTTGAGCGGTACACCAGCCCGGTAAGCCATTGCCATTCCGTCACCTGTTTTAATGGCACCATTGGTTGTAAACGGAAAAATCCGTCCGGCCCCGCCAGTACACATAATCGTTGCTTTACCCGCAATTACCTCTATTTTACCGGAGCGAAGTTCAATAGCTGTCACACCTTGACAACGACCATTTTCTACAAGAATTTTTGTTGCAAACCATTCATCGTAACGGGTGATGTTGTTGTGCTTGAGCGATGTTTGGAATAAGGTGTGGAGCATGTGGAAGCCGGTCTTGTCTGCAGCAAACCATGTCCGTTCAATATTCATCCCACCGAAAGGTCGTACTGCTACAGTCCCATCAGGCTCACGACTCCAGGGACATCCCCAGTGCTCCATCTGGATCATTTCTCTGGGCGCCTCGTTTACAAAATATTCAACTGCGTCCTGATCACACATCCAGTCTCCACCAGCAATGGTATCGTGAATGTGGTTTTCAAGGGAATCATTATCCTTGATGACAGCCGCTGCGCCTCCTTCTGCTGCCACAGTGTGGCTCCGCATAGGATAGACCTTGCTCACCACTGCGATGCTCAAGTTTGGGTTTGTTTCTGCGATAGCAATAGCAGCCCGGAGCCCTGCTCCGCCACCGCCTATCATAACAATATCATGATTTGTAATCATTTAATATCTGCCAGCGAAGTAAAAGTATGGAAGATTAAGATCCGGGAAAAATATAAAACAAAATTTAAAAGGTCGAATCCGTTTCATAGTGGTATAATCCATTGGTGGTTCGATTAGATTGTAGAAAAAAGACTACTTTGGGATTTCTGTGTTGAACTAGTCATAGGTTCGAGCGATAGAGATATTTTTAGTTAATAAAGAGGCAGAGAAATTATGGTTTATATAGCTTTAATCAGTAATAAAATAGTCGTTCAGATCCGTCCGGCTAGTTTGGCGCCCAAGTGTCCACCATAAAACAATATTGCAATTGCAAAGCCCCCCGACCCAATATATATCCATTTTAACTTTGTATGAATCAATACTGTAGGCATTTTTGTTCGCCATATAAATAGGGCAAGAAAAAGGGTACAAGAAAATATTTGAATCCAACCATGATTGACCCAAAGAGGAGAAACCGAACCCAAATGACCAATAAGCGTATCATCCCATAGACCAGTTGCAATTCCAGCAGCAGCAGAAATAAGCCCTAAAAGTAATACCCACCATCCGATTTGAGCTAAATCGTTTTGTTTTGATAAAATATAAAAAAAATCAAAAAGCATCGCAGATGAAAGAAGAGCAATTGGAAAATGAATAACTAAAGGGTGTACTTCAACCATCATATTTTTTGAGTTGGATGCCCGCCCAAAGACTAATTAACCACAAAAACCAAAGCAAAATTGTTAAGACTAAAAATGGTGATGATGAAATATATATATATTCAATTATTGTTGTACCAGTTAGAAGTATAAATAAAACAAAATGAATGAAACCACGAGATATTTCTGTTCCCATCCGTGTAACAATTATATAGGATATTACTAACATCCCGATACTAATCATCCACCACCCTAAAAACCGATATAGCATAGTTAAATAAAGATGAAGATTTTGATTTATTGGGTCAGAAAACATTTCAGAAAAAGAGTTATCTAGTAGTTTTTCATTGGCAGACCGGTCTAGTAGCCAAGGTTCTGATGAAATAAGCCACCCAAGGCCTAAAGCAATACCGGAAAGGCCCAGAAAAAAAATCAGTGAAAGGGATAAGTTATGTAAAAATTTTGGATTCATATGTGAAATTAGGAGGCCGAATCTAAACAACATTCTCTTAAGAAATCATGAAGAGAAGCATCTGTTTTTTGAAACATATTTTGCGTTTGGATTGTTTTTGGTCCCCGCGCTAACACATCTTCTAAAAAATATTGGACCAGTGGGCCTTCGTTTTTTATTCTAAATATTTTCTCTCTTTCATTTAAACCTTTTAAAGCTAATTCTGCCAAGAATTCAAGCCAATCGCCAATTGATTTGTTTTCTGGTCCCAATTGGCTTAATGAAAGACTCTGTGCTGTGTGAATTAGTTTCTTTCGATCTTCATAAGACCACCTTGAAATTACGTCAATCCCCTCAGTTCGAGTTTTTGGTGCTGTGAGTAACCCCGCAAGGAATGCGGCAGGTGCGATTTCGGAACCTTCCGGTGGCCGGTCTGAAGCGCGAATCTCTAACACAGTTTTAAAACGCACATGTGTAAATGATTGATGCAAAGCCGAATTAATATGTGTTTCCATTTTAGATGGTTCAGATAAAATCATTTCACCCAATGTGCCATTAAAATAATCTGTATTTCCACTTTCGCTAGATTTAAATATCGTTTTTATTTGGGAGATCCAGGCAGCATATTCATCGATTATTTTTTCAGCAGAGGCAATGCCATGTTCAAAAAGGGACCCACATCGCTCTGGATCAGTATCTGCCCAAATTTTCCACCTCATATTTTTTGTGTTCACAGGTTTACCGCGCATAAAAGATGAATTAGAAAATAAAATGCTATATAGTGGCTGAATTGCGTCGGCTAAGAAAGCCATTTCATTGGCATCTTGCTCAGAAGTGAAGTCGATATTTAATTGCATGCTGGTTGTATTGCGCATCATCCACGGACCCAAGGTACCAGTTTGAGTGAATAAATTGTGCATGAGTTGATATTTATTTACATTGATGAGGTCAATATCACTGGGGAGACAAAAAGGTTCCAATGATAAATATAACCGATCAATAAAATGTTTTTTGCAAATATTGTCCTCAAGTTTTTTATGATGCTCAAATTGTTTTTGAATATCCCACAAACTTTTTGCAGGCCCCGATGCCCACTCAAGCTGTCCCCCAGGTTCTAACGAATAAGAAAAGGGAGAATCTTGTCCAGTGCTTTGACTTATTTCTTTCATTAAATCTGAAGCAGAATATTGAGTGGTTTTATTTACAGGAAGACGATTGAAACCAGAAGTATAATAGAGACCCTCGATCTCTACACCAACCTTTCGCTGGTTCGTAGGAACGGCACCCGATAGAATGGTTGATTTTATTTTATCAGTTAACGACATACTCTAAGAGATGTAATAATTCCTTGTTTTTTTTAGCATTCGCGCGATCGATTTTTCCGGGTTTTTATTTAAAACATCATTTTTATGGATCCATGCCACATCGTGGGATTCATTGCTTACGGTGATTTTTTCTGCGCCACGTGTGGTCGCGAATATAAACCGCACATCAAAATGTAAGTGAGATGGCTCATTTTCTCTTTTGGGTATATGATGAATATCTAAATCAAATATTTTGTCTGAAAGGATATCAAATTGATGAAGCCCAGATTCTTCACGGGTTTCTTTTAGAGCAACCTCTAATAGATTATAAGATCCATCGGCGTGCCCACCAAATTGTAGCCATAAATTCAATTGTCGGTGATGAGTCATAAGTACCCATTCTCGTGAAAAATCCACAATCCAAGCAGATCCCGTAAAATGACCATACCAATTATCTCGCTTGAAACAATTCTCATCATTTTTTAAAAATTGAATCGTTTTTGTTACCTGTATTTTTTCTTCGGGGAAACGAACTCTGTAAACATTAAGTAGATTATTTAAATGTGTGGATGCCATTTATGTTGAAGTTCTTTTAATTTTATCAATTACTGCGCTATAAATTAAATGTTGGAAGAGAAAGGATAATGTAAATTCGGCGACATTTTTTGACGAAACTATATTTGGAAATGCTATAATGAAATCAGTTTATTTTTTTGGTAATAAGAAAGCAGATGGGAATGCGGATATGAAAAACCTGTTAGGAGGTAAGGGCGCCAACCTTGCAGAAATGACGAATTTAGGCATAGCCGTTCCTGCAGGATTTACGATCACTACTGAAGTATGTACATATTATTATCAAAACGCACAATCTTTTCCACAAGACTTAGATAAACAGGTAAAATTATCTATAAAAAAAGTTGAACAGGCAATGGGAAAAAAGTTTGGTGATAAAAAAGACCCACTCCTTTTATCAGTGCGATCTGGCGCAAGGATGTCAATGCCTGGAATGATGGAAACCGTATTAAATATTGGATTAACCTCAAAAACAATTCCAGGTATTATAGCTAAAACCGATAATTCGAGATTTGTGTATGATGCATATAGACGTCTCATTATGATGTATGCTGATGTCGTAATGGAAAAATCGGCGGGGATTGAGCCACAAGAAGGTCATGGAATTCGTCACCAGCTTGAAAAGATTCTTAATTTATATAAAAAAGAAAAAAAATATAAATCAGATATAGATCTTTCTGGAGAAGACTGGAAAATAATAACAGAAAAATTTAAATCAAGGATTAAGAAAGTATTAGGAGGCGAGTTTCCAGATGATCCTTATGAGCAACTTTGGGGTGGTATTAAAGCCGTATTCCAAAGTTGGAATGGGAAAAGGGCAATCAGCTATCGGCGCATTGAAAATATACCAGGCGAATGGGGCACGGCAGTTAATGTGCAAGCCATGGTCTTCGGTAATACTGGGGATCTTTCGGCTACTGGCGTAGCTTTTACTCGAAATCCCGCAACAGGATCTAATCAGTTTTATGGAGAGTGGTTAAAAAATGCACAGGGTGAAGATGTGGTAGCAGGGATACGTACACCCCAACCATTAAATGAAGCAACAAAGACAACTGCGTCTACTCACTTGGAATCACTTGAAAGTTTTTTACCTGATATTTATTTAGAGCTAAATACAATTCGAAAAAACCTAGAACAGCATTACCGAGATATGCAGGATATTGAATTTACGATTGAAGAAGGAAAGCTTTGGATGCTACAAACACGTACAGGAAAACGGACCGGAGGAGCGGCGATCACGATTGCAGTGGACATGGTTAATGAGAAACTGATTTCAAAAGAAGAAGGTATTATGCGTGTGTCGCCGAATCAAATTGATGAATTGTTACATCCCAGATTGGATATAAAAGAAGAAAAATCTGCCGAAGTAGTGGCAAAAGGACTGCCGGCCGGCCCCGGTGGTGGAGTGGGCCAGGTAGTGTTTACTCCAGACGATGCTGAGGCATGGGCAAAAGAAGGGAAAAAAGTTATATTAGTTCGAGAAGAAACATCACCCGAAGATGTTCATGGAATGCACGCCGCAGAAGCTATTTTGACTGCAAAAGGCGGAATGACATCACACGCTGCTCTGGTAGCTCGTGGATGGGGGAAGTGTTGTATTGTAGGCTGTGCTGATTTAAACATTAATTATGATAATAAAGAAATCACAATCAAAAATACGTTAATAAAAGAGGGTGATTGGGTTTCTATGAATGGCTCAAAAGGCGTTGTTTATTTAGGGCAGGTCACCCTTCAGCCAGCTGATCCCGAATCAAACAATGCTTATAGAGAGCTAATGTCTTGGGCAGATAATATACGAATATTAAAAGTTCGTACTAATGCAGATAGCCCAGAAGATTCGAAACAGGCCATCGCATTTGGGGCTGAAGGAATAGGGCTTTGTCGAACTGAACACATGTTTTTTGATCCAAAAAGAATTATGGGAATGCGTAAAATGATTTTAGCAGAATCAGAACATGAACGCCGCTCCGCAGTGATGGAATTATTACCATATCAAAGAAAAGATTTTATTGGAATTTTAAATACAATGGCTGGAAAACCAGTAACAATTCGTTTGCTTGATCCGCCATTACATGAGTTTATTCAATTAAATGATATTCAAGTTAAAGATCTTGCTAATGAATTAAATGTAACAGAACAAAAAATAAGAGATAGAATCGCAAGTTTACATGAATTTAATCCAATGTTAGGCCATCGTGGTTGTCGCTTGGGGATTGCATATCCAGAAATTACAGAAATGCAAGCTAGAGCTATATTTGAAGCAACAGCAGATCTAATTGGTAAGGGGATAAATGTAATGCCCGAAGTAATGGTTCCGTTAGTAGGCACAAACACCGAATTTGAAAATCAAGAAGTTATTATACGAAACATTGCAGATACTGTGATGAAAGAAAAAAAGATATCTTTTCATTATATAATTGGTACAATGATTGAATTGCCACGCGCCTGTCTTACAGCAGATGAAATTGCTGAACACGCTGAATTTTTTAGCTTTGGAACAAATGATCTTACCCAAACAACATATGGCTTCAGCAGAGATGATATTGGCGGGTTTTTACCAGGATATTTGGAACAAAATATTTTCTCGAAAGACCCATTTCAAAGCTTGGATAAAGCAGGAGTTGGTAAACTGATAAGCATGGCAGTTACAAAAGGGCGCTCTGTGAGAAAAAACTTGAAAATTGGTATTTGTGGCGAGCATGGCGGTGATCCGGCTAGTGTGGAATTCTGTCATCAAAATGGTTTGGATTATGTGAGCTGTTCACCATTTCGAGTACCGATTGCAAGATTTGCTGCAGCCCAAGCAGCGATAAAGTATAGAGACTGATTATATAACAATTAAAAAGCCCCCGCACGATTTAATAAAAACTGTATGCGAGGGCTTTCGCTAAGCGATTTTTAGAAGCGGATTTATTCTACGGTTTCACCACCAAGAAGGTCTTCTAATTTGAAAGTCCCATCGCGCTCCATTTGTTTAGCTGCTTGAACAATGGATTTACGGGCTGTGTCAACATCCCGTTTAGGTACAGCGCCCTCTACTGGTTCAAACATTGCCTGTTTCTTTTTAGGCAATACATTAATCACTTTATCAGTATTGGATTGATCCATTCCTTTGAGCGCCATAGCTACGGAGTCCAAGTCAACCGCATTCATAAGATCTCGCAGTAGGTTGTCCGGAAAAATTTCGAAAATTGATTCAAAAGTAATGCGGTACTTTTTTACTTCTTCAGCTAGTATAGGATTTTCTTGTTCAAGATTTGCCATGAACATTTCTTCTTCTTCAGGAGCCATTGAACCGAGGATATCCGCCAAATCTTTACCGCCACCTCGTGAAAAAGCTACAGTTTTAGGAAGTTGTTTTGATTTTTTTTGTAATTTATTTGCAATTTGAACAACAGCTTCAAGTGGTACGTCATTTAAATTGCCGATGCTTAAAAGCACCTGTCCTTTTTCATCCTCACTAATACGGTTTAATACCATCATACGTTTTTCACCAGAAAGCTGGGCAATTGCTATAGCAATAACACGAGGCGTTTCTGCACTTAATAGTGCAATAATTTGTTCGTCTGTTAATTCATCAAGAAATGAAAAAGGTTTTTGTGGTTCATCGGATTCTTCGCTTTCTTGGAATTTTTCACTGACAAAAGCAAAATAAAACTCTTCCATAACCTGTTTTTTGACAGCGAAAGCAACATTTCCTATACCACGCATACCAGCTCGAATTTTGCGAATTTCTGTTTTATCTAAATCTTTAACAAGGTTTAGGGCGAGGCTTTCTCCGAGCACAGAAAAAAGAATGGCTACCTTTTGCAGTCCAGAAAGCCTGTTATAATCCGAAATCATATTTGCCTCTTATTTCTTCTTTTTCTTCTTTTTCTTCTTGCCGCCATCATCTTCTGCCGGAGCTTCTGGCGCTGGTTCAGGTTCGGGTGGAGCTTCTTCTAAAATCCAGTCTTTTACAATTTTTGTAGCTGCCTGTGGCTGCCCAACACTCATAGATACAACTGCCTGTTTCATATCATTAACCTCACTTTGAAGCACACTAATATCTTCAACACTTTGTTGTGGTTCCGGCACAGGGGAAACTACTGCCGGTTTTGGTGCTTCAAGGTTGTTGCCATCATCTTTTTTTTTGGGTCGCGGTGGGTACATCATCCATGGTGGGGGCGGAATTTGTTGTTTTGGTTTATTCATTAATATGAATACCAGTACAACCACAAGAATAAAAACTAATGCGCTAAGAAGAGATATAAAAACAACCGTTCCAGTCTTAATACCCGCACCACCACCACTACTGCGAGGCTGATTGTCAAGACCTGACTGGATTCGATCTAACTCCGCAATTTTTTCAGCAATTTGGGAGTCGAGGCTCTCTTTTTCATCCAATTTTTGTTGCACGGAAGATTGTACTTCTGTAGCGGCAGAATCTGTTAAGTCTTCTGTCCCTAAAAAAGCCTTCAGGTTTTGAATTTCTTCATTGAGCGCCTGAAGCCGAACAGAATCTTGGCGTAGTATTGCTTCCTTTTCCTGATCATAGGACTGATCGCGTGCAGCCGTTTCAAATTCAGCCAGTTTAGACTGAAAATAAAGTCGATCTTCCTGTCGCCGCTCTGCTTCGGAGTCTTTGTAGTTTTCCAATTCCTGTTTCCAGTCAACCTCTCCTAAACGTTCACGCTGACTTTCTAAGGACTCCAGTTTCTCAGCAATATTTTTTAGAAGAACCTGTTCAGCAGTTTTTTGATCGCGACGTTCTTTAAAACTGGCTGTCATGATACTGAGGACATCTCCGCGAGGACGGTTGAAACGGGAAGCAACCATCACTACTTGGCGGATATTTTCAATTAGCTCTGGGGCAGCACCTTCTTGAATAATAATACTGATTTCCATATTGCGTACACTGGCCATTGCAGGGCGTGTTTCTGTTTGTGTACGGGACACAATATTAGGCTTGGAAGGAGATTCCATTGGAGCAGATTCATTAGAAGCAGCCGTTTCTAGATCTTTTGTAGGCGGTTCGACTGTAAAGTCGAACCCAGGGATTGGCAGGCCAACACTACCACGGGAGGGCGTATCAGCTGCATTTAGTAAATTTTCAGCACCTTGTAAAGATTTGAGGGCATTATCATCGCCACCGCTAGGTGAATATGTAGTTTGATTTTCAATTGCACTACTAATTTCCAAATCAATACTAACATCAACAACGTATTTACGATTATCGATTACCTTTTCAAGTGCGTTTGCAATTCGTTTACGCAAATCATTTTCGATCATTAGTTTTTGGGCTAAGTAACCATTGGTTTGTCCTAAACTAATAGTAACAATCAACCCTAATGTGAGGGTAAAAACAAATACCCGTTTGCTCCGCTTTACCATATCAACTCCCTTATTCATATGAAAATTTTATTATTTATCCCCTGTATCTTCCCCAGTCCCCTTGTACGGACCGCCACCACGTGGGGCTAAAAATGTAATTTCAACACGTCGATTACGAGATTTTTGTTGGGGATTAGAATTGTATTTTTGTATTAAATCTGCTGTGATTATTTCCGTGTTTTTTTTGTCCCTTGGAACAAACTCCCCATATCCAACAGCTTCTAAGCGGGTGGGG
>DTTO01000057.1:12264-24173 GCA_012964665.1 Fidelibacterota bacterium
TCACCAAGAGACATGGATTGGTTGTCAAGTTCCTCCTTTTTTCCTACAGATTTACCCATTCCATCAGCCATGTTCTGTAGTTTAACCGGGTCAATTGTTGATATTGCAGCCAACAGCACGAAAAAAGCAAAAAGCAGTGTCATCATATCCGCAAAGGTACCAAACCAGCCTGGCAGGCCTTCTTCTACCAGCGACATACCTTTATTAATGAATTTTTTTCGTTCTTGCGGTGTTGCAGCCATTCAGTTTAACTCGCGTCTTTTTTCCATTCTTTGGGCGGAATGAATGAATTCAATTTTTCCCGAACAATAATGGGATGTTTTTTCTGATGGATTAAACGCACAGCCTCTACCTGTAGATTTTGCATAGTACTTGAAAATACAATACGTGTTTTTATTTTTTCTGCCATAGGAAGAAAAAATAAATTGGCAAGTATAGCACCGTACATCGTTGTAATCAAAGCTGCAGACATACCACCGCCAAGAGCATCCGTACCTCCTTCACCAAAACCTGACAACATAACCACAAGACCAATAAGTGTCCCGACCATACCCCATGCGGGCGCCATCGTTCCCATGGATTTAAACAAACCGGCCTGTGTGTTTTCGCGTAATTCACGGTAATCAATTCTGGTGTTTAAAATTTCAGTCAATTCTTCAAGAGAATATCCATCTACGACCATTTGAGCACCATCTTTGAAGAAAAAACTTTTGATGTTTCCAACGTGATTTTCAAGGTCCGCCACACCTTTACGACCCACTTCAGATGCTTCAACTGCTTCATCAACAAGATTGCCGAGAGAATCCTTACTGCCTTTAAAAACAGCGCCCATAGCAGTTCCCAGTTGAAGTACATCTTTTAATGGAAAGGCCACAGCAACTGATGCAATCATGCCCCCAAAAACAATACCAAAACTTGAAGCTGATCCAAACATGGCTAAATCGGGAGTCATCAATAAAATACTGCCAACGATGGCTACCAACCCTAAAACAATGCCTATAATAGTTGCAATATCCATACTTTAGTCCTTAATCATACTAGTTGATTTCAAGCGATTTTCATGTAATGCTTTCAGCACGTTTCTCACATCATCATATTCTGGATCCATTCGCAGTGCTAGGTTCCAGTTGATTGTTGCGCGCTGAATATCCCCCAGTTTGTAATATATAGAACCACGTCGTGCGTAAGCTAAAGCGAGGTTTGGATTCAATTCCAAAGCCGATTCAACTTCCTGCAAAGAAGTCCGATAGTTACCTGCGTAAAAATAGCGTAATGATCGGGATAGATGACGCATAGCATCGTTCATTTTCCGTTCATCTACATTAGTGTTTAGGCGGATAGCCTTTAAAGAATCTTCCAAAAATTTGGAGTGTTGTTCCATAGCAGACAAGCGTGTCATTAGGTTCCGCATTTCATTTGTCATCAGCCCCATAGAATCCCGTAGAGTGTGCACCGTATAGTCAGCGAGCATAAGGGTAGTATCCATTTCAGCCATATTGATTGGGCCAAGTACTGGTGGCGCAGGACCGCCACCAGGCGTTTTCATCATAGATACTCGAGGTGCTGTAATTTCAAAACCAATGGTCATACCAGCATGGCCTTCCCAATAGCGCTCTTTCCATTTCGGTAATTTTTCTATGTGGGTGAATCCTAGGTTAAGGCGATAATCCGAGGTAAGGGGGATGCGGAGTCCCACATTGATGCCATTGCCGTCGAATTCACCCACAATATCTACACCACCCCATTTTTCTAAATATGGGGTATTAAAAATTGCACCGGCAAATACGCCGGCATTTGTACCTGTTGGTTGTTCAGCAAGCGTGTCGGTTCTTATCGTGTCGATTGCACCAAAACCGCCTGTGCCAAATCCAATAAAAGTGTTCATATTATATTGTCCCATTTCTTTTTGGCTACTCACTATGCCGAAAAAAGACAATTCTTTTGGATCAAGGTTGAAGCCTTTGGTACTGTTTTGGAAAACAATATCCTGAAGTCCAACTGTAAATGAAATATTATCTCTAATATATACGCGGCGTTGAAGATGGAATCCAAATTCAATCGGTGCCTTATAAGTGGATATTTCTAGGTTTGCTAAGCGGGTTGTATCAGCACCTGTGGAAGTGGAAAACCCAATGGTCCAACCATTGGCCTCGCCACTGATATATGCACCGCCAGCCGTGTTAAATGGTGAAAAATTATGAAGTTCAGATCCAAACCCAGCTGTGAATAAATAAGGCGAAGGACCCACTGATGTAAAAGGAATTTTCATCATTGGACCTGGTCGCAGGTAAGCTATGCGAGTTGCACTAAAAATTGTGGATAATAAAGTTAATGAAAGAATTATGAATCTTTTCATCTTGTTTCATCAAACTTTTTTAATTCCAACTGGACCAAACGGAGATATTCGCTGTTTGGATGCTGTGACACAACGTCACTAAAAGCAATCATGGCCAAATTTTCGTCTCCCATTTTTCGATGTAGCAACCCCTTTTGAACCAGCGCATCATCGATTCTTAAAACACCAGTAGTGGTAATTGTATTCAGAAGTGATAGTGACTTATCGTATTGTCCAGTTTGCTGGTAAGCGTCGGCCATCCAATACAAAATATTTTCAGTTGTCTTTTTAGGAGCATCATCTAAATGGAGCTCTAAAAACTTATTAAGCGCCGTATGATAATCTTCCCGTTGATAGGCAAAGACACCGGTCATATATGTTGAATGATTAAAGACAGGGACTGGCTTTGCTGTTGATTTAGTTAATGACAAATTTTCTACTATTTCGGTAAAGGGTTTGGTTTCCTTTGTAGGCTCTAGTACAATATCTTTGGGTCTATTTATGTTTTTTTGGGATTGCTGTATTTCTGCCAAGGTGTTCCTGAGTTTCACATTTTCCTGTTTCAAGGCAGTCATTTCTGTTTGGAAAGAATTTTCTAATCGTTTGATGCGTGTGTTGATTCTACCCAATGTGGAAAGCAATTCTTTGCTAGAAGCCATGTAAATGGATCCGCTTTCAACCTTTTTTATTTTGAATGAAACTTCTTGAGATGGTTTTTTAACCAATCGGGAATAAGTTTCGAACCCCCTAGACGGCTCAATAACAATGCCGAGATCTAAAAAGAATATTTCTGAAAGTGGTATTGTTTCTTGGGCGGGCAGCAAACCGACTATTGTAAGGATTGTCAGTCCTTTTATCAGCCGGTTAACTCGGTTTATTAGAGCCCCGGGCCCCACTTATTCGTATTCCTCCCAATCGATTACATATGAGTAACCGATAAAAGAGCCAAAATCATGGGGTACATAAAGTTCAAAGGCCCCCGTGGCTCCCGGTAACAATGTGGCATCGGTTGTGATACCGGAATCGAATGTATGGTAACCACCTCTTACAAATGTGGTGAGCGTTTTCGTTTCGCCACTCCAGTTTTTACGGAATACAAAATCAACTTTTACAAAATCGGATCTGCGTCCACCAATATTTTTTATCTCGCCGTTGAATACAATATTGCCCTGCGCATCTTTCTTTTCACTGATATTGCCGACCAACACACAGTTAGCAGAATATTTTCTTGAGCCACCTCTTTCCGCCGAAGTGTACTGAGGTTCTGCCAATTTGGGCATTGGCGGTGGCGTGTAACTATCCCGGACTTGTTCCGGTACATATTCAGCCTGTTCCTCAGTAACAACGTTATCTACAATTCTGACCACATCTTGCCGATTAATAATTAAATAGCCCACCAATGTTTCGACTTTTAAAGATTCTTCATCTTGATAAACTACTTTACCAAATACAGCTGATCCGTTTTTCATGATGATTTCTTTGGAATAAATAGCCAGTGGATTGACCCACATTTTACTGAGGGCCTTTAAATTTTCTAATTCTTCGTTTAGATATTTTAACTCAGCCGTCATTTTTTTAATCTCAAAACTGAGCTCATTGAGAATATAATCTTTTCCAGGATCAGGTGTGAATTCAGGCGCATTAGGGCCAGGCCCTTCCGATGTTGCGGTATCAGATTCACCTGCTTGTGAATCTGCAGAAGCACTACTTGTTAAAGCAACATCTCCCAGTTTAATATTGTCATCGCCAACTTCAACAGACATGTTTATCCCTGCATCTCCAGACTCTGCCTCCAACTTATAATTGCCGGGCATAATCTTTTTGAACTCGAATTTTCCGCCTCCGCGCCCCAGACGTTTTTTTGATGTTTTAGTGCGTTGAACCTCTGTTCCGTCCTCACCCAATAGTAATATAGTTGTTTGGACAACATTGTTTCCATCTGCGTCCACTAGAGTTCCGGAAATGTTTTTTGGGTCTTGGGCAAATAAGTTAGTAGCAAAAAGCGCACATATCATTGTAATTAATGAGTGTTTAAATAATGATCTTTTCGCCATCTTATATTTACCTCGGATTGTGTGCTACCAAAGGATGTAAACCAATTAATAGGTAAGGAAAGTTTAGCGCTGTTCTATTCGTGAATCAAGTCAAAAATGGTCGAAGATAACGAAAAATAACATGAATTAGATTGGTAGCTATTTCCAAAAATTTTCGTAGGTTTTTTTGCGTTTGAGAAGTGCCTCCCGATTAGATATGACTAAGGTATAAATATCTTTTGGTAGATAAAGAGCTAATGCTTTATCATAAACTTCCAATGGGAGTTCAAAATCCATTTCATCTTTTTTTTCATATGCCAGCCCCATCCAATAATAAGGTTCTCCTAACGTGTCAATTGTGGTTGCTGCTTTTGCAAAGGATTGTATTGCATCCCATTGCGCATTCTTATGTCCTTTTTTGTGATGTTCTTTTCCTTCGGCCATGTATATATGGTAACGAGCGGAAGCATTTTTTGCATCAATTTTAAGCACCGAACGGAACTCGTCTAAATTATTGTTTTTTATTGCTAGGTTAAGTTTAGCGGAAATAATGGCTAATTTCAGTTCTGCATCATCAGGGTGAGCGCTCAAAAGTGAATCTGCATGGGCAGTTAATATTTCTGGATTGTGTTTTGCTAACGACGCAGGAGAAAGAGTACATGCATTACATATAATAACAAGTATAATAATTAAAATCAGTTGATTTATTTTTTTCATTTAAAAGTTATTTATAGGAGAGGTGTTTTGCCTTCAAACCAAAAAAGATTTTGGTTATCTTGGAAGGCTTGGTACATATCTTTCATAGAATCAATAACATAATAACGTTCCTGCATCTCGCTGCCATTATATCGGGTAAGTACAACCTCTTCCACATCAAATTATATTTTCAAGATTAGTCACATTGTCATAATCTTGTGGCTTTAAGTAAGAGTCGTTCTCACCAAAAATTTTAATTTTTAAATGAGGGTTGGGTACAACGTTCCTAAACAGATAATCGTATTTTGTATATTTATCAGTGCTAATCATAATTAATGTATAGACAATAAATTTACATTATTTGTAAAGTTAGTTCAAATTGACACATTGCCGTTTTTATTTGGACTTTGGTAGTATTGTTGTCAAGCTCAGTAAAAAGTCAGCCCTATCAAAAAATCATATGCACAATTTGTTATTTCTCTGATCAACCATCTACGAAAGATGTGGTCATTAAGCCATTGTAACATTTACCAAAACCATATATAAGTAACAGCTCTATTCTTACGGTCCAAATCAGGATCTAGGGGTAAGCCGCAGTCGGCGCGCATCCCGGCAGAGTCCACATCAAAAAGATCATAGTTTTCTCCATAGATTACGGCTTGGAAACGACCGGTCTGATTTTCGCACCATTCCCGGACTCGACGCTTCAAAGCGCCACTCCCATGGCCATGAATGACCTTGATCGCACGAACCTTGCCATGAAAAATGCAATCACTCACTGCTGTTTCTAACTCTGTAAGCGCTTCATCAAGCAGTAATCCGCGGTGGCCGATATCCATTATTTTAAATCGTTCTGACATATTAGGGAGCAAGTTTCCGTAAATTTATTTGTTCATTAAAAGGATTAAAATGGAATATATCACATTGGGGCGAACAAATGCAAAAGTGTCTAGAATTAGTTTGGGGACCTGGTCTTATGGAGGCGCCAGCACAGTGGGTGAAAATCAACCTGTGGGATGGGCGGGGCAGGATGATAACGATAGCCGCGCGGCGCTTATAAAGGCATTTGAAAGAGGTATCAACCATTGGGATACAGCAGATGTTTACGGTGATGGACGATCAGAACAATTAATTGGTTCCATATGGAATAAAATATCTAGAGATGAAGTCTTTATTGCTACAAAGGTTGGCTGGGATATGGGACCCTATGATTACTGGTATAACTCAGATCATATGAGAACTAATATGGAACGCTCTTTAAAAAACTTGCGCACTGATTGTGTAGATTTGATTTATTTACATCATTGTAATTTTGGAAAGCAGGAACAATATTTTGATGAAGCACTGGAAGTAGTTCGTCGGTTTCAAGAAGATGGGAAAACACGTTTTATTGGCCTTTCTGATTGGTTTTCTGATAAAATCATGAAATTTATAGAAAGATGCAATCCGGATGTAATCCAACCATACCGTAATGTAATGGATGATTCTTACGAAGCCACCGGATTGAAAGGCTACGTTGAAGCAAATAATTTGGGAGTCTGTTTTTTTTCACCTATTAAACATGGGTTGCTTACGGGTAAATACACAGAATCAGTATCTTTTGAAATGGGGGATTTCCGGGCGACTATAAATGAATTTGCTGATCAAATCGTGATTGATAAAATGAGAACTAACAAAGAAAAGTTGGAAAAAAGGTTTTCAAATCATCCACACCCTGTTATGCATGGAGTTGTGGATGCGCTTCTTACGGATGTAGAAACTGGATGCGTACTTTTAGGCCAAAGAAATGTAGCTCAAGTAAAAGTGGCAGCACAGTTAGGATCCGCTTTGCCAGATATAGATGCAGACTGGGTTAAAAATCTATATAAAGAATAATTAATCTAGTTGAAACAAGTTTGTATATCTTAAAAAATTTGTTATAATTGATGGATAGAGTGGACCCATTTTGAGATTTATCGGTTACGATGAACTAAAAACTAAGCTTGAAAAGAAATGAATCTTTTTTATACAGCATTCTTGCGTATTAACTTTATATTTGCTGAACTGTGGCAGTAAAAAAATCAAAGAATAATATTATAATTCCTAACGGTTATAAAAGCACCGATACAAATCGGAGGCTGAAGTGGCTTAAAGAAAAAACCGGGATGGCAATCGATGGCACCCTTGAAAATAAACCCGAAGATTTAAGGGGAATTATTGAGAACCATATTGGGTTCATGAAAATTCCGATGGCGATCGCAGGTCCTCTTTTGATTGATGGGAACTATGCGAAGGGGGAATTTTTTGTTCCTCTATGTACCTTAGAAGGAACACTTGCTGTATCTATGATGCGTGGCATGATGGTGGCCAAACGATGCGGTGGATTTCACGTAAGTCATATAAAGCAGGAATTATCACGTGCCCCTGTTTTCATTTTTGATGATCTCGCTTCAGCAAGCAAATTTATGAAATGGGTTGATAGGCATTTTAAATCCATTAAAAAAATAGCGGAATCCACAACCAATTATGGAAAACTCATCCGGATTGATCAATACCCAATTCAGAATTATGTAGTTTTGGATATGATCATGGATACGGGTAATGCAGCTGGTCAAAACATGGTGACGCTTGCGGCAAAAACAGCCTGTGATTTTATAAAGGCCAAAACGAACAATGATTTTATTTTGGAATCTGGATTCAACAGTGACAAAAAAGCATCTGCAAGAAATATGATTTTGGGCAGGGGTCACAGTGTCATTGCGGAAACAACTATTACAAACTCGGCCTTGCGAAGAATTCTTGGGATTAAAATATCAGATGTAGAAAAATTTCAGCAAGTTGGCCCTACTGTCACTCGTATGGCTGGCACGGAAGGATGTCATTTACATGTTTCCAATGCACTTACAGCTATTTATCTGTCTACGGGACAAGATACTGCCTGTGTTGCTGAAAATTCTCTAGGGCATTATCAAACTGAACCGGTAAACCATGGAATGAAATTCAGGTTGACGCTTCCATCTATTACCGTTGGCACTGTTGGAGGGGGGACTAGATTACTCCAACAGAATCAAAACCTTAAGCTTTTGGGGTGCAACACGGGCAAATATGCTTCTCGGAAACTAGCAGAAATTATTTGTGCTTCAAGCCTTGCGCTTGAAATATCCTTAATGTCTGCAATCGCATCAGGTACATTTGCGAAAGCCCATATGATATATGGCCGTTAGAGAATGGTTGGAATATCCATTCTTGAAGATCAGAAGTATTCTTACCTTGTTAATAAACAACCATTCTTTTTCCGCATATGGAAAAAAATATTTTACTATTACTGCAAATTTGTTTTTCTTTGGTATACACCAGTTACAATCTATGGACGAGAAAAACTACCGGACGGATCAGCTATTTTTTGTAGCAACCATAACAGTCACATGGATGTTGCTTTGCTCAGCGCTGCAGCAGGGAAAAGTTTTAATTATTTTGGCATGCTGGCAGCAAAAGATTATTGGTTCGATAGTAATATTAAAAGGGTTCTCACAAATTTTGTAATGAATCTTGTTCCTATTGCCAGAAAATCTGAAGAACAAACCATAGACTTTCCTTTCGATAATACAATTGCTTTATGTCGAGCATTCATGAATCAAGGGAATCGGAATTTGGTCATATTTCCTGAGGGATCTAGAGGCACCCCAGGCGATATCAGGCCCTTTCGCAAAGGCGCAGCAGAGTTTTCAGCAAAACTGAATGTCCCGATTGTGCCGGTTTTTATTTATGGTTCTCACAAAGCATGGCCAAAAGGGAAAATATTTATGCGTCCAGTCCAGATTCAAGTCCATATTTTGGACCCCATGTATCCCAGGGAATTCATATTGAACGGTGACACAGATAATTCGGAATCAGTTATCCGTTTTATCCAAGAACTTGAGAAGCGCATTAGAAAGGAAGAAGAAAAATTTAATGACTGATAAGAAATTTTTTGCTGATGATCATGAAACATGGGGTCATAAATGGGGTTATAAAGATTCACGGTTTATTTTAAATGAAGACCGAACAGTATCCATGACAGGAGATCGGTATGAACTTTGTGGCTCGAAGATGCCGGATTTCATCCCATATGTAGAAGAAATGTTAGACATTAAGATAAGCTTGGAGGATCAATTATCAGAGGTTGATAAAAAACAAGTTAATCCACCTAATATTAACGAATCTTTTTTTGCAGAAATAAAAAAAGAGTTTCCCCAAGACCGTTATTCATTGAAAGACGAAGATCGGTTGATTCATAGTCATGGACAAACAACATCAGAAGAAGTTTATAAAATTCTTTATAGCACTATTGAACGAACAGTCGATCTGGTTTTCTACGTAGAATCAGATGATGAAACTAAACAATTGATTAATCTTGCAAAAGAACACAAAGTATGTCTTGTTCCTTTTGGGGGTGGAACAAGTGTAAGTAGTGCACTAAAAATTCCAAAAGGTGAAACACGAATGGTGGTTTCTGTGGACTTGCGCAGGATGAATAAAGTGGAATGGATTAATGAAAAAGATAGAAGAATCTGTGTTCAGGCTGGTATTACCGGGTCAGATCTTGAAGCCTGGCTTGGAGAACGTGGATATTGTGTTGGCCATGAACCAGACAGTGTTGAACTTTCAACTTTGGGAGGATGGATTGCAACCAATGCCAGTGGTATGAAAAAAAACCGATATGGTAACATTGAGGATATTGTAGAAAATGTGACCATGATTTCACCAAAAGGTATTATCGAGCAAGTGGAACCTCTTGCTCGTGCATCAATTGGGTTTAAACCACAGAATATTTTATTTGGTTCGGAGGGTAACCTTGGCATAATCACAAAAGCCATATTGAAAATTCACGAAAAGCCAAAAGTAAAAAAATATAATTCTGTTATGTTTAAAAATTGGGAAACCGGTGTAGAATTCCTTTATAATCTCTCTCGAACCAATTTTATTCCATCAAGTGTTCGACTTGTCGATAACGTTCAGTTTCGATTTGGGCAGGCCCTCAAACCTCGCACAGAAGGATTAATGAAAATCAAGGCTAATATTCAGAAGTTTTTCGTTCTCAATGTGAAAGGATTTAATGCAGATGAAATGTGTGCGACTACGTTTGTTATGGAAGGAACCTCCAGCGAAGTCAGATACCAAGAGAAAAACATTTTGGCTTTAGCTAAAAAACACGGTGGGCTGGTAGGTGGATCAGGCAATGGGAAACGAGGATATTTATTAACCTTCGCTATTGCATATGTAAGGGATTTCTTGACAGATTTTCATATTATAGGTGAAACGATGGAAACCACGGTGCCATGGAGTAAAATCGATGAAGTTTGCAAGGCAGCTACGGAGACATTGTTTGAACTACATGCAAAACATAACGTCCCCGGTAAACCATACATTTCTTATAGAATTCCTCAAATTTATCATACAGGAGTATGCATTTATTTTATGTTGGGCATGAGCGTAAAAAACATTCCTCATTCGGAAGATCTCTTTGGGAATATAGAACATGCAATCCGTAAGGTAATTATGGACCATGGTGGTTCCATATCTCATCATCATGGTGTTGGTAAGTTGCGTAAAGATTTTATGGACGCGACTTTATCCGATTCAAGTATAGAATTGATCAAAGATATGAAAAGTGCCCACGATCCAGGAAATGTATTTGGGATCGGTAATGGCATTTTTGCCAAATAAAACCGGAGTGTTACTATTACTGGATCAACTATAATAATTACCGGTGCTTCTTCTGGGATCGGTGAATCTCTCGCAAAAAAGTTGGGTTTGAAAGGAGCAAATGTTGTTCTTGCCGCACGCTCTTTAGAAAAACTTGAACAAATCTGTAATAATATAAAGAAAAGTGGTGGTTCGGCATTAGCAGTGCCGACGGATATTACACAAGAGAATGATTGTAAAAACTTAATTAACCTTACAATACAAAACTTTCACACAATCGATATGCTTATCCTTAATGCTGGTGTTAGTATGTGGGCCCCATTTGAAGAGATTGAGGATATCTCATTTTTTAATGATATTATGAATGTTAATTATATGGGTTCAGTCTATTGTGTCCATGCCGCCTTGCCTGAATTAAAAAAATCAAAGGGCAAGATTGTTTCAATTACTACTGCACAAGCTATTATTGGTTTTGCACACCACGCAGGATATTCTGCGTCTAAACATGCACTCCATGGATTTTTAGAGACACTAGACATGGAGCTTGAAGGTGCTATCAGTTTTATGAATGCTTATTTAGGCTGGATTAAGGGCACCAGCCTAAGGCAAAATGCGTATGGTGCAGATGGGGAAAAAATTGGGCAAGCGGGTCACAGCCATGATCATAATACAATAGAATTAAATCCATGTACTGATAAAATTATCCAAGCGATTCAATCAGGTAAAAAAACGGTTTTTATTCCTGGTAAACTTAGATTTATTTCTATTCTTAATATGTTAATGAAAAAATGGCTTCATAAAAAAATATTAAATACGGTACGTGCCCATGATTCATGATCAAATAGACATGTATCCTAAGATTGACCGATTGTTACAGCAGTAGATTTAAAAGCGGGCGTTCGTGAAAGTGGATCAACCATTTGGCTGATGAGGACATTGGCCTCGGGATAATACATGAGCACAGTTCCAATTTTGATATCAAAAGAACGCACACAGATATTGCTGATTTGTCCTGTTTTACTTTTCACTACCACTCGATCGTTATCCAAAAATCCAATACGATCCATATCTTCTTTATTCATTAATATGACATTCCGACGCTCTTGGCCGCGGTAAATGTCTTCCTCTTCATATACTACTGTATTGAATTGACCTTCTGACCGCACAGTCAATAAATGAAA
>DTTO01000058.1 GCA_012964665.1 Fidelibacterota bacterium
CGTATGTATCAAGAATAAGGATAAGATAATCGTCATTTTCTAGCTTGTCACGGTCAGCTAAAGTGGATCGAACTTCACCGTGCACTTCTCGGGCAACGATGCCCACATACAGAGCTGTTGGACTGTACCAAATGAGAATCTCTGTGTCATCCTCAGCACGGCGTCCATCTACAGGTAAATAAGTAATGAAACCCGATCGAGAAGTAGCTGAATTCCAAACTGATTCGTCAAGATACCCGTCGACCTTGATTTCTATATTTTCCAACCGCGGTACTACAATGTTTAATGAATCGATTATACTGGATTTACTTTGTCCATGCACTGGGATCGATATTATCATGAGTATAAAAGTTAGGCTGCGGATAACTAAACGTATGGTATTTCTTGGGATAAATGATTGATATATAAAGTATTGTTTATACTTATAATGAGAAAATTTAACTAACAAACTATTCAATTTCATTAGCGATTAGGGTATACCTATGTATGTATATCAATGAGTTTTGTCTATTTTGGGCGAATATGAAATTCCACCGTCGGTAAACTACAAACGAAAAAGCCCCCGTTTAGAGACTATTTGAGCCAGAGGCGTTTCATTTAAAAGTTATTTATAGGGAAAGTGTTTAGCCTTCAAACCAGAAAAGATTCTGGTTATCTTTAAAAGCTTGGTACATATCATTCATTGTATTAATAATATAATAGCGATTTTGAATATTGCTGTAATCAAAGCGGGTCATGATTATTTCTTCTATATCAAAGGATATAAATTTAGAAAAAGATGAATTTCCTTTTGCACATTCAATAATATTTGAAGTTTCATCATATGATGAAATAATGCCGGCACCATAGATTTCATAATCAATATCATTTTTGTTTCGCCGAAATTGGTCTGTTTCACCAGAATTTTTTATTAAGCCAAACTCATACGTCCACCATGCAAAATTCTGTAATCTTTTTAGATTGTGTGCAACCAATTCATGGCCTAATCCGCGTTCATCTTTAAGTATTTTGTCCCCAAGAACACCCACATCATGTAAGTAATTCGCATAATCTCTATTGATTAAAAAAGGCACGTGGCCCTGAATGTCATGAAAAATATCTGGTTCTGGTACATACCCCTCATCATTTTGGATATTTACGCCTGTATATTTTTCATTAAAACGAGGGGACTTACGAATAATATCTGTCACAGGAAACTTACGGTTAGCGTTCAAGTCAAAAAATAATTCTTCAGTTAAAAAACCTGCAACAGGGGTAAGCTGCCAATCAGTTGCATTTTCTAGTAGAGGGGAAATAACATCGAATTCAGGAAAACGATCTGTTGGGATCGGTAAAGTACGCACTCCCAATAAGTATTCACGGCTTACATATTGATCTATAAGCGAATCCAAGTTTATGTATAGACCGTGCCAAATTTTGTTTTCTAAATTGGTAACATTATTATAATCTTGAGGTTTGAGATAGGAATCGTTTTTACCAAAAATTTGTATTCCGCCATAAGTATTTGGAAAGATATTTTTAAATAAGTGATCGTACTTTGTATATTTTTCAACGGTAAACATAATTA
>DTTO01000059.1 GCA_012964665.1 Fidelibacterota bacterium
ACAGATGTAGATATTGATGCTGTTCGCTTCTGCTTTTGAAAGGTAATGGCAAAACGATGGGCTTCATCCCGAATACGCCTTAATAAAATTAATCCAGGAGATTGTTTATGAATCGATTGGGCATCAGCCTGGCCCGGCACAAACACCTCTTCAAGTTTTTTTGCAAGCCCAACGATTGGCAAATAATCCAATCCCAATTCCCTTAAAGCAGACACGGCCATGCTGAGCTGTCCTTTCCCACCATCAATTAAAATCAGATCAGGCAGTCCTATCCCTTCTTCCTTTACCCGTTTATATCGCCGATAGACAATCTCCCTCATAGAAGCAAAATCGTCAATACCTTCCACTGTTTTTACTTTGAATTTCCGGTATGCTGATTTTTTAGGTTTACCATCAGTAAAGCATACCATGGATGCTACCGTATTGGTGCCCCCTAAATGCGATATATCAAATGCTTCAATCCGTCGCGGCGGTACTTTCAATTGCAGATCATCTTGGAGCTGATTGATCATTTTTGGTACCAGTTCCCGCCGTTTCTTTCGGTTCAGCATCCATTCACCCAGAAGCAGTTTGGCATTTTGGTAGGCTAATCGCACTTCTTTCGCTTTTTCTCCCCGCTGAGGAACCGATAACTGGACGGCACCATTTCGTTTTTCTTTGAGCCATATGTTCAACTGATCTTGATTATCAGGCTCAAGCGGAAGCGATATTTCTTTTGGAATAAAATCAGACTCCAGGTAAAAACGGGTGATAATTGTCTCTAAGGTTACGGCATCCAATTCATCTAGCTTGCGAAGCGATATTTTTTCACGGCTGGTAATCCTTCCATTTCGAATCCGGACAATAACCGCAATAGCATAGTCTTCTTCTTTTGCAAAAGCAAAAACATCCCTGTCCTCAAAATCAGCTGCCACTTTCCTTTGACGATCCTTGAACTGGCCGATGGCATGAAGTTGATCCCGGTACATACCCGCATCTTCGAACCGCATTTCAGAAGAAGCTTTTTCCATTTGATTCTGAATATATTTTTCGGTTTCCTTGGTCCTTCCCTGCAAGAACTGGATCACCTGCTTAATCATTTCATTATAGTCTGATTCCGGCACCATTCCTTCGCAGGGCCCCTGGCATTTCTTGATGTGATAATCCAAGCACAGGCTTACCTTTTCAGCGGCAATGGATTCATCATTGATGAAATAATCGCAACTGCGAACCGGAAAAATTTTATGCACTGCTTTTAATGATCGCCGAAGATGATATACGTCCGTATATGGACCAAAGTACTTAGACCCATCCCGTACGACTTCCCGAGTAATAAAAACGCGTGGATAGGGCTCTTTAGTGATACGGATATATGGAAACGATTTGTCATCTTTTAGGCTCACATTATAATGCGGCTGATGCTGCTTAATCAGGTTTGCTTCCGTAAGGAGTGCTTCCACTTCACTTCGGACAACCAGCCATTCCACATTGGCAATCCGTTTAATCAGTGAAATGTTTTTGGCAGACTGATGTTTGCTTTTCTGGAAATAAGAACGGACTCGGTTCCGCAGATTTTTCGCCTTACCGATATAAATGATTTCACTGTCCACATCCTTAAAAAAATATACACCTGGCTTAGTAGGGATTTGCTTAATTTGGTTTTTCTTGATTGAGGTCATTTCTGCCTGTAGAATCCTCATGGAATTTATCTATGTTCAAACCATATAAATTATTGAGCATTTCACTCCTTGCTATCTTAATGGTGGCAATTATTTTTACAGGCTGTTCCAGCACCAAACCGGAAGATCAATCTTACAATTTTACGCCGGATTCTATTTCGAATATGGTGATCCAGATCGAGGATAATTCTTTATTCGAATTAGATAATAATCAATTATATCGGATAAAAAATGTCAACGGTGCAGTGATAGATGAAGGAAAATTCGAATATCGTAAAGTGTCTGGTACCGATGCATATTTATCTCTCAACAATTTCTCTATGCAAATAAGGTTTGAACTGTATTTTGACAACCCCGTCCATGGCCAATATCGATTTATCATCGTGGGATCAGCCATCCGTGGTGAAGGAAATTTTGATATTCTGCGTGGCGTTGATTCCAAAAATAAAGTCCATGAAAAACCAAAGGAATTTTTATTCCCGCCTAAAAACGATGGGCTGGATATTTCCCCGGAATATCTTGTGAATAAAGAATATCAGTTCATCCTGGAAAGATTAGATTCCAAAGTAATGTCGGAAGCAATTAGTTTTTTAATCAAATTTGAACAAAATGGCATTTATCATCTCACACCCATTGGAACAACAGATATTCCAGAACACAGTGGGGTTTATTACTACAATAAAACAGGAAATAAATCTGCAGTTTGTAAATTAGATGGATTTATTAACAATAATGTATTCATTACATATGTCAATGATGATTCAGGTGTATTTGAAACAAGAACGGGGACAGAATTATTAGAAGGTATTTTTATGGAAATTCAAATTCTTGATAACAAAAAAGAAATACTAGATTTCTTGGGTAAAAAGAAATGAAAAACCAGTATTTTATTAATCAGAAACTTTTATGCGATATAAAGCCTTTATAGTCAGCCTATTCATTATTTCCCAAGGACTTGCTATAGATACGGAAAAAGACCTTCAGACTCAATTCATCCTGGCTGAACCTGGTGATACAATCACCATCCCTAAAGGAACACACAATATTAAGGGTGCATTATCCATTGAAGGTAAAGAAAACCTGGTGATCCGTGGCTCAGGGATGAATCGATCTATTCTTTCTTTTGCTGGCCAGACTGAAGGTGCACAAGGCATCAGTATCACAAATTCAACAAATATTATACTGGAGGATTTCAGTGTACATGACACCAAGGGTGATGCGATCAAAGTTCAGTATACGGATGGCATCATTTTCCGCAGAGTCAGCGCCGAATGGACTGGCGGACCAAAAGAAACCAATGGCGCTTATGGACTTTATCCTGTTTTATGCCAAAACGTGCTCATAGAACACTCCGTTGCAATTGCCGCATCAGACGCTGGTATATATGTAGGCCAATCCAGGAATATCGTTGTGCGCTATTCCATTGCAGTGAACAATGTAGCTGGTATAGAAATCGAAAATTCTATCGATGCGGAAGTCTATGAAAATCATACCTATGATAACACGGGCGGTATTTTGATATTTGACTTACCAGATCTGGTCCAGAAAAAGGGTGGTCATATACGCGTATACAATAATTTGATCGAGAACAATAACCTTTTCAATTTTGCACCGAAGGGGGCTATCGTTGGTAAAGTAATTCCTGGTACAGGCGTAATGGTATTGGCTACCAGTGATGTGCACGTCTATGAAAATACAATCCGTAATAATAAAAGTGTCGCAACCGGAATTGTGAGTTATTTCATTACAGAAGAAGCGATCAATGATAGTCTATATAACCCCTACACATCATCAATTCATATTTATAATAACATATATGAACGGTCGCCTGGCCTGCCTGCGTTGGATTATGAAATCGGCCAGCTTTTAGCTATCAAATACGGACGCAATACGCCGGATATTATCTACGACGGCATGCCTGACCCTGCCTACATCAATGCCGATGGAGTTATTTTACCTGAGTCTAATCTATGTATCCAAAACAACAGTGATGCAAGATTCACCAATATGGACATTGAAAACAATTTTGAGAAGTGGTATTCTCCTTTTTTATCTGATTTTTCTGAAGATTTAACACCCTTTCATTGCGGTATAACTCACCACCCAGTCGCCACATCAAAGTAATGGCAACAATCATGAGCAAAACCATCATCTGGTTTATACTCACATTTTCAGTAGTTTTTTCATCAGCGCCTAATCCACTCAAGTATGCCAAACCAAAATTATCTGACTATGGTTTTTTTAAACATCGTATGGCGGATCATATTCCAGCAGAAGGTGTCATCCCCTATTCCGTTTCTGCACAATTATTTTCCGATTATGCCCTGAAATCGCGTTTTATTGTTTTACCGGAAGGTCAACGGTTACAATACAAATCAGATGGTTCATTTGACTTCCCGCAAGGTTCTGTTTTAATTAAAACGTTTTATTATCCTGCCGATTTTCGCAATCCTAATCAAGAGATCAAGTTGATGGAGACCCGTCTATTAACTCATACACCGGAGGGCTGGATGGGCTTTGCTTACGTATGGAATGAAACACAGACAGAAGCCTTTTTAGAAATCGCTGGAGAGAGATTGCCTGTTTCATTTATTCATTCTGATGGTGAAAAAATTGAATTGGAATACAGTGTTCCGAACTTTAACCAGTGCAAGGGCTGCCACGTGAACCAAAATCAAATGATTCCTATTGGACCAAAGGTACGTTTACTAAATCATGAATTTGAATATCCTGATGGTACAATGAACCAACTGAAAAAATGGAACATCCTGGAGATGATCAATGGGCTGCCCAACTTAAGCACATTGCCCCATACACCGGACTATGATGACCCCTTGGAAGGTTCGATCGCTGAGCGATCCCGAGCATGGATTGATATCAATTGTGCCCATTGTCATAGGCTGGGAGCGCCTGGTGAAACATCTGGGTTATTTTTAAATATTGAAGAAAACGACCCCACCCGATTGGGTATATTCAAGCCACCGGTTGCCGCGGGGCGTGGTTCGGGAAATATGAGATATACAATTGTTCCAGGAAACCCGGAAGAATCGATTATGGTTTACAGAATGGAATCAACTGATCCGGGAATCATGATGCCCGAATTAAGTCGAAAATTAGTCCACAAAGAAGGCGTTAAATTGGTAAAAGAGTGGATCCGAAATATGAAATAATTTTTTGGCTGCGAAGTATACAACGCCACTGCAATAATTAATCTAATTTATCTACTTTTTTATGATCTTTTGGTATCTCGAAATCGGATCGATTAAATGGCATTTTTTTGGCTGACTTTATTTGCCATAGCATTGTAAAACCATCATCGTCATCGTCATCTTTTCTTTCCATTTTATATTTGATCATTCGTCCATCAACAGATTCGAATTCATGACCTTGATTTTTTAGCATCATCTCAGAAAAACTACGTGGAGATTGCTGATTTTTTCCGCCATAGGATACGACTAACTCTGTCTTCATATCCGATACGTATTGAAACAACGTCGTATCGATTGTAAACCATTCTTCAATTAATACTGGACCTTGGTTTCCCATCATCTTTGTTGTGACTTTTTTTGCTTTAAAACCAGCAATTTTTTCAAAATTATCCGATATAGTGCGTTCGAACCCGACATTATCTTCATTGTTTTCATTTGATTCATCTTCTCCACCATTGTCATTGGATTCATCTTCTTCTGAATCATTGCTATCTTGATTCGAATTGCCACCCCCCCTACCGAATGAATTTTCCATACCCTTTAATGTTGGGGTACCATCATTATTCCGTATACCTTCAAAATTTTCCTGAGCATATTCTTCTTCTTTTAGATTATAGATGGTCCGCAATTCTTTTTTACCATCCAGAATTGAACCATATTTTTGATTTCCACCCATGGCCATTCGGATAAAAAAACTACCGACTTCCATTTGGGTTTCCTCTCGGTATAAACCATCGGCTGCATATTTAATGTTCGTCGTTGTGATTTCACCCACATATGGCGCATCCATGAACATAGTTTCTTCAACTACAATCTGATTTGAACCGGACTGTGCAATTAATCCATTAAACAATAAACCAAAAATAATCTGTTTATTTTTCATTGTTATTTTCATATCCTACCAAGGTAAATGATCTAGATCTACATTGCCCCCAGAGATAATTAAACCAACCTTTTTACCGTTAAATCTATCTTTATTTTTTAATATGGCACCAAGGGTAATCGAACTGGAAGGCTCAACAATCATTTTTAATCTTTCCCAAATCATCCGCATGGAATCAATAATTTCTTCCTCAGTTACGGTAATAATATCGTCTACCAGGTCTGCAATCACAGGAAATGTCAGTGTGCCAATCTGGGCCCGCAGGCCATCGCATATTGTATTGATTGTTTCATTGGGAACAATTTTTCCCAGTTTGAGCGATCGATACGCATCATCCGCTTCGACCGGTTCTGCACCAAACACTTGAATATTGGCTTTTAATGCTTTCGATGACAATAGCGTGCCGCTTAATAATCCGCCACCACTGACAGGTGAAACAATAGTATCGAGGTCCGGGTAATCTTCGAGCAGTTCCTTCGCGCAGGTCCCCTGCCCGGCCATAATCCGCTCATCATTATACGGATGAACCACAACGGCACCTGTTTTCTCTATTAATTCTTTTAAAACACTCTCCCGGGATTCCTGTTCTGGTTCACACCAAACCACTTCTCCACCATTTCTCTCCACATTATTGACTTTAATCTCCGGCGTATTATTAGGCATCACTACTTTCGTTTTTCCACCCCGACGTGTCACAGCCATAGAAAGGGCTGCACCATGATTTCCAGATGACGTTGTCGCTACACCACGGTTCAGTTCTTCTATTGTCAGTTGTTCAACGGTATTCGTGGCACCACGGATTTTAAACGAACCTGCTTTTTGAAAATTATCGCACTTAAAATAGAGTTCAGCGCCGCTTAATTTATTCAAACTGCTGTTGGTAAACACAGGCGTTCGATGAATAAGAGGGCGGATTCGTTCGTGGGCTGCTTCAATATCTTTCAGTGTTACCATAGGTGAATATAAATTTGACCTGAATTAAAATCATATTCTTTAAAGGAATAAAATGGATACACATTCAAAACTACATATGACCACTGATGAATTTCGTAATCAAGGCTACAAAGTGATCGATTGGATTGCCGACTATTATGAACATATTGAGGACTATCCTGTTCTTTCTCGGGTTCAACCGGGTGACATTCGAGCCGCATTACCGGCCTCTGCTCCCCAAAAAGGGAAACCTTATCAAGATATTCTTGCAGATATGGATAAAATGATGCCGGGAATCACTCATTGGCAGTCACCCAATTTCCATGCTTTTTTTCCTTGTGCAACCAGCGGACCTGCCATTTTAGGAGATCTTATCTCTACTGGTCTGGGAATTCAGGGGATGATCTGGGCCACCAGCCCTGCATGCACCGAAGTGGAAACTCATGTCTTGGATTGGCTCATAGATATGTTGGATTTACCGGAAAAATTTAAATCTACAACCACAGGCGGGGGTGTACTACAGGATACAGCTTCCAGCTCCAGTCTTGTAGCATTGATTGCCGCACGTGAACGTGCATCTAATGGTGATACAAACAAAAACGGGTCAAATGGGCATCTAACGGCCTATACCTCACATCAGTCACACTCTTCCATTGAAAAGGCCGTTAAGATTGCAGGAATGGGCAAAAACAACCTTCGCATAATCAATACGGATGAGACATTTGCAATGCGAACCGATTTATTACGGTCTCAAATCGAACAAGATATTCAGGATGGACTTACACCTGCATTTGTATGTGCTACTGTCGGAACCACTTCCAGCACTGCATTAGATCCTTTGGAAGCAATTGGAAAAATATGTAAGGAATTTGATATTTGGCTCCATGTGGATGCCGCCATGGCCGGGCCTGCAGCACTTTGCCCTGAATATCGCTTCATTCATGAAGGAATCGAATACGCTGACAGTTACACGTTTAATCCTCACAAGTGGATGCTCACAAATTTTGACTGCAGTGTATTTTATGTCGCTGATAGAAAAATGCTTATCGATTCATTATCCATTTTGCCGGAGTACTTGAAAACTAAGGAGACCGAAACTGGTGCTGTGTTTGACTATCGCGATTGGGGCATCCCTCTTGGTAGGCGTTTTCGAGCACTTAAGCTATGGCATGTCATCAATTACTATGGTGTGGAAGGACTCCAGGAATATATGCGTGGCCATGTGGCAAATACCCAGCAATTAAAAATGTGGATTGAAGAGGATGACCGCTTCGAGGTTATGGCTCCTGTGCCGCTAAATCTCATCTGCTTCCGTCATAAAAATGGTGATGAATTTAACGAACGACTGTTGAACGAACTCAATGCCAGTGGTCAAATATATTTAACTCACACCAAGCTAAATGATCAGTATGTGATACGTTTATCAGTCGGACAAGCAACAACGACACTTGCCCACCTTAAGCGATCGTGGGAACTTATTGTAAATACTGCGGAGGGTTTAAATAAAGGTTAGGGCTTTTCAGCCAATTCAACTAATACGCCCCCAGTGCTTTTGGGGTGGATGAAAACTACTTTATATCCTTCCGCACCTGTAGTCGGATTATCTGATAATACTCGTATATTTGATTCTTTAAGTTCATTTATTGCATTATTTATATCATCTACTTCAAAACATACATGATGTATACCTGGGCCGCGATTTTTTAGAAATTTCCCAACAGCGGTATTTTCACCCAAGGCCTCCAAAAGTTCTACCTTTCCGCGCCCAGTATCGTAAATATCTGTGGTTACACCCTGATCTTCAACTGCCTCGGTACCTTTATGTGAAATTTTTAATACATGCTTCCAAAACGGTGCATCCGTATCCAGGCTATCTACCGCCAGACCGATATGTTCAATTCCAAGTATTTTCATCCTGTTTATATCAAATTTTCTGAATCCGAATTTAAGGATACACCTAATCCTGATCCTCCTGGCAATTTCAAATATCCATCCTCCACCAAAACACCACTGTAAGGATCATTGTTAATTAGCAGATTCCCGTCAAGATCGGCATAATCCACTAACGGCGATAAATGGGCTGCTGCAGTGATGCCAACCGACGACTCAATCATACATCCCAGCATGATCTGCATATCTCGTTCTCGAGCCATTTGGATCATTTTCTGTGCTTCAAATATGCTGCCACATTTCATCAACTTTATGTTAATCCCATCAAAAACACCCTCAATACCTGGAATATCGCCTGAATAGAGGCTGTTTTCATCTGCAATCAGAGGTAGAGGCGATTTGGATCGTAACTCAGCCGTATCCGTTAAATTTGTGGATTTAAAAGGTTGTTCAACGAATTCCACATTCTGGTCTGCCAACCATTTGCACATTTCTATTCCAGTAGAAAGATCCCAACCCTCATTCGCATCGACCCGTATTAATTTGTCTGTATGTTCTCTAATGGCATTCATCATGGCTTTATCTTCAGATAAACCAATACCTAATTTCACCTTTAGAATAGCATAAGGCATGCCCTCATGCACCTTATCCGGTATTAGATCTGGATCACCAATAGAAATCGTATAAGATGTTTTTGGCGCAATAGAGGGATCAGCATCCAAATATTGATATAGCGGCATTGCTTCCATTTGGCACCACCAATCCAGGATCGCCATGGAAAATGCCACCTCTAAAGCCTTTATGCCTTTACACTGAGCCAAGACTATATCTGAAAATGCTACTGGGTCAGACATGCTTTCCGGCAGGGAAATACCCGACTTTAGTACATTTAAAATATCATCAGTAAATTCATCATAACGGCCCGATGGCGCTGCTTCTCCGCGACCAGTGATACCTTCCCCCTCGAGGTAGATGTATACAATGTCATAATGCGCATGGGTACTACGGGATATCCCAAAAGGGTGCGTACAATGAATTCGGTACGTGGTAAAAGAAAGTTTCATCAACGCATTTTAGTACAGCGCATTGAACAGCAGTTTAAATGTATTTCTTGGCTGACCGCGAAACTGAGGTCGAAATCCAATTAAAATAACACTTCCTTCCCCAACTTTGACTTCGGCCATTGCAATTTTTCCTCCAATGTGCTTCTTTTCGCCCATCGCCCACCCACTCAGTAAAATATTATCTTTTGCGTAACGGGCTAAAACAGTAACCGGCTGATCAGGCGGCCTTTTGATATTTTCCTTACCGCCTTCACCTTTTTCCCGCAATTTTACTATATCAAACGCACGGCTACGGACAAAATAGGCGACCGCATTTTTTTGCATCCCAAAAGTGTATTCACTATCAGTTTCTACATTGATTCTCACTAAAGAACCCGGAATAAAGAAACTACTAGAAGGAGTTGATGCGACAACATTTCTAACCGGCAGTCCAAACTGCTGAATTAGAAAATCACTTGCCTGGTCAAGCGCAATGACCCTGCCCCCATTTTCTACATATTGCTTTAAGGCCAATGTACCTTCAGGACCTATTCCTCCAGTGTATCCTTCCGGCATGGTATTGGGCATGTGGCCGTTTAGAATACCATTTCCGCTCTGTGATGGTAAAATGATCGCACTGTATTGGCTCAAGTCTCTTGAAAGCAGATCTTTATTGTGAAGCGTATCTAATGGAAATTGATACTGTTCTAGAACCCAACGTGTCCATCCTTCATCCATATTGGCCTGCCATGATTTGTAAATGCCGACCTTTGAAAAATTGATCTTAGTTCCACTTATTGAATGATCTTTTGAAGAAGTTTTAAATGATATGTTATACGATTCTGCCAATTCCTTTAACTTTGATTTTTCAGACTGACTATTTCCCTTTAAGAAATAGGTTCCATCTTTCATCAAATAAACTTGCGATCCTGCAGATAATAGTTCGTTCAGTGCAATAAAGGCTGCATTGGTATTATGGGAAAACGTATATCCTTTTTTCGATTTACCTGATACAACTCCAGATGGCATTTTGACTGATAATTCATTTACTGAATTGGTAGTGGCTTTAAATGGTTTAGCCACTTTATGAACCCTAATTCCCATTTGAAGCGGAAGTGTCCATCCTGCTAGATCATAAGGTACTTTTGGTTTACCACTGGCATCTTTCAGTTCAGGATAATTTTGTGGTTCCATCATATCAAGAAGATGCGGACGAAAAGCCTGTGATGCGTAAATGAAATATGTTCCTTTTTCATATCTTTTGCCATCGGCATTAAACGTTTTGGTGGATTGCTCTATTTCAATGCCGCTCATTCGCAGCACACTTAAAAATTTTCCTGTTTCGTATACATCCCACTGATCATTGGGTACGATATATGCAAATGGCCCTCCTTTTTCACCTGCATCTATTGCATCCCTGCCCATACGATAAATATCATATAACCATTTTTCTCTTAGATCAGCTGCAATATTCATCACTCCCATGGATGCGGTTAACATATAGTCAACTGCGTCTCTGAAATGAGATTCGCCCCCTTCCCACGGTAGCGGTAAAAATATATCAGTACCAGTATTGACCATACCGCTTCTTCGACTTCCAATTGTCTTGGGTATAGAATCTGGGTCATAGAATCTAGGTGTTGGCGTTGAGTGGCTGGTCTCCGTTAGTATTCCAATTTGATTATGGTAGTAAGGAGCAGTACGCATTCCACCATTCCACCACATACTATACTGGAAATCTGAGACAACACCGCCCATTTTTTTCATGGCAAAACGATTGGCCATGGCTGTACCAACCAAATTCACACCCGTTGTTACACCCGGATGAATGTTCGGATTCACAGGATCAGAAAAAGGTGGTAAAAAAATTCTGGCCCATGCCGGTCCAGTTTGATGGTGATTGTACACGATTTGAGGATACCATTCATTGTATAATTTGTAGGAGACAGCCTGCGATTCAAGCATATTATTCATGAACCAGTCACGATTGTTGTCGTGCCCCACGTATTTCTGATACAGAACAGGGGGGCCCGTTGTTTCATAAGGCGTTCCAAGGTTTTTTCTATACCAATCCACAACTATTTCCATCCCATCAGGATTGATTACAGTCATCAATAGCACAATTACATTTTCACGTATTTTCTGCATTTCATCTGTTTCTTCTGTCGCAATCTTATACGCTAATTCTGCTGTCATTTGACCGTGAGCTCTCTCCGTAGCATGCATACCACCATCAATCCAAAGAATGGCTTTCCCATTTTTAGAATGCTTTTTGGCAGTGGCATCATCTATTCTGGCGAGTGCCAACTCACCGCTGATTTTTTTCCACTTGTCCAATTGTGATAAATTTTCTGGTGAGGATATATAAAGTAAAACCATTGGCCGGCCTTCAGACGACTTACCAATTTCTTCCAGCAATACTCGATCAGAATTTTTAGCGAGTTGGCGGTGAAAAGTGAGCATCTGGGAATAATCAGCTAATTTGTAATCTGCCCCTACTTTAAAGCCAAATATCGCTTCGGGTGACTTTGGCTGTCCAGTTAATATGACAGAACTCATCAATAATAAAAGTATTCTCATCATCAATCTATCCTTATTTAAAATGTTTATTTGGTATCAGTTTAATTTTTTCTGAAGTGACCGATTCAACTTTTTCTCGACTATAAAACAGAGGGAAAAAACCATCACTGGCCCATTCTTCGAATAGGTTATTGTAATAACGACTATTTGGGTTACCGCTTTGGCCTGGATTGTTCATGCCAAGTGTTCGGTCCCAGTCTTCAGTATCTACTAAAATTCTAAAGGAAGCACCAGAATACTGATTGTTATATCCGCCTGTATTATTTACTGTAAAACCATCTCCACCCCTGGGAAGTGGCCCTACATTTAATTTTGCTGCAATATCTGGTTTTACAACTGTGCTCAATTGATGCCACAACATAATATGTTTATAATCAATCTGACCATACACCCAGTTACTCAGCTTGTCACCGTAGGATTCAGATAAGCTATTTACGGCTGCTTCAAGTGTTGCTAAAAGAAAATCATCCCTTCCTTTGATCGGGTTCATTCCAAAATGGCCATCTGGAGAAAGGATCCAGTCGATAGTACGTTTCATAGGTAAGGAACGAAATAAAGATTGGGCATCCTCAGAAACGTATAAATTGCGAATCTCTTTTTGGATCTCTTTCTGCCAGGCTTCATAAATCCCCGCTGCAATGGAGTTGGGATCCATGCGATAATCCCAATCCAATAGTATTTTTCGAGCTTTTTCTACCTGTTCATTATTGGATGGATGTCCATTTAATAATGGCACAAATGTCCGAGCAGGATTTGACAAATAATCGGTTTGGAGTTTGGCCATATCCTGCATAGTAAATTGATTATTCTTTCCTAATACTTCATTTACTCGTGACCATCGAGAAGGATCACTCCACTCCCAACCTACAGCATTGCGGTGAGGATAATTCTGAGGTGTAAGGTTACTGTTGGCCGTTCCAAAATAACCATTATCTGGGTTCAAGATATGAGGTTTTTTCTTTATTTCTAAATAACTTGACCATTCATATCTGCCATCGCCAGGGATGGGTACCAAACCGCTCCAATTTTTTCTGATTGGTGCAATCCCAACAGATTGCCATCCAATATTTCCTTTTCGATCTGCCCAGACCATATTTTCGCCTGGTATATGACTATAATTACAGGCTTCGCGGAATTCTTCCCAGGTTTTCGCCTGATCCATACGCAGGCTGGCTAAATAAGGAGAACCGCCAATTTCCATCCACGCAGATCGTACCGCATATGCGATATTATTTCCCTTATCTTCATATACTACGGGTCCGTGTCGGGTATATTTAAGATCAACAACCTGATTATCATCATTCTTGATTATTATTGTATCTACAATAATATCCATATCTGTCCAGCGGTTTTTATATCGATACTTATTGGGATTATTTGGATTGGTTTCATACACGTATAGGTCTTCTCCATCTGTACGGAAAACAGTCAGTCCCCAGGCACCGTAACCGTTATGACCTATAGAGATTCCTGGAATCTCCGGTTCTCCACCACCAATGACATTCCACCCTGGGCCAACTAAATGAGCCATATATCTTAGCGAAGGCACTGCCTGTACGCGATGAGGATCATTGGCCATCATAGGATATTCGCTGGCTGTGCGACTGCCATGTATAACCCAGTTATTACTGCCGATACTTTCTAGATCCTGTAGATCTATAGCAGAAAATTTCAAATTTGATTCTATTGCAGAAGATTTTATAGATGCGCGATATTTTGGCAGCACATCTTCCCGAGTCCATTTTACAGAAGTTCTAAATGCATTATATAGTTCAAGAATATCATTACTTAAGTGATCTCCGTTGATTTTCGGATCTAAGCTAATATCCGGTTCTCCCCAAGGGTGAAACCAATTTAGAGATCTGGTTGTAGATTCTCCCAAAGCATGAACTTGCCGTCCATATCTAAGTTCAGCCCCAATGTTTCCTAGCAGACCCTGGTGACGAGATATTACTACAGCAGGAGTCCAAAATTGCGGTTTGATCCCTAACATTTTGAATTCTATCGGTAGAATTTCAGGATTATTTTGAGTATAACTAATGTATGCATTTACCCCATCTGTAAATGCCGAAATGATTATTTCGCCCTGAGGATGATAATATTTCATTTCTTTTTTTATATCCTTCCGAAACATGAACAGGCGAGTACCTAAGTCGCGTTTGAGATCTCGTTTACCAGTGATCTCGGAAACTGTACCAGTGGCTTGACGACGCCAAACTTCAAACTGGAAGAGGCGATCGCGTGCGGCATAAAATCCTTGGGCAAAAAACAGATCTTTCTCTGTTTGAGCATATATGTGTGGAACACCCCAATGATCCACAAGAATCTCGACTGACTTATCTAATCCGGCCAATAGGTATTGATCTTCATCGCCGTTAGGTTTAGCATTAACCCAAGCTAGGGCAAATAAGAAATAAAATATAAGCTTCATTCAACCTTCAAAAGAAAAAGTCTAATAAAAATATACACCGAACCTATCCTTAATACATTTATTTGTTTGGTGAGGCCGCACTGCCCTCCCAGTCTGGATCGGCTACACCTGTCCAACTTCCATTTGTCTCATTTTTGATTACAGCATGCACACGTCCGAAACTACCTGGTCTTCTCTGGACACTTACTTCATGGCCCAATTGTGCAAAATATGCACTATCTGCACCTGACCATCCTCCATTGGATGTAAACTCTATAGCAACTCCATTTTCAATTGGTTGTACTCTGGGTAGAGCGATTGCTTTTTCCAATGTATTTCCCTGATCAATTATACGGCTGATTACAGCTACAATTGATGAAGGTATTCTAGAGCCGCCGGCTGCACCCAAGGCTATAAATGGTTTATTATCTTTTGTAACCAGTATAGGTGAAATATGAGACGCGGCTCGATATCCTGCCTTTACTTCTCCAAGATACCCCCCTAGCGTTTGTGCATAAATAAATCCCAGTCCTGGAGTTGCCACTTTAGATCCCATAGTTGTCCCCACTGTTTGCGTGAGTGCTACAACCATACCGTTTCTATCTACAACGGTTAAATGCGTTGTATGTCCCATGGGTACAGTCCACGATTCAGGCAGATTCTTCCAGTTCAATTTGACTGCTGTATCGTTATGTATTTCAGATGCACGTTTTTGAGCCCACTGTTTTGATGTGAGTCTATCCGCATCCTCCAGTGTATGTTGTTTTTTTCGATCAAGATATGCCGCTTTAATGGCATGATAAACCGACTCACCCCATTTTTGATTATCGGTATAATCATCCGATATTGTTTCTAATACCTGAAGTGCTTCAATTGTAATGGCGCCGTATGCCGGCATCCAGAGACCTTTTAAGCCATATCCACGATAGCTTCCAGTCACAATATGAGAATCTTCTGCCTTATAATTTTTCAAAGATTCCAAGGTGAGCACCCCGCCATTGGCTTGATTGTCTTCCACAATTTTTTCTGCAATCCAACCGCTATAAAATACTTCTGCGCCTTCATCTGAAATGGCCTGCAATACACGGCCTAGGTCTTTTTGGACTACCCAATCACCTGCATTTCTTGAAGAACCATCCTCATTTAGAAAATAATGCCTTGATCCTGCAAATTCCTTTAGCTGTTCATGAACAAATTGCTGCCTCATCGCTTCACCTCTGATTAGTTCATGACCATTATTTGCTAATCGTATCGCAGGTGTCATCACCTGTTTCAAAGGTAGTGAACCATGCTCAGATAATGCTTTAGTATATCCCCTTACTACGCCGGGCACACCGATACTGGGATAACCGTAGCGTTTTTTTGGTGCATTTTCGAAATCGTAGGTCGATGGCGCCTGGGTGGTACCGTCGATACCAATAACTTCACCGTCCGGCTTCCCGATTAAAATCTGTGTACGACCGCCAATACCACTCATGCTGGGTTCGACTACCGCTAGGGCAAAGGCTGCAGCAACTGCCGCATCTACGGCGTTCCCTCCCGCTGCCAGCATTTCCACTCCTGCCTTGGTTGCCAATGGATGGGCTGTAGCAACAGTACCATCATTGGAGTTACTAACCTTATGGGAGGATTCCGGATAGATCCCTCCTGGTTTTTGCGGTAAACCGCTGCATCCGAGAAAAAATGAAAATGAAAAAATAAATGTTCGTTTCATTAGTTTAACTCTCTTTTAATGGCATCAATTAAACCCAAATTTCCAAATCGAACCAAATCAGTAGTCGCCATATTATATTTTTCTTCGGATTCATTTATTTTGGCCATTGCCTCTGTTTTTGATAATGCAACCGTAAGCAGGTTGATACCAATGAATTTTGACTTTTTAAAATTTTTCATTAAATCCAAGTGAAGTTGCATGACTTCCCCCACAGTTGAAATAGGATAATCCGTAACATCTTCTTCCCTGGCAGGATCATGCGTCATTAACATATAATCCGGCATAGCACCATGCATTAAACCCAAGGTGACCCCCGCATAATACTGATTGGTAATTGAACCCTGTCCTTCAACAATTATTATATCTGCACCATCGGATGCATTATCAATCTCATGTTCGATTTCCCCAGCCATAAAATCCGCCACGACAGCATCAACTGGAACGCCATTACCACTGAGCAAAATTCCCGTTTGGCCGGTACCAATGAAACGCGCCTCACAGCCTTGTGCTTTTAAACGCTGGGTGATTTCCCAACCAGTGGTCATTTTTCCTGTGTCGCAATCAGTTCCAACAATTAACAGAACAGGAATTTCACGGGTTTGCCATGTTCCTTTTGAAAAACGTGGTGGTTTTGGAGGCCGCCTTAAATCAGTCAAAGAAACACCATGTTTTTCTGCTAATTCGAATAATTGTTTATCATCATTTAAAAATTGGTGCATTCCGCTTATAATATCACACCCATATTCAATGGCTTGAATTACTTCCTGTCTATATTCAGGACTGATAAAGCCACCCTGGGAGGCATTGCCAATTACTAAAGTGTCTGGTTGATATTGTTTGGAGGCATTAAAGTTTTCAATTACTGGAATATCACCGCCATACCCCAATTCTGAATCGGATGTTTTTCCCACTTTGCTTCGGTCAATTACAGCGATGACTTCATCTGGACGGTATCGAATAAGCATATTCCCAGTTTTATTTTTGATATAATTAAAGGCACCGTGGCACAATATTGCGATTTTTTTATTTTGTTGGTTCATGCGAAGTCAGGATCTGTCACTAGTTTGCATTTAATTTATTCTGTAAATAATTATTATTTTGAGGGTCCGCAAAAGAAATTAAATTAAAATTTTGATAAATTTTTCACACTTTAAACATTTTCAAAGATTCATAACCATTTTCGGCGTATTTCTGCTGGTCGGTTGTTCTGATAAAAACGAGTCTTTAGAAGAAGAAAATTTAGATAGTTCAATACTGGTTCCTCCGGGCATAAGCAAGTTTGAATTTAAAGAATATGAGCATCTTTCAGACAAAGCAATTGACGTTTATACTTTTCTTCCAGATTCGACAAAAAAGGATATACCCGTATTATTCGTCATGCACGGAGCCAATCGCGATGCGAGAAATTATTGCATTGAATGGGTTGAGCCATCCCGTGAATACAATTTCCTTGTTGTTTGTCCAGAAATTGATGAACATCAGTTTCCTGGCTCTGCGGGATATAATTTAGGCGGAATGTATGACGGAGATAATTTAATTGATTCTACACTATGGACATTTGCCCTAATTGAACCAATCTTTGAATATTTAAAAAAGGAAGGTGCAACAACTGTTGATCATTACGGAATTTATGGCCACTCTGCCGGTTCCCAATTTGTTCACCGTTTCGCCCTTTATACCCAACCAATTCACGCATCTGTATTTATCGCTGCCAATGCCGGATGGTATAACATGATCGATTTCAATGAAAATTTTCCCTATGGGTTTAAAAATTCTCCAATGACAATAAATAGTCTAAAGGAGAAATTCAGCATGGATTTGTTTATTGTTATTGGAGAAGAGGATACAGACCCTAATGCTTCGTCCTTAAGAAAAACGGAAGAAGCAATGCGACAAGGAAATCACCGATTTGAGCGTGGAAATAATTTTTTTAACACAGCCAAGAAAATGGCTGATTCATTGGAAGTTAATTTCAACTGGAAATTGGAAACGGTACCGGGTATTGGTCATTCCAATTTTGATATGGCACCAACCGCAGGTAAAATATTCAATACTAAATTGAAAAACTAACGCTTCAAGCTACGGTTTAAATGCAATTGATAATATTCTTCGACCGCTGTTGTAAGTGCACTGGAAAATTTTGACCAGGTAGCCTGGTTCTCGCGAATCCCTGGTTTGGGCGCTTCAATCTGAATGGCGCTAATGCTTCCTCCATCCCGCGAGCCGTGTCGGACTGTATTATATCCTCCATTAAAATAACGTGAACCTGCAGGACCTGTATCCTTTGTACTGGGGACACAAGCATATCCCAAACTGTCTAATAATGTGCCTATACTGGTCTTCCCTCTCAATAAATCAATAAAAGTATATGAGGAAGAATCTGCAAGGGCTCTTATGCTCGACTTATTTTTATATGAAACCGTATTCAAAACTTCATCATTCTGATCCAGTTCACTTCCCCTTATAAGGTATCCCAACCAGATGCGTAAATCATAATAACCGTCTGGATTTTCCCCATGACCATGCATATCCAAAAACAAACCGCTGCCAAAATTGCTTGAAATCTGTTTTTTTGCATTTTCAATGTAATGGTGGTATTCCTGCCAGGCCCGTAGCGCATATTTATCATCTTGGGCGGCTTCAACACTATCCCGGTTTGGATCCAGTTTTATTCGTTTCAACTGAGATAAAATAACATGCGGTTTGGCACCAAAACGAGCCGTTATACTGTCCATCAGAACTTTTGTCAGTTGATATGTATTCGCATCGGTTACAGTTGTGCCATAAGTACGGTCTGGAATTTCATCTGGAACCTTCCATCCTCCATGAGGAGCTGAAAGTATAATCGGTAAATTACCGGCATGGTATTCCACATAACTTTCTCTACCATAATATATTGAATCAGGAGAATATGGTCCGTCATGACCAAGAGCAGGGAATGTATCCTGCTTTGTTGTGTCAACGGGTGGCTGTATTCCATTTTCATCTGGTTTATCGGCACTATCATCACATCCTGTGACAATGAGAAAAACCAGGACAATACAATAATACAGCCAATACCTAAATCGAGTTATAATCTTCATGTTTATTTCATTGAATCTATATATAGACAGATTAGTAATAGCTTCTCAAATGAAATGGCTATTATAGTGCATTTTATAATGAATTTATGTTATGGTTGATTTAAGGCTGTTTGGATAAAGTCTGTCCAGGTTTGATCTGGATTCCATTCTGGAAACATGACACCTTTAGCATGCTTTTCATCCAAACCAAGGCGAAGAATATAATAGAGGTACATAAAGGCGGACACACGATAGTTTTTTGCACAATGCACGAATGTTTTTTGTCCTTTTATTCTATCCATTAAATCAAAAAACTGATCCAATTGATATTGCTGCGGATTTTCCCAAACAACCGGTATATGGTGATATTCCAAGCCATAACCAGTTAGAATATCCTCTTCTTCTGGGATGGCGCCATCGGAGTCATCCATGGCAATATTAACCACAGTCTCAAACCCTTTTTCAGATAATAATTCTAATTCTGAACGTGTCGGCTGCCCAGCGGTAGATATGGTATCGCTCACTTTGCGGTAATTGATGATGTGTTCCAATCGCATGATTAATCAGCCGTAGATAAATTATCCCATAATGCTTGAAGACGAAGAAATCGATCCCGATGCGTTTTGGTCGGCGGAAAAAATGAGCCCTGCCTTACGCCGCCCCCCTTTAATTCACTAGCCAAGCGTGTCGCCCCAGTCCGAATTGTGTTTACCTGTTTCTGCTGGTCTTTGACGTTTTTTAGCTTCTCATCATCTTTATCGAGTATTTCTTCTAATTCCTTAATTTTAATTTTCAGCTTTTCATTCATGGCATGTGCATTTTCATAAATGACCATAAGTTCAACCAGAAATTTTTCCTGCTGACGATAATCACCAACTTTTAAATTCAATTTTGGATCTGGATTGACACGAATCGTCTGCGTACTGGTCTCATTACCGGCGGCAACCGTGACTGAATAAAGCCCTGGTGACACGGAAGGACCTTGTGGATCTAAAGTATGAGCAGGTTTAGGTAAAATATCTTCCGGTTTAGGCTTTTGCAAACCTTCCGTTTTGGATTCATTTTGTTGTGATGATGGTGGCGGATATTTCAAATCCCAGACCAACCGCTGAATAGAACCATTCACAACTGGTTGCCGATAAGTGCGGATAACTTGATTTTTCCTACGCTTGACTGTGATGGTGACCGAATCCACATCTGAATTAACAAGATAACTGATAATTGCACCATAAGGAGGATTTTCCCCTGCCCACTCTTCCTGAGCACGATAGGATGTGTCTTTCCAATAGTGAAACAGGGTTGCAGACCTTACGGAAAAAACATGGACGGATTTATTATAAACTGTAGACCATTCTGCCAGTGGAGATGTATCATCCAAAACCCAAAAACTTCTTCCATGAGTTCCTAAAACTAAATCTTTCTCTCGCGGATGAATCAACAAATCATCATACAGTGTGGTTGGCAGATTGGATTTGAATTTTGTCCAATCCGATCCGGCATTTACCGAAAGATACACCGCATGTTCCGTACCCAGAAATAATACATCCGGATTATCAGGGTGTTCAGCAATCACATTCACCGAACCGGATGGAAGCCCCCTGGTCAGAGGTACCCAAGTCTTACCATAATCATCTGTTCGATACACATAGGGTCTCCAATCACCTTCCCGGTGTCGGTCGAACGTGACATAAGCGGAACCACGGTTTCGTATCGATGAAAGAACACGACTCACATAAGAACTTGTTGGAACGCCTGTGATATTTCTACTGACTTCTTCCCATTTTTTACCACCATCTTTTGAAACTTGGATATTGCCGTCATCTGTGCCAATCCATATGATCCGATGCCATAAAGGTGATTCAGAAATGGAAATAATTTCACCATAAGATGAAGTACCATCATTTTTTGATAACTTTATATCGGCACCTAATACACCCATGATTGTTAATGAATCGCGATTAGTGTTGCTCGAAAGATCTTCAGTCCGTTCCCAAGAATCACCACCGTTATCACTAATAAATAATCGATTTCCCCCCAGAAATATTTTTTTAGAACTATGTTTTGAAATCGCTAGCGGTGTCACCCAGTCAAAACGATATTTTTCTTTGGAATCACTTGGAAAAGGTTTTAGCCCCTGCATATTTCCTGTTTTACGATCCACACGAATTATATTCCCATTTTGAGATGCATTGTATAGCATGGATGACTCCGGATCCGGTTGTTGATACATGCCATCACCAAATCCAACCTGTTTCCAATCATCGGCTAAAATACCGAGCCAATGTCGCGTTGCACTTGGTCCCATCCATGAATGATTATCCTGCATTCCGCCGTAAATATTGTATGGCACTTCCATATCCGCACCAATGCCATAGAATTGGCCAATAGGAATATTATTCAGGCGATTATACGCTATACCTCCATCCCAGCTTTCATGGAGTCCTGCATCACCCGCTAAAAAAAAGTGATTTGAATTGTTTGGGTTGATCCACAATGTATGATGGTCGCTATGCACTCCGACATCATAGGTAGGGCGGGTTGGCATCTGGTAAAATGTCTTACCTGCATCTTTTGTTCGGTAAAATTCAGTAGCGAGCATGTATACAATATCATCATTATTGGGATCGACAAAGATGTGGCTGTAATACATGGGTCGTGGATTTAATTTATTGACACGTTTCCAAGTCCTACCCCCGTTACTACTGCGATAAAAGCCGCTTGAGTCGGCGTGTTCTATTGTTGCATAAATAATATTGGGCCTGGTTTTTGATGCTGCCAGTCCGATCCTTCCTTTATCTCCAGGAGGTAGGCCGCCGGTTAGTTCATTCCATGTTTTACCGCCATCGGTGGTTTTATAAATACCGCTGCCGGGCCCTCCCCCATTGAAGCCCCATGCCTTACGCATACGTTGATAGGTTGCTGCATATAAAATATTAGGATTGCTTTTATCCATTGCTAGGTCTACTACGCCAGTCATTTCATCGATATAAAGCACTTTTTTCCAATTTTTTCCACCATTGGTTGTTTGATATACACCTCTTTCTTTCGATGAATTCCAAAGATTTCCTAAAGCAGCCACGAATACAATATTAGGATTTTGAGGATGGATAATAACACGGGCAATGTGATAGGTTTTTTCTAATCCGATCGAACGCCATGTCTCACCCTGGTCTTCGGATTTATACACACCGTTTCCCCATGATGTGCTTTGACGATTCTGCTGTTCACCGCTGCCAGCATAAATTACATCTGGGTTGGATAGCGAAATGGCCATATCGCCAAACGTTGAAACCGCCTGGTCATCGAACACAGGTTTCCAGGTTGTCCCTTTATTAGTGGACTTCCATATACCACCGGAAGCAGAGGCGATAAATACCGTCGCTGGATCATTGGGCAGTACTTCGATATCATGTATCCTCCCACCAGCAACAGAAGGACCAATATTACGAAAAGTTAATTGATCAAGTTGATTGGTCGTGATCGATTGTCCAAGGAGAGAAAGAAAAGGAATGAATATTAATAATGTCTTTTTCATAATTAGCCTGAGTTATTATGATGAAAAATAAAAAGCCTCCATCGATAAATGGAGGCTTTTATATCACTGCGCGCGTTCAGTTATTTCTAGAACAAATTATTTATTTATTCACCTCTGTTTTGGCATATAACCCTGGATCAGTAGGTGCATTCTGATTAGATAATAGTTCAACTTCAGCCCATTGAATACGCTCAACGTGCTGAGTGGCTCCCACCGTATTTAATGGAAAAGGAGGAATTA
>DTTO01000060.1 GCA_012964665.1 Fidelibacterota bacterium
TTTTGTATTAAAGAATATGTTCCCTGGTATGCTAAGAGATGTTTTGGTAGAGGGAATTATCGGTGGTGTAGGGGCTATTATTATATTCCTTCCTCAGATTTTAATCCTGAGTTTTTTTCTCACTATTATGGAAGATACGGGCTATATGGCCAGGGTCGCCTTTATGCTTGATAAGAGTATGACCAAAATGGGTCTCCATGGTAAATCGATTTTGCCCCTCATGAGCGGTTATGCCTGTGCCATACCGGGGATTATGTCTACGAGAACGATCGATAGTTGGAAGGAACGACTGGTGACCATCCTGATTCTACCTCTAATGAGTTGTAGCGCCCGCCTGCCTATCTATACACTATTAATTAGCGCCTTTATCCCACCTATCACATTAAGTGGATATTTAAACCTGCAGGGATTGACCTTAGTGATCATGTATTTTTTAGGTACAGCCACTGCTTTAATCCTTGCAAAAGTTTTCAGCAAATTTATCAAAGAAAAAACGTCATCTTCCTTCGTATTGGAGTTACCGCCATATCACGTACCGATTCCACGGTCGGTTCTGCGCCATGTTCTTATCCGCGGCAAATTATTTTTAGTTAACGCAGGTAAAATTATTATGGCTATTTCTATTGTTTTATGGTTTTTGGCCTCATTCCCAAAAGTGGATCAGCCCATTACAAATGTAAACCCAATCCACTATAGTTATGCCGGAAGAATTGGTCATGCCATAGAACCGGTAATTCAACCCTTGGGATTTGACTGGAAAATTGGTATTGGGTTACTAACTTCCTTTGCTGCTAGAGAAGTTATGGTTTCAACCATGGCAACAATATATAATGTAGAAGCTACAGGTGATAATATAATTAACCTGCGAGAAGCCATGCGGAATGATGTTAATGTGGAAACTGGTAAGCCAGCCTATACTCCTTTGGTGGCATTAGCTTTGATGGTTTTTTATGTATTTGCGGCCCAATGTATGGCCACCTTTGCGATTGTTCGCCAAGAAACGAATTCTTGGAAATGGCCTTTATTTATGATTGCCTACCTTACAATCCTCGCCTATTTGGGGGCCTTATTTGTGTATCAAGGTGGGTTATTATTAGGTTTCAGTTAATGAATTGGCAAACCATTATTGCAGGCGGTATTGGGCTAGTTGCTATCTGGTACATCATTGGTGTTTTTCTTCGACAACTTAAAAAGCCTGAGGTTGATCCCAAATGTGATGATTGTCCTGTCCCTGATATAATGGATGATAAAAGAGAATCAAAATAATTTTTTCTCCATTATAGGGCTTCCCCACTTTGATTTTCCATTAAGTTGAAATCCCATATTTTCATAAATTTCTTTTTCTAACACGTGTTGAGATATAAGTCGAAGGGTGAAAGTATCCATTTTCTCTTTTTTAGAAATGGATTCGAAATATTCAATCATTCTTTTTCCCAGACCCTGTTTCCGATAATGTTCATCAATAAAAATATGGAGCGCATGTGCACGTTTTAATTCCGGTGTAATCATCAAGTCTCCCATTCCTATAATCCAGTTATCGGATTTAACCACAAAACTTTGGATATCTTGATTTGTATAAGTCATGGTAACCCATTTATTATAATTAAATGGATAGGGCATGCGAGGATCAGTCAGGTTTAGTTCCTTCGGATTTTTAAACCACTGGGTAAGTACAGCTTCCAGAATACGCGCATCTTTGGGTGTATTATACCTTACTTTTTCAATTGTGATGGTCATGGGTCTATGCCGATATTTTCGTAACTTTATCTATGAAATTTAGAACCGATGAAGTCCATAGTTCCTATATCAAAGTTTAAAGAAGGCGATACCGTACAAGGATTTTATCTCTGCGTAGAAAAACATCTTCGGCATACAAGGGCTGGAGACCTTTACCTAGACCTTGTTCTTAAGGACCAAACAGGGCAGGTCCAAGGTAAGGTATGGGATAAGGTAGAAAAATTTCATCAAAAATTTTCAAGTGGTGACGCAGTGGCCATTAAAGGTGATGTAGAATTATTCATGGATCGTCCTCAGCTTAATGTAAAACGAATCAATAAAGCCACTGTGCAAAACTATGCCCGTTATGGATTTGATCCTGCTCTTGTGATCCCCACAGCTGAGGCTGATCCGAAAGATATGTGGAAAGAAATCAACACAATTATTGGAAAAATGGGAAATCTAAAGCTGAAAAAACTGTGTCATAATATCTACTCGGAAAATAAGGAAAAACTGCTTTATCATCCCGCATCGGTATCCATGCACCACAATTATCGCTCGGGTTTATTAGAACATATTCTATCTATGGTTCGTTTGGCAAAGTACTTGTCACCCCATTATCAATTAGATACAGATTTAGTCCTAACAGGTGTTCTGTTACATAATATAGGGAAACTGCAAGAAATCGAATCGAATTATGAAGCTTCTTTCTCGGAAAAAGGAAATTTGATTGGACATATAGTTATCGGACTTGAAATGGTAAGGGAGGCTACCAAAAAAATTAAAAAATTTCCTCAAAATCTTCTATTAAAAGTGGAACATATTATTCTTGCCCATCAAGACAAATATCAATGGCAAAGTCCGAAGAAACCGGCATTCAAGGAGGCCTTGCTCGTTCACCTTATTGATTTGGTTGATGCCCAAATGAATATTATGGATATGGCCATTAATGATGATCAGGAAGAGGGCGATTTTACAAACCATCATAATTATTTTCGGATTCCATTATACAAAGGTCAAGATGGAACTAAATAATTTGGTTCGGGCGGCCATTTTTGCTGCCCTTGCCGTTGGAATGGGATTCTCTTTAATGCTTGTACCCAATATCGAACTCATAACGGTTATCGTATTCCTATCGGGTGTAACACTGGGAACAGGATGGGGAGGTCTGGTAGGTGGTACAGCTATTTTTATTTATTCTGGAATGAATCCAATGGGGTCAGGATTAAGCTTTCCCCCACTGTTTCTTATGCAAATTTTCAGTATGATCATTACAGGTGTGGTGGGTGGGATATTTCGCCCCTTTTTTTTCAAAAAAAAAATCAACCTATTATCGCTGGTAGGCTTAAGTCTCTTGGGATTTATGCTCACACTTATTTATGATGTATTAACTTTGATAAGCTATCCATTATCAGCAGGATTAGGATTCACAGGCGCGTTAGCTTCCCTGGCGCAAGGACTGGGATTTATGGTATTACACGAAGTATCAAATGCCGTTATATTTGTATTGGCTGTTCCCCGTGTGGTTAAATATATAAAATAATATATGGGAAAAATCATTGCCCATTTGAGCCTAATGACAGGTTTAATTGCTGAAAATTCTTATTTAATCCCATTTGACTGGGCCGGTCAGAATGGAATAGTCATTACTGATGGTTCCTTGTTCTGGAATCAAGCATGGAATTCAGGTATGCTGCTATTTGATGGTACCTATTCTACTTATCCCAATAGATATGGACCCCATACTACTAGGAAATTTCAACAGTCAGGGATGGGTGCATTACCATCATGGAGTGAATGGCCGGATTCTGATAAGGTTGATACTTATTTTGATTATTACCGAGGTGATTATTTGTATGACCAATTGGAAATTGGCGCCGATTTTGAAAATCCTGGTAGAAAACTAGGTTTCCGGGGGTTTAAGCGCACTCATGGCGGAAATACAGGCCATTACCTTCATCCAGGCGGAGGTTCTTCGCCGATCCACCATTCATATCGGGTGAACTATAAGGCAAAAAAGGATGATCAAAAATTGGAAGCGTCTGCAGGACGATTTGTAACACGCAGTGGATTGCCAGACTCAACCATTAATGGTTTGGAGAATGATAATATCTTAAGTGCGGGATTTCGTTACCAACGGTATTTAGGGAATTGGACCATGAATACATATGTTGGCCAGTTTTTTGAGCATCGGCTTGTCCACCATTCATCCATGGCCGATTCAAATTACAAGGATATCAATCGAGGCCGTATTAATATTCAATTTGATGTTCCAAGTGGGATCACATTTGGCCTCACACAAGAATATCAACAAGTGAGTGACGACCTACATAATCGATCATTGAAGTGGACGAAAGTGTATTCAGCAAAATCAATAGGGAATCTATCCTTGATGGGTGGCGTGCAAATATTGAATTCAGATGATTCATTTCCATTTATTTGGGAATTGGACTATCTGAAAACCTTGGGGAAAGGATTCATCCAAGTTTCGTCAACCGGTTTTCCGAATCCTAAACATCCGGATTTGGATGATCCTTCAGATAAATCATCTTTTGAATTTTGGAGTCGTTCAGCGATTCGTAGCGGAATATCCCAAGGTGGTATAAGGATCAATGGACTCTTGTCATTTGTTCAAAGAGGAATTGATGCAAATGAGGATGAAAAAATTCTTTTTACTGGTGTCGACATACAATATAGATTTAAAAAGGGATGGGGAGTTTATTCAAATATTATAACACAATTGGATTCATCCATTTATGGTGGAGGTATAGGCACGATGGTTGTGACGGGTCTTCATGGGGAAATCAATCTGTTTAAAAGATCGATGAAAATTGATACCCATTTGTGGGGAAGTGGTACAATGGGGAGACTTTCGTCATTTGGATTTGACCCGATTCGCCATGTTCCATTTAGCAATACAAATTCGGAATGGATCCTGCCGGATAAATGGCTGCTTCATTTTGAAGCGAAGGCTAATGTGTCCGGTGTTATAATATCTTATAAAATCAACAATATTTTGAACGCAGTTTCAGGTTTTAGCAATGGTTTGACGGATGATAATATTTGGGTACGCCCCAACCATCTATATCCGCTTTTGGGACGCATGATGCAGTTTGGTGTTACTTGGCATTTTAAAAACTAGTTTGTTCTTTTCTAACCTATAAAAACGGATTTATCGGCCGAAAAAATGTTGCAAATACTGTCGTGATTTTTTTTGCTTTTCATACACTTATCGATTCTGTGTGACGGAACAAAGATGTAAATTTCACGCTATGATTTCACCATCAAAAAATGGATCTATTCTGAATCGTTCTGTCTTGGTTTTAAATACCAATTATGCACCGATGGATATTTGTACGGCTCGCAGGGCAATTTGCTTGTTTTATAATGAAAAAGTAGATATTCTGGAATCATATAAAGAATCAATACACTCCCCATCGGTAACCTTGTCTTTGCCAAGTATTGTTAAACTAAAAGATTTTATACGGCACCATAAAATGGATGTTGTCTTAAGTCGAAAAAATCTGATGATTAGAGATAAATATCAATGTCAATACTGTTCCTCGAAAAAGAATCCACTGACTTTGGATCATGTTTTACCAAAAAATCGGGGCGGGATGGACACTTGGGAAAATCTTGTAACTGCTTGCCAGTCATGTAATCGAAAAAAGAGTAATCAAACACCTGAAGAAGCAAAAATGATATTAATACGATTACCAAAAAAGCCGAATAAGATTCATTATTTTCAGCAATTTATTCGTGAAAAACAAACAGCTTGGCGCCCATATTTATTTATGGAATCTTTTTAAATGAAACGTGTATTGAGTGGTATTCAGCCTTCGGGCGAACTGCACCTTGGGAATTATTTCGGTATGATGTCTCGGATGATTAAGTACCAGGAAGAGAATGAACTATTTTGTTTTATTGTCAACTATCACGCCATGACGAGTATTCAGGATAAAGAACGGCTAGCCAAGAATACCTTGAATGCCGCCATGGATTTTATTGCCCTGGGGCTTGACCCTGATCGATCCACTTTCTGGATTCAAAGCGATGTGCCTCAAGTTTGTGAGTCTACTTGGCTTTTATCTAATATCGTTAACGTAGGAGTATTGGAACGGGCCACATCTTATAAAGATAAACTGGCAAAAGGATTGACCGCAAATGTGGGACTTTATTCCTATCCAATTCTCATGGCCTCTGATATCCTTTTATTTGGTGGAGAAATTGTACCAGTTGGTAATGATCAAAAACAACATTTGGAAATGACACGCGATATCGCCATTAGGTTCAATCAAACTTTTGGTGAAGTATTTATTGTGCCTGAACCGGATATTGAAAAAACCACGCAATTAGTCCCGGGAATCGATGGTCAGAAAATGAGTAAATCTTATGGAAATACAATTCCGATTTTTGGATTGGAAAAAAACATTCGAAAACAATTTATGTCTATTGTAACAGATTCAAAGGGTATTAATGAACCAAAAGACACGAATACGCCCCTCTTTCAACTTTATAGTCTCTTTCTTGATGAATCTGGACAAAAAGAGTTGAAAGATCGATTCGCAAGTCCCGGTTTAAGTTATGGAAATTTAAAGATAGAATTATTTGAGTGTTTTTGGAATCGATTTGAGCCTTTTCGGCAAAAGCGGGATTACCTCGCGAGCCATAAAGATTTTGTGCTCCAAAAATTAAAAGAAGGGGCTGAAAAATCCAGCACCGTTGCTGATAGATTTCTTAATAAGGCACGTGAAGCTATGGGGTTAAACTATGGTGAAGTAAATGTATAAAGTTCAACTAAACAAGTTTGAAGGGCCTTTAGACCTTTTGTTATATTTTATTAGGCGGGATGAAATCGATATTTATGATATACCTATCGCACAAATTACCGCCGAATATTTGCAAATTGTTGAAGACATGAAAGCGATAAACTTGTCTATGGCGGGCGAATTTATTCTTATGGCCGCTACATTAATGCGTATCAAATCCAAAATGCTAATTCCTCGTCCTGAGTTAAACGAAGAAGGCGAACCCATAGATCCACGGCGAGAATTAGTCCAACAACTATTGGAATACCAACGCTTTAAAGAAGTAACCACTGAATTATCGATGAAATGGCATGAACAAAGCTATCGACATGAGCGATCGTTCGTGCAAGAGGCGGAAGGAGTTGATACTGCAGGTGTTTACCTAAGAAAAGTGGACCTTTTTGATTTAGCCCAATATTTTAAGGAAGCTATGGATCGGATGCAGGTTATTAGTGCTTATGAACTTCACCAGGAACCTATCAGCTTGGATGATAAAAAGCATTTTATTATGATATCTTTCGATGGAGATGGTATACTTTCTTTCAAGCGTTTGCTATCAAATTGTCAAAATAAATTGGAAGTAATTGTCACCTTTTTAGCCATCCTCGATTTAATTCGATTATTTGAAATTTTAGTTTATCAGAATGAATTGTTTAATGATTTTGAAATTCATCGACTTGAAAAAAATTAATAATAATTCAAATTGAATGTAGATCGCATCATCGAGGCTTTGTTGTTTGCCAGTCCCGAACCGCTGACACAAAAAAAAGTCAATTTAATCTTTGAAGAAAATCCGCCAAATTTGGAAGCTGTTACTAAACGGTTATCTGAGTTGTATTTAGCGCAAGGAAATTCATTTAAAATCCAGAGTGTGGCTGGTGGATTTCAGCTCAGGACACTGCCTGAATATGATTTGTATATCCGTCGGTTATTAAATAAAACAGGAAAATTACATCTCTCTCAAGCGGCTCTGGAGTCTCTAGCTATCGTGGCCTATAAGCAGCCCATCAGCAAACCTGAAGTAGAGATGATTCGAGGTGTAGATTGTGCTGGAGTTCTCAAAACGCTTTTAAAAAAATCTCTTATTAAAATTAAAGGAAGAAATGAGGGCCCTGGTCGACCATTAATGTATGGAACGACAGATCAGTTTCTCCAGGAATTTGGTTTAAGTCGCATTGCCGAATTACCCAAACTCAAAGAAGTAGCTGAATTATTGGAGGAACAGCCGGCACTTACCGAGCAAATTGATGCGTTTAAATAAATATCTGGCCCGATCGGGGGTTGCATCTAGACGGGAAGCAGATAAACTCATTCAGACTACCAGCGTTACTGTAAATGGCGTTGTAGAAGTGAATCCTGCATACTGTGTGAAAAGTACTGATGAAGTCCGTTATGATAATAAACGAATTAGGCCGGAATCAAATACACGAATCATTTTGTTAAATAAACCTAGTGGTTACATTACTACGGTAAAAGATCCATTAAAACGAAAAACAGTAATGGATTTAATAGACAATAATAAAAGGCTGTTTCCCGTGGGCCGATTAGATAAGGATACAACTGGATTGCTTTTATTGACAAATGATGGTGAATTGGCTAATCGATTAATGCACCCTAAAAACCGAATACAACGTATTTATAAAGTTGAAATAGATAAAAAATTCCGAGCATGGGAAATCAAGCGAATGTCGATTAAAGTTTATATTGGCCAAAAGGAATGGGGTAAGGCAGAAGTGGTCAAGCAAAAGCAGGTGAAAGGACGAGTGACTGTATTACTTCGGCTATACCATGGACAAAAACGAGAAGTACGGCGGTTGATGTACCGCATGAAACGGAAATTATTCAGTTTAGAACGTATCCAATTTGGTCCAATTGCGCTAGGAAACATATCCCGCGGTAGATGGCGTGATTTAAATGCCGGTGAAATGAAGATTCTTAATTCTCTCGGTCTATGATTTTGGTCTCTTTTCCTATCTGTCATATTCATTTGTTATCTATGGATAACACCGTAGATTTCTTGGCTTATTGAGAGTGTAATAAGAGATGATTGTCGCCATAGATGGGCCGGCTGCAACAGGAAAAAGTACTTCGGCAAAAAAAGTTGCGCGAGAATTGGGTTTTATCCATTTAGATACTGGAGCAATGTATCGTTGTGTCACATTGGCCGTTTTGAGAAATCAGATTACTTTGGACAATGAAAGTGCATTAAGCCAATTGCTCGACGGGCTTGATATCCGACTCAAAAAATTAGATGACGAATTAGTTGTCTATTTAAATGGAGAGGATGTTTCTGATGAAATCCGAAAAGCTGAAGTGACTTCTTATGTCAGTACCGTTAGTGCGCTTTCCCAAGTCAGGAATGCTTTGGTGCGGATCCAAAGAAATATTGCAAAAAATCAGGATTGTGTGGTAGAAGGCAGGGACATTGGAACGATTGTATTCCCTGATGCCAAATTCAAGTTTTTTCTGGTTGCAGACGATTTTGTCAGGGCTCAAAGGCGTCAACTGGATTTAATCGCAATTGGAGAGGAAAAATCCATCGCGGTATTGGTTGAAGAAATTCGCCAGCGAGATTTTTTGGATTCTAAACGAAGCAATTCTCCTTTATGTAAAGCAGATGATGCGATCGAAATAGACACATCGAAAATGACTTTTGATGAGCAAGTTGCCTTTATGGTCAACAGGGTAAAAAAATGATAGATAGGAAACAAAATTGAAATGAGCGAAGCCATACAAGAACCTGTCGTTGAACAGACCGATGAGTCTCTGGAATTAGAGGTCGGCTCTAAAGTGAGTGAAGACGTGCCTACGACTTCTAAAGTTGAAGATGCACCTGCTGAAATAGAAAAATTATTTGTTAATTACCTAGATGTTGATCTCTTTGATGATATTCGAAAAGTATCTATTGAAGAACTGCTTCACTCAGAGGTAACTGAAGAAGTTCCTCAGGAAGAGCAAGATCGTTATTTATCAACTTTTTCTGATATTAGTGAACGTGAAATCATAACAGGTCGTGTTATCGGGATGAATGAAAATGAAATCCTTATTGATATCGGATTTAAATCTGAAGGAATTATTAAGCGTGATGAATTTGCCGAAGATGCCCTTCCAAGTGTAGGCGAAAAACTGGATGTTTATCTCGAAAAAATGGAGGATGAAAGCGGCAAAACTGTTCTATCGAAAGAAAAAGCAGATTTTCTGCGCAGGTGGACCAAATTGCGTGAGGTTCATGAAACTGGGGAGATTATCAGTGGTCGCATCGTTCGTAGAATTAAAGGTGGGATGGTTGTGGACTTGGACGGTGTCCAAGCTTTTTTACCAGGATCCCAGATTGATGTTCGCCCTGTGAAGGATTTTGATAAATATATCGATACTGATATGGACCTTCGGGTAGTCAAGTTTAATGAATTCCGAAAAAATGTTGTCGTTTCTCATAAAGCGATTTTGGAAGAAAGTCTGGCTGTGCAAAGGGACGAATTATTTAATAAACTAGAAATTGGAAGTATTATGGAAGGCCGCGTCAAGAATATTACAGATTTTGGTGTATTTGTTGATCTTGGTGGTATTGATGGTTTACTTCATATCACCGATTTGAGTTGGGGGCGTGTCAATCATCCCTCAGAGTTAATTGATTTAGATGATACACTCACGGTGAAAATAATTGATTTTGATAAAGATAAAAAAAGGGTCTCATTAGGACTGAAACAATTGACACCACATCCATGGGAAAATGTTGAAGAAAGTTACCCTGAAGGTACAAAAATAAGCGGTAAAATAGTTAGCATGACTAATTATGGATCATTTATTGAAATCGAACCTGGCATTGAAGGATTGATTCATGTATCGGAAATGTCTTGGACACAACATGTTAAAAACCCATCGGAAATGTTTTCTCTCGGTGATGAAATTGAGGCGATTGTATTAGCCGTTGATACAGAAGAACGAAAAATCAGTTTGGGTGTCAAACAGCTCCAAGCTGATCCATGGGACCAGATTGAGGAAAAGTATATAGTGGGAACGGTTGTCAAAGGTAAAATCATTAATGTAACCCAGTTCGGTGCATTTGTTGAATTAGAAGATGGGATTGACGGTTTGATTCATGTATCCGATTTATCTTGGACAAAAATTGTTCGTCATCCAAAGGAAATTATTGAAAAAGGTAAGGAAGTTGAAGTGCGGGTGTTGGAAGTGTCCCGTGATAACAGACGGATTGCCCTTGGCCTTAAACAAATAAAGGATGATCCTTGGCCTGAATTGGTAAAACAATTTGAAACAGGTAAAGAAGTCGAAGGTGATGTAGTACGGGTTTTAGATAAAGGCATTATTTTAATGCTAGATCATGATGTGGAAGGTATTATTCCCTTTGATCGCCAAACAAAACGTCAGCGCAAAGCACTCCCCTTAAAATATAAGCCCGGTCAGAAAATTAGTAGTGTTGTTATGGAAGTAAGGCCGGAGGATAAGAAAGTTATTTTATTTCTAGAAGAATTAAGCAATAATAAACCGAGTAAAAAAGACGACATTCAGGATTATCTTAATAATCAAGAATCCCCGGCTGCAGAAAAGATTGAAATTCCGACTGAAGCAAATGAAGAAACTGAAAGCGATATTGAGGCGGCGGAGGAATAACCCGCGTCTTTAAATCTCTCGATCAATTATGGGGAAGGGATTCAATCCTGACAGTCTAAAGTCCTTTCTATCCTGGGAAAAGATGGGAACTCGATTCGGCGCCATTGGCTTAGCCGTGCTGCTCTGGCTGTTTGTTGTCAGTAATAATGAATATTCTATGGCGATTGACATGCCAATCGAAGCTCGGAATTTACCTGCTCGCCATGCCTTAAAAGAGGAGGTTCCTTCCACCGCGAAAGTGCGTCTACATGGTACGGGAAGGTCTTTATTCAAAACAATTGTCCTCAAGAATTTTATTCCTAATTTTAAACTCGTTTTAGATTTGGAAAGGATTTCTGAAGAATATGAGTTTAGACTAAACGATTATTTCGAACGATATCCCCAAAAAGTTGTTATTCCGTCTACATTTGATGTGAATTATGTTGAAGTAATTTATCCCAGTTCTGTTCACATTAGTATCGATGAGTATAAAGAAAAAGTCGTTTCTGTTTACCCCGATATTTTGATTAAACCGGCCCCGGGTTACGCTTTGGTAGGGCCTCCTGTTATTTCACCTGATTCGGTTAAAATTGCTGGTTCGCGGGATATTGTCGAAAATATAACTGAAGTTTTTTCTGAAACAGACACTGTTATTGATGCGACCAATAATATTTCCATCTTATTATCTTTAAAAGTTGCCCGTGGTCAGTTAATTGAATACACGCCCAAATCAGTATCTTTTCAACAAAGCGTTCAGTCCATTAGTGAAAGAATAATCAGTGAAATCCCGGTTCGGATATTAAATCAACGGGAAAATTTACAAGCATTTGTTAGCCCTCAGACTGTGTCTCTTACTGTTGTTGGTGGGATCGATTTTATTGCCAAATTAAAACCCGAAGATATCTTTATCTCGATTGACTTTAACATGTGGAATTCACGAAAGCAATTTTATGATTTAAAAGTCCAGGCACCATCAGATGTAATTGAATGGATGGATCTTTCTCCCCAAAGCATTGAACTGGTGGTCACAAAGAGGGCTGGTTGATTGTCCTAGGCATTGAAACGTCCTGCGATGAAACTGCAGCAGCCGTTTGCCAGGATAAGAAAATAATTTCGAGTCAAATCAGTACACAAACTATCCACCGAAAATATGGTGGCGTTGTTCCTGAAATTGCATCTCGTGAACATGAAAAATTATTGAATGATATGGTTTCGGATACCCTTGAGGTTGGGGGTATCTCCAAAAATCAATTAAAAGGTATCGCCGTTACCCAAGGACCTGGATTAGCTGGAGCCTTGATTACAGGTGTTTGTTTTGCCAAAGGGCTTGCTTTGGGGCTAGGACTTCCAATAATTGGGATTAATCATCTGGAAGCTCATATCTTTGTGAACTTTCTGGCAGACCCTACGTTGAATTTCCCTTTTATTTGCCTGCTCGTTTCCGGCGGACACACCCAATTATGGTACGTGAAAGATTTAAATCATTATACGCTGATGGGAGAAACTAGGGATGATGCAGTAGGGGAAGCATTTGATAAAGGTGCGCGAATTTTAGGATTAGGTTATCCCGGTGGACCGGAAATTGAAAAATTGGCTGAAGATGGAAATACTAATGCGATCAAATTTCCCCGTGCGTTTATGGGAAAAAATAACATGGAATTTAGTTTCAGCGGATTAAAGACAGCTCTATTGTATTATATGGATAATCAAAAAAATGTAAATTTAAATGATGTCGCTGCCAGTTATCAAAGTGCCATTATTGAAGTTTTAACTACTAAATTATTATGGGCTATGGATAAGACAAATTGTGACCAATGTGTCATTGCTGGTGGTGTGGCTGCCAATAAATCATTACGAAATAGTGTTGAAACAAACTTGTATTCTAAAAAAGTAATTTTCCCTGAGATGGCTCATTGTACTGATAATGCGGCCATGATCGCCTTTTTGGGTGAATTATATCTTTCAAAAAAAAGTTCAAGTCCTATCGATTTCCCAATCCTTCCCAATTTGAAACTCACTTAAGCCATGGATTTTGAATTTTTGTATGAAGCTGATTTAGTTCTGTGGGTAATTCTATTTATAGGCACGGGATTATTTGTTTATTTGTATAAGATTCTATTTAATGAAAAGTGGTATCAATTATTAATTAGCTATCGCATCATTATTTTTTTTATTCTAGGTATTATGTTGTTAAATCCAGTTATAAACTTTTCAGGTGAAAAAGAGAAAAAATTGGATTGGGCTATATTTATTGATAATTCTGCAAGTATAAAATATCACCAAATACCTTCCATTAATGCGGTTCAATTGGGGATACAGTCACTGGTTAATCAACTTTCGGAAAAAAATATTTCCTATCAATTATATCAATTTGCTGACAAAATCCAAAAAGTGAATACACCTAAACTTATTGGCAATGGTGTTACAACCAATATAGGGATCATTCCAGAAAAAATAAAGCAGATTGAAAATCAGATAGCTGGCGCAGTGATCATTTCTGATGGTTTAATTACTGAAGGCAAGAATCCGATAAAGGATTTCCAACAATTTGATTTTCCTATTCACACTATCGGTATTGGGGAAGGAAGTAAATTGGTAGATGTAATGATTGAATCTATAGATATTCCCACGGTGGTATTAAAAAGTGACTGGGTTGATGTCAATATTACAATCCAATCTGTGGGAAATATTGGAGATCGATTAAGTGTTTCCTTATATAACAATAGTGAATTACAAGGATCCAAACATATCCGGCTTATGGGAATGGAATCAAAAAAAGATGTTAATTTTCGATTCCGTCCAAAAGAGATTGGTAAACAACAATATGAAGTTCGAATTTCATCCGTGGAAGATGAAATTGATATTCAGAATAATCGTCAAGAGTTCAGCCTGCTTGTATTAAAGGACCAGTATAAAGTTGCCCTCCTAACCGGAAGCCCCAATAAAAATACGTCTGTGTTGAAACGAAAATTAAAAAATAATCCGCGGGTTGCGTTAGATCATTTTATTCGAATAACAGAAACACGATTCCGGCCGGCAATCAAATCATTTTGGGAATCTCCATACGAATTAATTATTTTCGATAATTACCCGATCAAGCCATTGTCATCTGATTTTGTCCGTATATTAGGAAAAAAATTATTGTCAAACCAATCGGCGTTATTTTTAATCCTGGGGCCCAATCAGTCTATCGTTTCTTTAAATGGAATTACTTCTATTTTAGGTGTGGTAACCGAAGACAGTACTATTGAATCAAATCGGTTTTATTGGGAATTTCTTGATGAACAAATAGATGCAGGTGGAAACTTTCCACCACTTAAACAAAGTATTCTAATTAGTGGGAAAGAGGCTTCATCAGACACGCTAGCGGTATCTGAAAAAGGTTGGCCTCTATGGCTTAGGAATCAAAATGGAAATATACGTACCATGATTTGGGCTTCCCCGGAATTAAATACACTCTATTTTCATGATCAAAAATTATCGCAAGAAGGATCATTCTCTGCGATTTGGAATCAGGCCATATCCTGGCTGTTGAAAAGTGGTGGAGAACATGAAAATTTTTTTAGGCTTAATAAAAATCGATATCAACAAGGAGAAATGGTTCAGATTACCGGTACACAGCCGTTTGAAAAAACTCAAAATGAAACAGAAAATATAATCATTAACGTGATGCATGGGTCTACTGATATCATTACACGGGATATATCATATAATATCGAAGAACAGCGCTGGATTGGAGAATTCCGTGCCCCTGGTCCGGGAGAATACAATTATTCAATTCAATTGGGATCTAATCAGGATTCCATCCAAACTGGAACTTTCCAGATTTTAGAAAGCCAAATTGAGCTCAATCAGGTGTATTTAAATAAAAAACTACTAGCAACGATATCAAATAGTACCAATGGTCAATTTTTTGTTTGGGGGTCTCGTGATAGCCTCTTTAATAAAATAAATCCAGAAGTGCGCCGCGAATTCAAAGCAGAAATCATTAAATTCAATGAAAGTAGAGTTTTATTAATTATTATGATTCTCTTGTTATGTATTGAATGGTTTATTCGTCGCAATAGAGGGTTATCCTGAATATGCTGAAATTAAAATTAAAAAAGGTCTATAGATGAGGCGAATTACAATTATTGGAACCGGTTATGTTGGTTTGGTTAGTGGAGCTGGTCTTTCTGAATTTGGCCATCATGTTATATGTTCCGATGTTGATAAGAATAAAATCAAAGAATTGAAGTCAGGTCAAATTCCGATTTATGAACGGGGTTTAGAATCGCTTGTTAAGCAAAATGTTGCTAAGGGGCGTCTTCATTTTTCATGGGACGTTCACAAAGTGATCCAAGATTCTGAAATTATTTTTATTACTGTGGGTACGCCTCAAGGAAATAATGGAGAATCGGATTTAGGCGCTGTTGAAAGCGTAGCAAAAGCCATCGGTGAAAATTTAAACGGCTATAAGGTTATATGTACAAAAAGTACGGTTCCCGTTGGCACGGGGAAATGGATCGAGGATATTATCCGTACCATTCAGCCAAATGCCGATTTTGATTATGTATCGAACCCGGAGTTTTTAAGGGAGGGTGCTGCAATAAAAGACTTTATGCATCCTGACCGTGTAGTAATCGGTACGAGAACGTCAAAAGCGCTTGAGGTAATGCGTGAAGTATATCGTGCATTATATATTAACGAAACCCCAATTTTATCGACTTCTGTTGAAACAGCAGAAATGGTCAAATATGCTTCCAATGCATTCCTAGCATTAAAGATAAGTTATATTAATGAAATAGCAAATCTGTGTGAAATGGTTGGTGCAGATGTTCATGAAGTTGCGCGGGCAATGGGACTTGATGGACGCATTAGCCCGAAATTTTTGCATCCTGGCCCGGGATTTGGCGGTTCCTGTTTTCCAAAAGATATGCATGCTTTGGTCGCCACAGGACTCAAAAACAATAGTCCATTGCCTACAATTGAAGCGGCGATAAAAACCAATGTGTCCCAGAAGACTAGAATGGTGGGAAAATTAAAGCGGCTCATAAATGATCTGAATGGAAAAACTGTAGCGGTCCTCGGATTAGCCTTTAAGCCTCAAACAGATGATGTACGAGAGGCTGCTTCAAAAGTGGTTGTTTCCGAACTGGTTAAATCTGGCGTGATAGTACATGCCTACGATCCTATTGCTATAGAAAATTTCAAAAACCATTTCCCTGACATTAATTATTTTGGCTCTTGGCAGGGGGCGGTGAAAGATGCAGATGCTTGCATCATTCTCACTGAATGGAATGAGTTTCGCGGAATGGATTTAGGTGAATTAAAAACCTTAATGAAAGTACCCATAATTCTTGATACAAAAAATATTTTGAACATCCAAGAATTGGAGTCGTTAGATTTTACTTACGACAATGTTGGCCGGAGAAAATCTGAATGAAAGTAATTCAAACAACGATTCTTGGAGTGGTAATAATTGAGCCTACAGTTCATTCGGATAAACGGGGCTATTTTTTTGAGTCCTTTAAAACGTCTGACTTTCAAGCCCATGGACTCCCGACCCATTTTGTCCAGGACAATCAAGCAAAATCTACTAAGGGTGTATTGCGGGGATTACATTACCAATTGGATTATCCTCAGGGGAAACTGGTTTGGGTAAGTGCTGGAAAAGTAATGGATGTCGCAGTAGATATCCGTAAAGAATCACCTACTTTTGGCCAGCATGTATCCACCACCTTGGATAATAAAAACCACAACCGTGTCTACGTACCGCCTGGATTTGCACATGGATACTATGTCTTATCCGAAACAGCCGTTTTTCAATATAAGTGTACAGATTATTACCATCCGGAAGATGAATATGGTCTCAATTGGAATGATCCTGGGATTGGAATAAAATGGACGAACGGAGATAAATTAGTATCTGAAAAAGATAATGCATTCCCTAATTTGGAAGACATGGATCCAAACTTATTGCCACCATATTCAGGATAATTAGATGTTATCAATTGATATTATTCGCAATAACCCAAAAGAAGTAGAGCAAGGGTTAGCTCGGAAGGGTGAAAAATTATTAATTAATGAAATTATTAAGCTTGATGAATCGTACAGATCTGATTTAGCACAGGCGAATGAAATGCGTGCCAAGCGTAATGTTTCTTCTGATAAAATTGCTCAGGCAAAAAAATTAGGGGAAAATGTAGATAAAGCAATCAATGCTATGCGTAAACTATCTCAAAAGATTAAAGTGCTAGAAGAAAAAACTCAATCATCCAAGAATGATCTGGAGCAATTGCTACTAGGTTTACCAAATATACCTCATGAATCCGTACCGGAAGGCAAGGATGAAAAAAATAATCAATTGGTTCGGGAATGGGGAGAAACACTGGATCGAGATTTTAATATTATGGCACATCTTGAATTAGGCAAAGCTTTGAGCTTATTTGATTTTGAACGCGGCGCAAAAATTTCTGGTTCTGGTTTTCCGCTTTATACTGGTAAAGGTGCCAAATTAGAACGTGCACTCATTAACTTTATGCTTGATTTCCAAACGGAACAGCACGGTTACAAGGAAATCTTTCCACCTTTTCTTGTAAGGCCAGAATCAGCGGTTACAACGGGACAATTACCAAAATTAGCTGATGATATGTATGCTTCTGAAAAAGATGATCTCTGGTTGATACCAACGGCGGAAGTTCCTTTAACAAATATTCACCAAAATGAAATCCTTTCTGAAGATCAATTGCCAATCAATTATACGGCTTATTCTGCATGTTTTCGGCGAGAGGCTGGTTCTTATGGTAAAGATACTCATGGTTTTTTAAGGGTGCACCAATTTAATAAAGTCGAATTAGTCAAATTTGTCAAACCCAAAAATTCCTATAAAGAATTGGAAAAACTGGTAGAACAAGCTGAAGCTATTCTCCAGTCACTAGGGTTAAAATACCGTGTGATCGAATTGTGCGCTGGGGATTTAAGTTTTGCAGCTGCCAAATGTTATGACCTAGAACTGTGGGCGCCGGGTGAAGAAAAATGGCTTGAAGTATCCTCTTGCAGTAATTTTGAAGATTTTCAAGCTCGCCGTGGCAATATTCGGTATCGTAGAAATTCAGATAAAAAAGTCGAATTTGTCCATACCTTAAATGGTAGCGGAGTAGCTACGCCAAGGCTACTTGTCGCTTTATTAGAAACATATCAAAATAAAGATGGGACTATCTCCATCCCTGAACCACTTCAACCATATTTTGGTAGGGAGGTAATAGATTAGTTTCCGTTCTTTTTGGTATTTAATTAATCTTGTTGTTTGGACGCTCCTTTTTGCAAGTCTCGGTATAATTGGTTCTCTATTTGATTGGCGGGGAAAATTTTTAGGTTGGGTTGCCCGAACGTGGTCTAAAATATTGTTAGCTATTGCCGGTATTAAATACAGTATAATTGGTTTGGAGAGATTAGATTTAAATAGCCACTATGTCTTTGCAGCCAATCACGAATCAGCATTGGATATACCTTTGGTCTTTGCTGGATTACCATTCCATGTAGTGGCTATTTCTAAAATTGAGTTGAAATGGATTCCAATATTTGGATGGGCCATGATAGCTGGCGGACATTTTTTCGTTGATCGAAAAAACCATACTCGAGCACTAAAGTCGCTCGAAAAAGCAAAATCATCTATGGCAAAAAATCCCCGTTCAATTATCATATACCCTGAGGGAACCCGTTCCCTAGATGGGAAAGTAAAACCATTTAAAAAAGGAGGCCTTGTTATGGCAATGCAAATGGGTGTTCCCGTAGTGCCCATTGCACTCTGCGGAACAAGAGATGTATTGAAAAAGAAAGGACTTACCTTAAACCGGCAAGCGATAGAACTACGAATCGGAAACCCAATTGAAACCCAAAACTTAGGCTCTGAGAATCGTAATCAATTTGTTGAGGATGTAAGGCAAGAAGTAATTGCACTAAAAGCTAAATGGAGAAATGCTGCTTAAATGGAATCTTTTTGTGATTAGTAACTAATTATGTGCCTTCCTTAAAGAAGATAAATATGCCTATTTGGACTAATACAGAAGCCAAACTTGAAATTAGTAAATTAAAATCATCAGGTCAAAAAGTGGTGTTTACTAATGGATGTTTCGATATTTTACATAAAGGTCATACGACCTATTTACAATCAGCCAGTAAACTGGGCAATACACTAATTATTGGTTTGAATTCGGATGAATCTGTAAATAGCCTGAAAGGTCCAGGGCGACCGATTAATAATGAAACAGATCGTGCTAAAGTATTATTATCCCTAGACTTTGTAGATGCAGTGGTAATATTTAATGAAGAAACGCCTCAGGAATTAATCCGTGAACTTTTACCGAATGTATTGGTAAAGGGTGGTGATTATAATAAAAATGAAATTGCCGGATCTTCAGATGTTGAAGCCAATGGTGGTGAAGTGAAGATCCTTCCATTTTTAAAAGGATATAGTACTACAAATATACTCCAAAAACAGTCGGGAAAAGGCTTGACTGAGGAAGATTCAGTCGGCTAACTTCGCCACCAACTTTCACCCTAAATATAAATGAAACAGACATTTACAAGAATTTTAATGCTGACGGTTTTGAGCATTAGTGTTGCGAGTCCCCAGAATCAAAAAGAAACTCAAACACAATCGGAGAATTATGAAAATGGCAATGGATTCGAAAATAATCAAAACCGTTTGCCGCAACTTTTGCGTGATGTAAAAATATTACTTTCAGATGCACTCATTGCAGACGTAATGGATGATACACTGGAAGCTGTTTATACACTGAACCGTATATTTGATTTATTGACAGAAGCAGATCAATACGGCGATAAAAATGATGAAGACCAGGAAGAATTTGATCGCTTTGAAGCATCTATGATTGAATTGTACACCCATAGGTTTACGGTATTGGATAAAGCCGATGCCGCCATTACTGCTGAGCAGCTCAGAATGGATATGACATTCTATACTGAACCGCTTGAAGTAGAAATGGGTGCCTCCCAATTTACGGTTGTAGATGACCGAGATGGACATATTCCATTGGTTCGGAATAAAAAAGTAAACCAGTTTATCCAATATTTTCAAACTAAAGGACGTAAGCAATTTGAGATTTGGTTGGACCGATTGGATAAATATGGTCCGATGATTAACCAAATTCTTAGCGAATGCAATTTACCCCCAGAACTGCTTTATTTAGCGATGATCGAATCGGGTTTAAATCCGAAAGCCTATTCCAAAGCAGCAGCTAATGGTATGTGGCAGTTTATTTACACTACAGGAAAGCTATATGGGCTAGAAAGAAACTGGTATGTGGATGAGCGCCGTGACGTGGAAAAATCAACACGTGCCGCTTGTGCATATCTCACAGATTTATATAATGAATTTGATAATTGGTATTTGGCTATGGCAGCTTATAATTCTGGGGAAGGTAGAATTCGTCGTGCTACGCGATTACATCAAACATCCGATTTTTGGCAGCTTCATTCTTTGCCTCGGGAAACACGAAACTATATTCCTTACTATTTAGCCGCAACTATAATTGCGGTAAAACCTGCAGATTATGGTTTTTTTATCAAGGAGAAAAAACAAAGTCAACTAGATTTCGATATTGTTACCATTGAAAAAAGTGCTGATTTAACTGTCCTGGCCCGATCAGCTGAAACCTCATTCAAAACACTACAATCTTTAAACCCTGAATTAAGGCAATCCGCAACACCCACCAAAACCTACGCCTTGAAAATTCCAAATGGTAAAAAAGATATATTCATGAAAAATTATAATGCACTTCCGGAAAATGAGAGATTTGCTCCTCAGTTTGTTACTCATAAAGTAAGGAATGGTGAAAGTTTGTGGACCATCGCAAAAAAATACCGTATTTCAGTACACGATCTGGCGGCGGTGAATAAAATTAGGAATCGTAGTATGATTCGGATTAATCAGAAGCTTACAATTCCTGTTCCAGGGATGAATTTAGCTTCTATCCCAACATCAGAAATGCCGGGTTTTTATAAATTATCTTATAAAGTCAAGAAAGGCGATACACTAGGACATATCGCAGAAGATCACGGTACCCGTGCGTCTAATATCCGTAAATGGAATAGTCTTAAATACGGTCAGTATATTTTTCCTGGACAGAAATTGACATTATGGATCAAACAGGGATAAAAAGACCCAAAACTAATTCTAAGTGGCTGTGGTGGGGGTTGGGAAGTTTTTTTGCCTTAGTCTTGACTTTTCAATTAGGAGTATGGTCGACAGGCATCTCAGGAGAAGGACCGGGTAAAAAAGTTGGTATTGTTAATGTTATTGGCCCCATCCTTAGTTCCGAAACAACGGTAAAGCAATTAGAAAAATTTCGTGAACGAAGTGATGTTTCTGCCATAGTAGTTCGAATTGACTCTCCTGGTGGGTTAGTAGCACCAACCCAGGAAATTTATGAAAAGATTAAAGCGGTGAGGATGGAAAAACCTGTGGTATCCAGTTTGGGAACGGTTGCCGCTTCGGGAGGATATTATATTGCCTTGGGTGGTGATACACTGATGGCCAATCCAGGTACCATTATTGGGAGTATCGGAGTGGTGATGCAATTTCCGGTGATGACTGAATTATTGGACAAAGTCGGCATCGATTTTGAAACAGTAAAAAGCGGTGAATTAAAAGATGTGGGATCCTATTCGCGGGAGGTAACAGAAGCTGACAGGTACCATTTGAATGAAATGGTAGCCGATATGTACGATCAATTTGTTTCAGCTGTTGCCGTTAGTCGTAATATGACAATAGATGATGTTCTACCTTTGGCAGATGGACGCGTATTTACGGGATTAAAATCAAAAGAATTCGGCCTTATTGATACTATAGGTACTTACGAAGATGCCATCTTCCTGGCAGGTTCAATGGGCGATATTTCAGGAAAACCAAAGACTGTCCAAGCACAGAAGAAACGCCCCTCGTTGCTGGACTGGATTTCTGGAAATTTGGGGCAAACAGTCAGCAATTGGTTTAATGAATTACCAGCCTATCGCTGGCGAATGGAGTAATAACCATGACTAAACAAGATATCGTTAATACAGTTGCGGAAGCAACAGGATTGACCAAAGTAGAAACGGAAGCGGTGATGAATGGCGTCATGGCCACTATCATCGAATCTTTAGGACGCAATGAAAGAGTTGAACTAAGAGGTTTTGGTACTTTTGGTGTGAAGCATCGGATGCCAAAAAAAGCCCGAAATCCCGGAACAGGCGAAGCAATTTATCTGCCCGAGAGACATGTGCCGACTTTTAAACCGGCCAAACATATGCGTTTACATGTAAATGATAGTCTGACATAATAAAATGAGGTGATATGCCCTGTGGCAAAAAACGTAAACGGCGTAAAATGAATACCCATAAGCGTAAAAAACGCTTACGCGCCAATCGTCATAAAAAGAAAAAAGTTTAAGACCCGTTTAAAATGAAACGGGCCAGGTTTATTTGGCTTTTAATTATACCCTTAACTTTAGCAACGTTTGTTAGAGCTTGGGGCCTCGATGGTCATCGTCGGCTCAATTATATTGCTTCGCGTCAACTAAATGGTCAATTCGGCCGTTTTTTGAAACAAAACTCAGAAGCATTGAAATGGTATGCTACAGCACCAGATTATAACAAAGCAGTGGACCCAAACGAGTTGCATCGGCATTTCATCGATGCAGATTATTATGACCAATTTCCTTTTGAAAATATTCCGTTGGATTACGAAAAACTTGTAACCAAGTATGGCGAAAATAATTTAGCTCAATGGGGTATTGCACCTTGGGCCATCGATGCCACTTGTGATAGAATCATAGCCCTATTTGAAGATGAACGTTTTGAAGAGGCAGTTTATTACTTGGGTGTATTGGGCCACTATATTGCAGATCTCCATATGCCATTGCATACTGTTAAAAATTATAATGGGCAATTCAGTGGAAATGACGGCATCCATTTCCGCTGGGAAGCGCGCTTAGTAGATGATTATGTCCGGCACATTAAACCGATTGGAAAAGTTGAGCCAGTGGTAGACCCTGTTTCTTTTGCGATGGATATCGTTCGGGAATCATTTCAATTTCATAAAATGCTATTGACAGCTGACACCAAAGCGCGAAAAATATTGTCTGATGAACAAGCCAAAGCGCTTGATACTTATAGGATCCTTTCATTTGAAAAGCCGTATCTAGATATTCTTTATAATGAGACCGAGCCAATTCTTAAAGAACGGTTGGGACGCGCAGTTTTCAGAATAACCTCTATTTGGCAATATTGCTGGGAGCAAGCAGGGAGACCAAAACTGCCATGAGTCAATCCCGAAACGTTCTTTCTGTTTCTGAAATCACGGCACAAATTAAATGGCAGATTGAGTCTCAATTTTCGAGTATATGGATCCAGGGTGAAATATCTAATTTTAAACACCATTCTTCCGGGCATATGTATTTCACTGTAAAGGATGATTCTGCCGAATTACGCTGTGTTATGTTTCGCGGGTACAACCAAATGATCCATTTCAAACCGGAAAATGGAATGGAAGTTTTAATGCACGGAAAGATTACAGTCTACGAACCTAGAGGTCAATACCAGCTAATGGTACAAAACATGGAGCCTGCGGGGATTGGCACCCTTTATCTAGCCTTCGAAGCACTCAAAAAACAATTGGCAGTTGAAGGTTTATTTGATGAATCATTAAAGAAAATTTTACCATCTTATCCAAAAAGGATCGGCATTGTGACTTCCCGCACTGGTGCAGCTTTGCATGACATGCTCAATGTTTTTAATCGGCGGGCGCCTTATGTGGAAATCATATTATATCCTTCATTGGTTCAGGGAGATAATGCCGCTGCTGATTTGATCAGGGGCATCCAGGAATTGGAATCTCGGAAAGACGTTGATGTTATTATCATAGGCCGAGGTGGAGGGACGTTGGAAGATTTATGGCCGTTCAATGAGGAAGCACTGGCTCGTGCTATTGCAGCTTGTAAAACTCCTTTGATTTCAGCAGTTGGGCATGAAACAGATTTAACAATCAGTGATATGGTAGCAGACCTTCGCGCACCCACACCTACAGCGGCAGCAGAACTGGCGACACCTAGCGTAGATGAGCTTAAGATGGGTTTATCCCAATGGATAGGGAAATTATCTATGACACTGCAGCACCAATTAGACCGTTTTTGGCAACAATTCGATCATCTCTCTGAAAGGCATGCATTCCAACAGCCCCAAGTCATTATTGATTTACAGCGGAAAAAGTTAAAAATCCTGGTGCATCAAATGGATCTTTGCATGGATCATCACTTTTCCGTTACGAAAGCAAAATTGAAAGGATTTGAAAAGGAATTATCCGTATTAAATCCATCAGACGTTCTCAATCGTGGATATAGTATCGCTTTCAAGAGGGATGGCTCTATCATACGCCAGGCCGATGCTCTGGACATAGGTGACAGGTTTGTATTAAAGACCGGGGACGGTTCTTTAGAAGCAGAAAAAAAGAAATCCCTTACAGGTGAAAATTGAGTAAATTGAAAACGTATGATAAATTGAACTATGGCCAAGCAAAAAACATTTGAATTTGAAATAGCCTTAAAACGGTTGGAGGAGATTGTCGCGTCTTTGGAAGGAGAAAATGAATCTCTGGAGAACAGCATGAAATTATTTGAAGAAGGTGTAAAGCTCACCGAATCCTTGAGAAATCATCTAGAGTCGGCGGAACAGCGTATAAAAGTGTTAATGAAAGACACGGAAGGGAATTTAAAAACGGAGGATTTTAAAGACTAATGTCTACCCAGATAAAAAAGCCAAAATCATTAGGTATCTGGGGCAATACGGATAAACCGCGATTCTGGGAGTTACTTGCACCGATAATGGATTGGGCACTGGATAAAAAGCTAACAACATTCATTACTACACGAATTCATGGCAAACTACCAAAAAATTTTAATTATGACTATCATGTCATTAAATCAGCGGATGATTTTTATAAGACTGATTTTTTACTGACTTTGGGAGGAGATGGAACTATACTGTCAGTGACCCGTGCTGTGGGACACCGCAAAACGCCCATTCTTGGTGTACATCTGGGTGAATTGGGTTTTTTGGCTGAAGTAACCGTAGATGATATGTTCAATCGTTTAGATATGGTTACGGCGGGAAATTATTCTCTGCATAAACGAATGATTTTGAAAGGTGAGATCATTAATGGTAATGGTCCACAGATATTTTATGCTTTGAATGATTTTGTTATTGACCGAGGTAAATCTCATCGGATTATCACTATGCGACTTTCAGCCAATGATCACTATGTTGCAGATTATAAAGCTGATGGTTTAATTATCGCTACACCTACCGGTTCTACAGCATATTCATTATCAGCTGGCGGTCCCATTATGATACCACAAATGAATGCCATGGTGGTATCTCCTGTTAGTCCGCACACACTCTCATTGAGACCAATTGTATTTCCCTCTGACCAAACTTTAGAAATTAAATTTCTGGATGATGCCACAGATGAAATCGCCTTTGCGGTGGATGGACAGGTCAACGAATACTTAAATCCAAAATCAAAAATATTTATTCAAAAGGCCCCTTTTGAAATTTGTATGATTACATTTAAAGATTCCAATTACTTCCAGACCCTAAGTCAAAAAATGGGTTGGGGGAACAGAGGAGGAGGAAATTAAAAAGTATACTCACTATTAGAGTTTATTCTTTAATACATTTTCACATTTCTTCAAAAATAGCCGAAGAATAATTGCTTTCCGGTGAAAATGGCACCTGATTGAGCGGGGAATTAATGTTGCAATCGAAGCATTAAATAAAGACGTCTACTACAATTTTAGACTAATTGATGAACGGGATTCAAATAGAATTTATTTGTTGAATCAATTAGTCTGTTTTCCGTCGGAAAAATAGGATAAAATTGGTGAAGTTTACCTTGACCAATCTTCGTAGAGTATTCTATATTTGTCGTCTTCAAAAGAGCTTATAAAATCAATGTATCGCGACTTCGGAACCATATTTATTTTTATCTTAATGGGTATTGTGCTAGTCTACGTACCTTTGCTTATTCAGAAATTGGTTGCACCCAGCAACCCTAATCCTGATAAACTGGCAACATATGAATGCGGAGAAGAGTCAGAGGGGTCTGCCTGGGTTCAGTTCAATATTCGTTTTTATGTAATTGCACTCATATTTCTCATATTCGAGGTGGAAGTCGTTTTCCTTTTCCCTTGGTCCGTTGTTTTTACCGAACTGGGTATGCTCGCCTTCGTAGAAATGGGCATTTTTCTTTTCATCCTGATCATTGGTCTAGCTTACGTATGGAAAAAGGGAGATCTGGATTGGGTAAAATACAATGTAAAGTATGGCCGCGGGCGTTATGCCAAATTGGTCACTAAAGAAACTCAAACAGTAAAGGAAATTTAATGGGTGTTTTAGAACATAAATTTCAAGATAATGTTGTTGTTGCATCTATGGATAAGTTGATCGGCTGGGCGCGGTCCACATCACCTTGGTTTTTTCAATTCGGTTTAGCTTGTTGCGCTATTGAAATGATGGCCACGGCTGCCAGCCGTCATGACTTAATGCGGATTGGAATGATTCCCCGGTCATCTCCTCGCCAGGCAGATGTCATGATTGTGGCGGGTACAGTCACAATGAAAATGGGACTGTGCGTGAAAAAATTATATGAACAAATGGCGGATCCCAAGTATGTTGTATCCATGGGTAGTTGTGCTACCAGCGGCGGGCCCTACTGGCAGCATGGATACCATGTATTGAAAGGTGTTGATATCGTGGTACCTGTGGATGTCTATGTTCCAGGCTGTCCGCCACGACCTGAAGCATTGATTGAAGGGTTGCTTAAACTGCAAGAAAAGATACAGGCTGAACGTCCGTTGACACGGAAGTCTGTATGACCTCGAAAGAGATAAAGAAAACCCTAGATCGCCAATTCCCCGGTTCCGTCATTGAGAATGTAGATTTTGCAGAAAGACAAGTGGAATTAAAACCGGATCAGTGGTTAGAGATTGCCACCTTTTTAAAAAACGACCCCGGCCTCAGTTTTGATCAACTGGAATGTGTAACCGGGATCGATACAGGCGAAGATGGTCCTTTACAATCCCGTTATAACCTTCATTCCATGGAACATCGCCATAAAATTGAAGTGGTGATTAGTTTAGATCGCAGTAATCCAAAGGTTGCTTCCATCGAACAGGTTTGGCGAGTCGGTGACTGGTTTGAACGGGAAACCTATGATATGTTTGGTATTATTTATGAAGGCCATCGGGATTTAAGAAGAATTTTGTGCCCAGAAGACTGGGAAGGATGGCCTCTAAGAAAAGATTACGAAACCCAGGAAACCTATCATGGTATAGTTGTGTCTAAGATAAAGGAAGAAGAATGGGAGTAGTTCAGGGCGATCAGATGGTTCTGAATATTGGACCCCAACACCCTAGTACCCATGGTGTACTTCGTCTACAGGTACGGACCGATGGTGAGATCGTTTCCGAAATCAAGCCTTACATTGGTTATTTACACCGCTGTTTCGAAAAACATTGTGAAAATGTGACTTACGAACAGGTGATCCCTTTTACAGATCGCTGTGATTATATCGCCTCCATGAATAACAATTTTGGATATGTAGTGACCATGGAAGAATTGATGGAAATTAAAGTGCCCGAACGGGTGGAATATATCCGCGTGATCATGGCAGAACTAAATCGGATTGCAAGCCACCTTTTGGCCCTGGGGACATATGGTCTGGATGTGGGTGCATTTACACCATTTTTATATATGTTTCGTGATCGGGAGCGCATTCTGGATATTTTTGAACTGACCTGTGGGGCAAGATTGCTCTATAACTATATGTGGGTTGGGGGAGTGTCCCATGATTTGCCCAAAGATTTTGAACGAATTTGTATTGGCTTTCTGGACTATTTTGAGCCAAAAATAAAGGAATACAATGACCTTCTAACCCATAATAAGATTTTTCTGGAACGCACAGCAGATGTGGGAGTACTTCCACCGGATGTGGCCATCAGTTTTGGTGTAAGTGGTCCCAATCTCCGTGGTTCCGGTGTGAAATGGGATGTGCGGAAAGATGAACCTTATTCGATTTATGACCGATTTGAATTTGAAATACCGCTTGGTGAAGGGGAATTTGGTACTGTTGGCGACAGTTTTGATCGGTATTGGGTACGCGTGTGTGAAATGAAGGAAAGTATAAAAATCATACGCCAAGCAATTAAAAACCTGCCAGATGGAGATGTATTTCAGACAATTCCGAAAAAGATTCGGCCGCCAAAAGGGTCTATTTACCGGCGAACTGAAAGCCCCCGCGGTGATCTGGGTTATTACATCATCAGCGATGGATCGCCAAAACCCTTCAGGGTAAAAATGCGTTCGCCAGCTTTTACTGCACTCAGTTCATTAAGTGAAATTGCTCAAGGCTGGATGCTTTCTGATGTAATTGCCATTTTGGGGAGCCTTGATATTGTTTTGGGAGAGATCGATCGATGACAGTTGATGCTCTTATGAATTGGTTTGCCAAACTGGGAGACTTTCCTGAATTAGCTTTTATCCTCGCCGTTCTAATTTGTGCTGTTCCTGTATTTCTTTTTATTGCTCTCTATGCTCTTGTGGCTATTTATGGAGAATTAAAGATTTCCTCATTTATGCAAGATAAAGTAGGGCCGATGGGACAGGGCGTCGGTTTGCATGCTGGGAAATGGGGTCTACTGCAGCCCGTTGCTGATGCATTGAAATTAATACTCAAAGAGGATATTATTCCTACATCGGCTGATAAAAAACTGTTTATCTTGGCACCGTTTATTGTATTTATCGGTGCTTTTATTGCTTTTGCTGCACTTCCTTTTAATCAAAATCTCATTATTGCCGATATGAATATTGGTATATTTTATATTTTGGCAGTTAGCTCCTTGGGTGTGATCGGATTAATTATGGCGGGATGGAGTTCAAATAATAAATGGTCCCTGTATGGTGCCATGCGTTCTGCAGCTCAAATTGTGAGTTATGAAATCCCCGCAGCTCTTTCAATCATAGCAGTTATCATGCTTACAGGTACGTTGAGTATGCAGGGAATTATTCAACACCAGAGTGGGTTTGTATGGGGTATTTTGCCCAATTGGATAATCTTTCAGAACCCTTTTACATTTGTGGCCTTTTTCATCTTTTTTATTAGTGGCCTGGCCGAATGCAATCGAACACCTTTCGATATTCCAGAGGCTGAATCAGAACTGGTGGCCGGCGCATTTACTGAATATTCAGGCATGCGTTACGCTTTTTTCTTTCTGAGTGAATATGCAAATATGTTTATAGTAAGTGGGATAGCCGTAACAGCCTTCCTGGGCGGTTGGCAAAGCCCGATTCCAGGGATCTTTACTAGTCCTGCTTGGGGGCTTTGGTGGTTTATGAGTAAAGCTATGTTTCTGATTTTTGTGATGATTTGGTTTCGTTGGACTTTCCCACGGTTACGGGTGGATCAATTGATGAATGTTTGCTGGAAAGGATTTACTCCTATTGCCATGGTGAATATTTTTGGTGTTGGTATTTGGCATCTAATGTTAGGATAGAACGAATGAAAAAATACTTTGCGAATATTTGGGGAACGATTACCACCTTGAAAACTGGAATGGGTATCACCTGGCGTCATATGATTAATATCAAAAAGGATAATGTTACGCTTCAATATCCTGAAGAAAGGTGGCCACGTCCCGAACGGGATATTGGTTTCGAGCATGAAGACTACAATGTCATACGTTCGCGGCTCCACGTGGATATTGACGATTGTATCGGTTGTTTAAAGTGTGAACGTGCCTGTCCAGTGGATTGTATTAAAATTGATACCATCAAAGCACCAACTCGAGGCGAAGATATTCCGGATATCGGTCATACGGGCGTTACTGAAAATGGAACTAATAAAGCCTTGGTTGTCAGCCGGTTCACGATTGATATGTCTGAATGCTGTTACTGTAACCTGTGTGTTTATCCTTGCCCTGAGGAATGTATTTATATGGTGGGTGGTCCCAATAGCCCCAAGCACCCCATTGATTATGAATTTTCTGAATTTAACCGCAAAGATCTGATTTATGAATTTTCTAAACCACTGACATCTGAACAAAAAAGTGAATTAATGAATCCAAAACCGGACGCAGAAGCTTAATGGCTGATCTAGTATTTTGGATCGTAGTTGGGGTGACCATTGTTTCGGCGGCAATGGTGGTCCAAAGTAAACAACTTTTGTATTCAGCCATTGCACTTCTTTTCACATTTGTAGGAGTTACCGGTCTTTATATTTTTCTTTGGGCTGATTTTATTGCTGGTGTTCAAGTTGTTGTTTATGTGGGTGGCATCTTGGTTTTAATCATTTTCGGGATTATGCTGACAAATAAAATCACTTCCGTTAATATAAGTCATACCTCAGTTCAAAGAGGTATTGGCGCCACAGTTGTTCTCGGGATTCTAGCGGGTATAGGCTTCATGATAATTAATACACCATGGTATCAAGTGGCGGCAACTGAGCCGGAACAGACAACTGAAACAATTGGAAGGTTATTAATGATGGATTATTTACTTCCATTTGAAGTGGCTTCATTATTGTTGTTGGGAGCATTGATCGGAGCTACAACACTTTCAAGAAAAGAAGACTAATGGATAGTTTAACCAATTATTTATTTGTCAGCGCTTCACTTTTTTGTCTTGGATTGTATGGTGTAATCACTCGTCGCAATGCTGTAGCCGTTCTGATGGGTGTAGAATTGATCTTGAATTCCGCCAATATCAATTTTGTGGCTTTTGCAAGGTTCAGCGGTATGAATATGGCTGGACATGTGTATGCCTTATTTGTGATTGTATTGGCCGCAGCTGAAGCAGCGGTTGCATTGGCGATCATTATCAATATTTTTAACAATTTTAAAACCATTAACGTTGATGATGTGAGTCAGTTGAGACAATGATTACCGGAAACATCATCACCGATTTTTGCCTACTGATTCTCTTTTTACCTGTAGTTGCATTTGCTATTAATATTTTCATTGGCAAGCGTTTACCACGCCAGGGAGATTGGGTATCCGTCGGCGCTATTTTGATTACGCTTGTTTTATCTTTATCCATGCTGATGAATATGTTCATGAACTGGGATCCTAATTTTTCTCACGAAGTTCAATTTTCTTGGATTGATTTAGGGGCTTTTAAAATTGAATTAGGATTCTGGGTTGATAATATCACTATTGTAATGTTGGTTGTAGTGGCGCTGATCTCTAGTATGACCCATATTTTTTCATTGGAGTATATGAAAGGTGATATCCGCTATAGTCGCTATTACGCTTATCTTGGACTATTTACCTTTTCCATGAATGGGATTGTGTTAGCCAATAATCTAATCTCTATGTACATATTCTGGGAACTGGTGGGTGTTAGTTCTTATTTATTGATTGGCCACTGGTTTGAAAAGAATTCTGCTGCGAATGCCGCAACAAAAGCCTTTTTAACTAACAGGGTAGGGGATATCGGATTTTTTATCGGTATCATGCTCATGTTTACAGCAATCGGGTCGTTTAATTTTCAGGATTTGTTTTCAGGTATTTCTCAAGGTATGATTAGTGGGCAACTGCTTACATTAGCCGGAGTTGGCATATTTTTGGGTGCTGTTGGTAAATCTGCCCAGTTTCCTCTGCATATCTGGCTGCCCGACGCGATGGAAGGACCAACTCCTGTTTCAGCCTTGATGCACGCAGCCACCATGGTTGCCGCCGGTGTTTATCTAACTGTTAGATTATTTCCCTTATTCTCACCCGAAGCTTTGCTGATTATTGCATATGTGGGCGGTTTCACGGCTTTATTTGCTGCTACAATTGCCGTTACCCAAAATGATATTAAAAAGGTACTGGCTTATTCAACTGTTAGCCAGTTAGGATACATGATCTTGGCAGTTGGGGTTGGCAATTATGTTGCTGCCTTTTTCCACTTGCTGACCCATGCCATGTTTAAAGCTTGCCTGTTTTTTGGGTCAGGTTCTGTGATTCATGCCATGCATCATTCTTTGCATGAACTCAATGACCAGGATACCGATCCTCAGGATATGCGAAATATGGGTGGATTTAAATCCAAATTGCCAATCACTTATTGGACTATGACTATTGCTACTTTGACTATTGCCGGAGTACCCTTTTTCTCAGGATTTTTATCTAAGGATGCCATTTTAGCTGGAACGCTAGCATTTGCCAAACATTATCCACAACATTTCCTACTACCGCTATTTGGCTTTGGTGCGGCGGCCATTACGGCATTTTATATGTTTAGGCTCATTTTCATGACCTTCCATGGTGAGGTCAAAATGCCCAAAGTATTCAAAGGTATTCATGAATCACCACGGGCAATGACTTTCCCATTGATTCTATTAAGCAGTCTTGGTTTTTTCATATTTTATACATTACCCTATTTTAACCCGTTTTCCGATCATGGCTGGTTTACGGAATTGATCCAAGCAAGCGATTCCGTAGTTAAAGGGAATCCCACGGCAGAAGAAATCTATGAAGGTATACACCATGCACATTATCCGGCAATGGCCCTGTCATTACTGGTGGCCAGCTTTGGAATAGGGATGTCTATATTAATGTATATGAAGAAAAAACTTTCCGCGGATATCTGGGCGGCGAAAATGGGTTTCTTGTACAAATTATCACTTAATAAATATTTCTTTGATGAGAATTATAACCGATTTTTGTATCAACCTGTTTTAAAACTATCCCAGGCCATTGCTTTTGTGGATTGGGATTTATACGATAAATATTTCATTAATGGTTTTGGACGGGTTACAAAATGGCTGTCTTTTTTAACCGGACGAATAGATTACGAAGGTTTAGATCAAAAGCTAGTTGATGGTGTGGGTAGAACCGCCCAGGGTTTTGGAAATCAGTTGAAAAATGTTCAAACCGGTCGGTTGCAGAATTATATGTTATTTGCGCTGGCAGGTGTAATTGTGATTATAGTCATGCAGACAATTTAAAGTTTTTATAAAGGGTTAGGTATGAATCATTTACTGAGTTGGATCATTTGGCTACCGGTCATAGGTATCGTAGCAGTTGTCATAATACCTAGGGATAAAGGTACTCTGATCAAGCAGGTCTCCGCTGTAGTGACTGGGGTTCAATTGGCATTAACGATTTACTTGTGGCGTATATATGATGGATCTAACGGTACATTTCAATTTATGGAAAGTGCCGAGTGGATCCCGTCTTTTAATATTTCATATATGCTGGGTGTAGATGGGCTCAGTTTACCAATGGTTTTTCTAATGGCTTTGCTTGGATTTTTGGGTGTGTTTGTCAGTTGGAATATTAATAAAGCAGTGAAAGGATATTTTGCCCTTTTCCTTTTATTAAATACGGGTATTATGGGCGTATTCTTATCTTTGGATTTCTTTCTGTTTTATGTTTTTTGGGAAGTAATGTTATTGCCCATGTACTTTCTGATCGGCATGTGGGGCGGCCCTCAACGTGAATATGCTGCCATTAAATTTTTTCTTTATACACTTGTTGGATCTGTTTTAATGCTTATAGCAATTCTTGCTCTTTATTTTACCTGCGGGAAAACATTTGACATGCTGGTATTGATGGAAACTGCGCCAATAGCTTTAAACGGCGTTTTGTGGTGGGGAATGAGTGCTATTAAGGTTATTTGGACCCTACTATTTATTGGGTTCGCAATCAAAGTTCCAGTATTTCCATTCCATACCTGGCTGCCTTTGGCACATGTTGAAGCGCCCACAGCCGTTTCAGTAATATTAGCGGGAATCCTTTTAAAATTAGGTATATATGGCATACTGAGAATTAATTATACTATGTTGCCTGATGGTGTATTTTGGTTCGCTGGTGCACTGGCAGTTTTGGGCTTGATTAATGTGATTTGGGGAGCCATGTGTGCATTGGCTCAGACAGATTTGAAAAAATTGGTGGCATACTCCTCTATTAATCACATGGGATATGCTCTTTTGGGAATGGCAGCAGTGATTGCAGGCTCTTCTATGGGAGGAGATAATTTGCTGGCAGCTCAGGCTGGCCTCAATGGTGCAGTATTCCAGATGTTCAATCACGGCACTATTTCTGCGATGCTGTTTATCTTAGTGGGTGTGATTTATGATCGAGCCCATCACCGTGATATCGATGGTTTCGGAGGACTGGCTGTTAAGATGCCTATATATTCAGGGATTGTAGCACTTGCCTTTTTTGCTGGACTGGGGCTACCGGGATTTAGTGGATTTATCAGTGAGGCAATGTGTTTCATTGGCGCTTTCCCTGTTTTTAGAACAATTGTAATCATATCCACAATAGGGATCTTACTGAATGCGGCTTATTTCCTATGGGCTTTTCAACGGATCTTCTTTGGAGAACTCAATGAAAAATATAAAGACCTCCCAGAAATAAACCGTATGGAGCTGTTTACAGTTATACCGCTGGCTGTTATTACTTTGTTTTTAGGTATATATCCTCGGCCATTTTTGGATTTGATCAGTGAAACGATGAATATATTGATTGATCAAGTGGTGTCACTTGGCGGTCTTGTAAACTTGATGTAGGGAATTTAATGAGCAACCTCAATAGCCTGTCCTATTTTTGGCCGGAACTCATTTTAACCGGTACAGTTTTAGTGGCCATAGTAGCGGACCTTTTTTATCGTAAAGAGGATTCTTTTAAAGTTGCTTGGTGGGTATTGGGAGGATTGACCCTTACAATGGCTGCGATTAGAATGGGTGGAAGCGCAGTAACGGACCTGTTTATGGGTACCATCGCATTGGATCCTTTTGCAGAATTTTTTAAAGTGTTAATACTTCTTTCAACTGTATTGGTCATCCTGATTAGTTTTAAAACAGATGAATTGAAAAACTATAGCGTTGGTGAATATTTTTCTATTCTGGCTATAATGGCGTTCGGCCTTTTCCTCATGGCGTCTGCTATTGATATTCTGATGGTTTACTTATCCATAGAAATAGTATCTATTATGTCTTTCTTTTTGGCCGGATATTTAAAAAAGTCGCAGCTCAGTAATGAAGCCGCCCTGAAATATGTGCTTTATGGCGCATTCTCATCGGGAATAATGTTATTTGGTTTTAGTATCTTATTTGGATTAACGGGCTCAACCAAATTTTTTGAAATCAGACAAGCTCTGGCTGGTTTGGAAAACGGTGCCAATCTAGCATTGATTATTTCGGCCGTATTCATCCTGGCTGGATTCGGATATAAAATTTCGGCAGTACCATTTCATTTTTGGACACCGGATGTTTATGAAGGATCTCCAACGACAATAACAGCATATTTATCCATTGCTCCGAAAGCTGCTGGGTTCGCGATGTTGATTCGATTTTTCAATCAGGTTATGGGTGATGGTACAGCAATGATAAATGACTCATGGTCTGCATTGGGGGGCTTACCTTGGCCGCAACTGATGGGCGTTCTGGCTGTAGCTACGATGTCACTTGGAAACTTGGTGGCTATTCAACAAAATAGTGTCAAACGAATGTTGGCTTATTCTAGCATCGCTCATGCCGGTTATATGATGATGGGATTACCTGTAATGTCAAACCAGGGGATCTATGGGATTATGATGTATCTGGTAATGTATTTGTTCATGAATTTGGGTGCTTTTTTTGTAGTAATATATATTCAAGGTAAAACAGGCGGCGAGAGTTATGAAGATTTTAACGGTTTAGGTTGGACAATGCCATTTATAGGCGTTGTGATGGCACTATTTATGTTTGCTTTAACCGGTTTGCCGCCCACGGCTGGTTTTATTGGAAAATTTTATCTTTTCGCAGCCGTTATTGAAGCCGGCCCTCAATTTTACTGGCTTGCTTTTTTTGGCGCGTTAAACAGTGTAATATCGCTTTATTACTATGTGAGAGTAGTAAAGCATATGTATTTGCGTGGTGAACGAAGTGACGATGTTTCAATGCCTTCATCAAACCTGGTTACTGTACTTCTTGTCTTTTTAGCCGTCCCTTCTTTAGTTCTTGGAGTCTATTGGGAACCAGTGGCCAATTGGATTAATCAATCACTCGTATTATTGTCTTCTGGGATGTAACTATAGAATGAAGGAAAGGGGGGATTTAATCATTAATATTTATGATTTTGGATGATTACGAAGTTTCTAATGTCATACAAATACAAATAAATTCATGGCTGATTATGATTGAAAATTATTTACCTATCCTAATTGTTTTTATCCTTGCTGCGGGCTTCGTTTTTGTAAGTTTGATACTATCACATTTTGTGGGGCCACGTATTGACAACAAGGTTAAAATGATGCCTTATGAGTCAGGTGTAGATCCTGTAGGTGAGACCAGGATCAGATTTTCTATCCGATTTTTCCTTATTGCACTTCTTTTCATTATTTTCGATATCGAAATTGTTTTTCTTTATCCTTGGGCAGTAGTATTCAAAGATTTTCTTACAATGGGATCATTTATATTTTTTGAGATGGTTGTTTTCCTTTTTATTCTTGCATTTGGTTTTGTTTATGTGTGGAAAAATGGTGCCCTTGAATGGGAATAGATTATTATAATGAAACTGGGAGTAATGAATGAACCCCACTGAAATTAAATCAAATATTTTAACCACTACATTAGAGAGTGCCATAAACTGGGGTAGAAAAAATTCGTTTTGGCCCATGCCTTTTGGTACAGCCTGTTGCGGGATTGAATTCATGGCTGTTTTAGCTGCTCGTACAGACCTGGCTAGATTTGGAGCTGAGGCAATTCGTTTTTCACCGCGGCAGTCCGATTTACTGATTGTTGCCGGTCGGATTTCCATCAAAATGATGCCGGTTTTGATCCGTATTTATGAGCAAATGCCGGAGCCAAAATGGGTTATTTCCATGGGAGCCTGTGCCTCAAGTGGGGGTGTGTTTGATACGTATAGTGTAATTCAGGGGGTAGATCAATTTATTCCAGTGGATGTCTATGTTCCTGGATGTCCTCCAAGGCCGGAAGGTGTTGTTGAAGGCTTGATGAAACTCCAGGATTTGGTGGGTGAGGAAAAATTGTCTGATTATTCTCCTGCCTCAGACAAGTAAATGTCGCCAGCGACGATAACATCCCAATTAAAAGAAAAATTTCCTGAAGCTATTCTGGATATCACGGAATTTGCAGACGAAAAAATATTGCATATAAAAAGCCAGCATATATTATTGGTATTAACTGCATTAAAATCAGCTGGTTACAATTTCTTGGCAGACCTCACCGCAATTGATAATCTCACTTTAGGTGGGTTTGAGCGCTTTGCTGTTTCTTACCATTTATTGTGCCACGAGACGGCGGAGAGATTGACAGTAAAAGCTTATGTTTCTGAAGAAAAACCAACCTTACCTTCGGTAGAATCACTTTGGAAAACGGCAGATTGGCAAGAGCGGGAAGTATTTGATTTATACGGAATAATATTTGAAGAACATCCCAATTTGACCCGTATCATGAATCCAGATGACTATGAAGGTTACCCCTTGAGAAAGGACTATCCCAGGTTGGGTCGCAAAGAAAGAGATGATTTTCCTGTGGTTAATCGTGGCATACGAAAAAAGAAACCATTAGAATGAACAGAGTAACTGAACAGCCGATTGAAACTGATAAAATGGTGCTCAATTTTGGACCGCAGCATCCATCGACGCATGGTACGCTTAGAATCATTATGGAATTAGAAGGAGAGACAGTAAAAAAAGCCACACCGGAAATTGGATTTCTTCATTCTGGATTTGAAAAACTAGGTGAAGATTTGGATTTCAACCAATATATCACCATTACAGATCGAATGAATTATCTGTCGCCTCTATGTAATAATGTGGCATATGCCTTGGCGGCAGAAAAATTAATGGATCTAAAAGTGTCCAAACGGACGGAGTATATACGTGTTTTAATGTGTGAATTAAGTCGAATTGCCGATCATCTATTAAATGTGGGTATGCTGGCCGTGGATTTGGGTGCACTGACTGCTTTTCTTTATGGATTCAGGTTAAGGGAAGACATTTATGATCTTTTTGAAATAGCTACTGGAACTCGATTAACGACCAGTTATACGTTAGTAGGTGGTTTAATGAGAGATATTCCAGATGGATATGATAAGGCTGTCATTAAAGTGCTCGACGAAACGGTTGAAGTAACGAATGAAATTGAAACATTATTGAATAAAAATAGAATTTGGCAAGATAGAACAAAAGATATTGGTAGTATTTCCAAAGAGGATGCTATTTCATATGGTATCTCGGGTCCCATGGCAAGAGCATCAGGTATTGATTGGGATATTAGAGTAAACGAACCACCGTATTCCAGTTATGAGGATTTTGATTTTGACGTAGCTATAGCTTTGAACGGCGATGTATTTGATCGGTACCTAGTGCGTATGGAGGAAATTCGCCAAAGTATAAAGATATGTAGGCAGTCACTAGATAAAATGCCAACTGGAGATGTAAGTATTGATCCAGATTTGGGGTTTAGCCTCCCTCCAAAAGATGAAGTTTATAACTCTATTGAGGGTTTGATTTATCATTTTGAAGTTACCATGCCAAACAGAGGCATGACACCACCAGTTGGTGAAGCCTACGTACCCACGGAATCACCTAATGGTGAGTTAGGATTTTATATTGTAAGTGATGGAACCCGTACACCCTATCGTGTTCGAACAAGGCCACCATCACTGATGAACTATTCAATATTTTCAAAGCTAATTGAAGGCCATATGCTTTCAGATGTTCCAGCGATACTTGGAAGTTTTAATGTTATCGCAGGAGAATTGGATCGATGAAATCCAACGGTAAACCCAAGCCAAGATTTACTTTCGAAGACCCGGAAAGAGTAGAACAAATTTTTTCCCAGTATCCAGATAAAAAATCTGCCACTCTGCCGTTGCTTCATTTAGCGCAATCGCAGGAGGGCTATATTTCAAATAGTGTAATTGATAGTATTGCTGAATTGGTTGACTGTCACCCAGCTGTTGTGATGGACTGTGTATCTTTTTATACCATGTTTTATACAAAACCTCATGGTCGAAATATCATTCAAATTTGCCAGACTCTTTCCTGTAGCTTAAATGGCGCCGATGAATTGGTAGATCATGTAACGGATAAATATAAAATTAAGCCTGGTGAAACAACGGCCGATGATCAGTTTACTCTTATGAAAGTTGAATGCTTAGGCTCTTGTGGAACTGCGCCGGTTGTACAAATGAATAAAGAATATCATGAAAGTTTAACTAAACAAAAATTTGATGAATTACTTGCGGAATTTGAATGAATACGTTTAAACCAGTTCTCACAGAGCATATCGATCAAAAAGATTGTCATACGCTTTCATTTTACAAGAGTATTGGGGGATATACTGCTTTAGAAAAAGTGCTGACAATGAACCCTGATCATGTTACGCAAGAAGTGAAAGATTCAAACCTTCGTGGTAGAGGCGGTGCAGGTTTTTCAACCGGTATGAAATGGGGGTTTATTCCTAAGGATTCCAATAAACCTAAATATCTGATCAATAACGCGGACGAAAGTGAACCAGGGACTTTTAAGGATCGATTGCTGATGAATAAAGCACCGCATCAAATGTTGGAAGGTATGATCATTGCTGCATATGCTATCGGCTGCCATACATCCTTCATTTACATTCGTGGAGAATTTTATCAAGAATACAAATTATTGGAACAAACGATAGCGGAAGCATATGATAATAACATACTGGGCCAAAATATTCTTGGTTCAAATTATAGTTTAGATGTTGTGATCCATCGTGGAGCGGGAGCTTATATATGCGGTGAGGAAACCGGGTTGCTTGAATCTCTTGAGGGTAAACGGGGCTGGCCAAGAATTAAGCCACCTTTCCCAGCTATCGAAGGTTATCTCCAAAGTCCTACAATAGTAAATAATGTTGAAACCCTGTCTTGCCTTCCTCATATTATAAATCGTGGTGCCAGTTGGTTTAAATCTATCGGCCCTGAAAAAGGTCCAGGCCCGAGACTGTTTTGCATTTCAGGATCCGTTAATAATCCCGGCGTTTTTGAAGAACCTATGGGTGTCTCTCTAAAAGATTTGATTTTTGATAGGGCAGGCGGTATACCAGATGACAAACAATTAAAAGCAGTTTTCCCTGGCGGTTCATCATCAGCGATTCTCACGGCCAATGAAGCTATGGATGTGATGATGGATTTTGAGGAACTCGTAGAAAAGGGAAGTATGCTGGGATCAGCGGGGATCATTGTTATGGATGAAACAGTAAATATGGTGCAGGCTTGTCTCAATATCGCGCGTTTTTATGCTCATGAGTCCTGTGGTCAATGCACGCCCTGCAGGGAAGGAACTTCCTGGCTGGTGATGATGCTCACACGTTTAATTAATGGTGGTGGCAAACCAGGTGATATCGACATGCTTTTTGAGATCGCCGATAATATTGGTGGTCTTATCGATTTTTCAAAAGGAAGCTTTGGTAAGACTATTTGTCCATTCGGTGAAGCAGTTGCTTGGCCAGTAAGAAGTTTTGTGGAAAAGTTTAAAGGCGAATTCATGGAATATTTGCCTCAAGAAAAGGTAGTTGCCTGATGCCACTATTAAAAATAGATGGTAAGGAAATTGAGATAAAAAGTGGTACCACAGTGCTGCAAGCAGCTGAAGCCAATGGTATTGAGATACCCTACTACTGTTACCATCCTGCTCTGGAGATTGTGGGCAGTTGCCGCATGTGTTTAGTGCAGGTGGAGGGGATGCCCAAGTTGCAAGTATCATGCAACACTTTTGTTAGCGATGTTTCTTCAGATCGTAAAGTAGATGGTAAGTATGATATGGTGGTGCATACACAGAATGATCTCGTTGTTCAAGAGAGAAAAAATATACTGGAATTCCTACTTTTAAATCATCCACTTGATTGTTCCGTATGTGACCAGGCTGGTGAATGTTATCTTCAAGACTACTCTTTTAAATTTGGAAATGCTCATAGTCGATTTGACGAAAATAAAAGGGTACGTCCAAATGAATTTCTAGGTTCCCAGATCGTTATTAATCATAACCGCTGTATTATGTGCAGCCAATGTGTCCGGTTTACGCAAGAGATTTCAGGTACCAGTGAATTATTTGTTGAAGCACGAGGATACAACTCAAAAATAGCAGTTCTGGAAGACAACCCCCTTGATAATCTTTTGGCCGGTAATGTTGCGGATATTTGTCCGGTAGGTGCATTATTAAGTACTGACTACATCCATAAGAATCGTATCTGGAACCTGAAAAAGCAACCATCTGTATGTCAGGATTGCAGTGTTGGGTGTAATGTTGATGTGTTTTCTCAAACAGATCAAATTTTACGATTAACAGCAAGAGAGAATCTTGATGTTAATGGTTACTTCATGTGTGATATTGGGCGATATGGTTTTCATCGTTATGAAGAAATCGATCGGGTTCTCCAGCCCATGGTTCGAAAGGGTGATTCATTTGTATCTGCCGATTGGGAAACAGCGATTCAAAAAACAATTGATTTAATAAAGAAAAACAAAAGCAATACCGCTGGTATTGTGTCCCCCTTCCATACCAATGAATCGAATTTTTTACTTGGGCAAATATTTAAAGATGTTTTGGGCTCGCTCCCACCAATAACAGGTGAAGAGATCACTTACCCATCAGGATTTCGGATCAGTGCCGATCGTTCACCAAATACCAGGGGAATGAATGATATTTGCGAAGGAATAGTAGAAGACCTGGCAAGTAAAATTAAAACGCAGGATATTCGTACTTTATTTATTTTGGATGATGGTGTAGATAGGAAATTAGATGATAAGTGGAAAAAGATTATTGGGAAGATGGATTCTGTTATTGTCTTGAGCTATGCCATGACAGATTTGGCCAAGTTAGCCCATGTTGTTCTGCCAGGACATGCACCATTGGAGCGGGAGGGGACCATTACTAATGACAAAGGCAGAATTCAATGGTTACGTCCATCCTTACCCGTAAAAGTCGAATCGAAGCCAGATTGGGAAATATTAATGTTGGTTAGAAATGCCCTCGATAAAAAGACAGAGCACTTTGTTGAACTAGGTGAAGTAATGAAAAAAATGGGTGAAAAATTTGAAAATTACGCTGGCATTACATTTTTCAAAGTTGGAAATCAAGGTTATTCAATAAACGGTAAAAGCAGTTGATGGATTTATTAGGTTTTACAATTATTCTTGTTAAAGTGTTGGTCGTATTTGCAGCTACCATGCTCGGTGTGCTTGTGATGATTTATGCGGAAAGGCGTGTTTCTGCTTTTATGCAAGATAGAGTTGGTCCCAACCGTGTCGGACCCAAAGGAGTACTGCAGCCCATTGCGGACGGCATCAAATTTTTAATGAAGGAGGATTTAGTTCCAGAAAAAGTCGATAAACCTATTTTTATTCTTGCTCCTGCAATCCTTCTGATTCCAGCGCTAATGACCTTTGCAGTGATTCCATTTGGTTCTTCCATTAACCTTTTTGGACGGGAGATCGCTCTTCAAGTAGCTGATGTAAACGTGGGTGTTTTGTATATCCTTGCGCTTACTAGTATTAGTGTTTATGGTATTGTGTTGGCAGGATGGTCTTCCAATAATAAATATTCTTTACTCGGAGGTTTACGTTCTTCTGCCCAGCTAATCAGTTATGAATTAGCGATGGGATTAGCAGTGGTTAGTATTATTCTCTTGGCGGGATCGTTGAGATTAAATGATATTATTACTGATCAGCAGGGTTCGTTTTTTTCTTGGAATATTTTTAGACAGCCGCTGGCTTTCCTCATATTTCTTATTGCCGTTTATGCCGAAACCAACCGATTGCCCTTTGATCTTTCAGAAGCAGAACAAGAATTGGTTGGTGGATACCACACCGAATACAGCAGCATGAAATTTGCCATGTTCTTTATGGCTGAATATGCCAATATGATTACAGCTGCAGCCCTAACTGTGACGCTGTTCTTCGGAGGTTGGGATGTTCCCTTATTAGATGAAGGCTCTTTGGGTTTGTTTGGTACGTTGCTATCGGTACTGTCGTTTTTATTGAAAATGGCATTTTTTTTATTTCTGTTTATTTGGGTTCGGTGGACATTCCCACGTTTTCGTTATGATCAGCTGATGCGACTTGGCTGGAAAGTGATGCTACCGTTAGCTCTTTTTAATATTTTCCTCACAGCCGGATATCTCACTTTAAAGGCATTAGGCTGATGGCAACAATAGTCAAGTCTTACGAGCCTACTTTTTGGGATAAGTTGTACCTGCCGGCTTTGATGCGTGGACTAATTGTGACCTTTCGTCATTTTTTCCGTAAGAACGTCACCATCCAATATCCTGACCAAAAGCACATACCTCCCGAGGGATACAGGGGCTTGCATCGCTTAAATAAGTATCCGGAGGGTCGAATTAAATGTGTGGCCTGTGAAATGTGTTCTGCCGCATGTCCCGCAGACTGTATTCATATTATTCCAGGTCCTTCACCTTGGGATGGAGGAAAAGAAAGATACCCAGTACGGTTTGACATTGATTTGTTACGATGCATTTTCTGTGGTTTTTGCGAAATGGCCTGTCCAGAAGAAGCAATTGAGTTGACAGAGATTTATGATTTTTCCGATTATACACGGGATGATTTAGTTATTGATAAAGAAGGCCTTCTGGAAGTTTATGATCTAACCAAAGATCAAAACTATTACACCAAAAAAAATCTAAGTAAAGCCTCTTCTGTCAATACATCTATAGATACCTAAAAACATAAACTCATGTCATTATCGCTATTATTTTACTGCGTAGCTGCAATTACAATTGGATCAGCTGTTTTTGTTGTATTGAATCGAAATGCCGTATACAGTGCTATTGCATTAGTCCTTTGCTTTTTTTCTTTGGCAGTTATTTACCTTCTTTTGGAGGCATATGTTATCGCTGTATTAGAAATTTTTATTTATGCCGGTGCTATCATGGTGTTATTCCTTTTTGTGATCATGTTACTCAACCTGGGCAAGGAGGATGCCTTGCCAAACCTTAATTATTTACAGCGAGCTACATCGCTACTTTTGGTGCTTCTTTTCTTTGTTGGAATTTTTATAGTAATGATAGGTGATCAAGGATTATTGCATCAGCCGACTGAGCAATTTTTAGCTGGGGGAATTTATCCATTAGGAGAAGCGCTCTTTTCAAAATATTTATTACCTTTTGAAATTGCTTCACTATTATTACTTGTTGCGTTAATTGGAACAGTCTATTTAGCGAAAAGAAAAGTATAATGATTGTGCCCCTTGAACATGTTGTTGTGTTGAGTTTGATCATTTTTTCCATTGGTGTTCTAGGCGTTTTATTTCGGCGTAATGCTATTACTATTTTTATGTCTATTGAACTTATGCTAAATGCGGTCAACCTAGCTCTGGTCGGTTTTTCTCGTTATTATAATAGTGTAGACGGCCAAGTCTTTGTCTTCCTTGTTATGACATTGGCTGCAGCTGAGGTAGCAGTAGGGCTGGCAATTATTATCGCTCTTTATCGGAATCGCCAGACGGTAAATATTGATGAAATTAATTTGATGAAGAATTAGAAAGTAATCGTGGACACTATTGTATCCATAAAGCCTCTTCTGGCAGTTCTCGTCTCTTCTATAGGAGCCTTGTTTATAATTGGTACTGGGAAAAAACCAAACTTGAGGGAATCTTGGTCTATTATTGCAGGTGTTTTAAAACTTATAATTATTTTATCTATGATTCCGGCTGTTGTTTATGATAAAAAGATAATTTCCTATTCACTTTTTAATATTCTGCCTGGAATCGAGATTGGCTTTAGGGTTGATGCCTTTGGTCTATTATTCGCAATGGGTGCTTCCATACTTTGGATTGCAACTTCCTTTTATTCGATTGGATATATGCGATCGACCAATGAGCACTCGCAAACACGTTATTTTACCTGTTTTGCAGTAGCGCTTTCGGCCACAATAGGCGTTGCATTTTCAGCGAATCTCTTTACGATGTTTCTTTTCTATGAAGTTTTAACAATCATTACTTACCCATTAGTGGCGCACAAAGGTACTTCAGAAGCAAAAGCAGGTGGAAGGAAGTATGCCATTTATTTACTTGGAGCAGCCAAAGCTTTCTTGGTCGCAGCTATCATCCTTACTTATAATCTGACAGGTACACTTGAGTTTTCCAAAGACGGAATTTTTCCTGCCATTATTCAGTCAGCAAATCCTGAATTGCTTTATATTATTTTTATCCTTTTTCTTTTTGGATTTGCAAAGAGTGCTATCATGCCTTTGCACAGTTGGCTTCCAGCCGCGATGGTTGCTCCCACACCAGTCAGTGCACTGCTTCATGCTGTTGCCGTTGTCAAAACAGGAGTTTTTACTCTGCTTCGTGTTATATTTTTTGTTTTTGGCGCAGAATTGATGTTGGACATTGGTGTAGATGTGTTCATAATCACATTTGCATCGGTTACCATAATCGCTGCCTCTATTATTGCTCTGAGCATGGATAACCTGAAGGCGCGGTTGGCTTTTTCGACAATCAGCCAACTTTCTTATATTATTTTGGGTGCTGCATTGCTTACACCAAGCGCAATGGTAGGAGGTATAATTCATATTACTAATCATGCCTTTTCAAAGATTACTCTCTTTTTCTGCGCTGGTTCAATTTATGTTTCATCCCATAAGACCGAAGTCAGCCAGCTAAGCGGGATCGGGAAAAAAATGCCTTGGACAATGGCGGCCTTTGCTTTGGCCACTTTAAGCATGATTGGTGTTCCGCCTGCATCGGGATTTATTACAAAATGGTATCTTGTTATTGGTTCTCTGGAACGAAATAGTTTGGTTGTACTTACTGTATTGCTGGTAAGCTCGTTTTTGAATGCGGCATACTTTGTTCCAATTCTATATAAGGCGTTTTTCAAAAAAGAAAATTCAAATTCTGAAGAGGAAATTTCACTTCAAGATAAAAATTTAAAAGAGAATCCATTCCTGGTAGTTCCGCTAACGTTAACTGCTATAGTAAGTGTTTTTCTGGGACTATACCCTGACTTTATTGTGCATATAGCTGAAATGGTGGTCAAGTGAAATTATTGGATCTAATACAATTTTTGAGCACAAAGACAGTTAAAAAAATTGCATACTCTGTGCTGGTGTTACTCATTGCAGTTGATTTTATTATCCCTCGCCATGAAATTCACTTTTTTGGAGATAAAATTCCCGGTTTCTGGTCTCTATTCGGTTTTATCGCCTGTGTATTAATTATTATCGTTTCCAAATGGATAGGCCATATGGGGCTTATGAAGGACGAGAATTATTATGATAAGTGAAATTGCTAATATTCAATTTTTGCATCCTTCAGTATTTTATATCCTAGGAGGCCTATTAATTCCCTTTTTAAAGGGAAGAGTTAAGCAAGGCTATATGCTTTTTGTTTCTCTTTTGGCTTTTTTTGCGGTAGTCAATCTGCCGTACGGTACATTTGGTGCCTATGAATTCCTCAGCTGGAAATTGACATTTTTAGAGGTGGATAAGCTGAGCAAAGTGTTTGCATATATATTCACAATAATGGGTGTTATCGGCGTAATATATTCTATCCATGTAAAGAATGACGGTGAGCATTTTTCTGCATTTTACTATGTTGGTGGATCTCTTGGAGTAATATTTGCAGGCGATTTCCTGACTTTATTCCTTTTCTGGGAAATGATGGCTTTTTCTTCTGTTTTTCTTATATGGTTTCGAAAATCAAAATCTTCTCTTGATTCTGGCTTTAGATATCTATTATGGCATGTTGCTGGTGGATTAATATTGTTGGCTGGAATCATGTTGCAGTACTCGGTAAGCGGTGATTTATCAGTCCAGTATTTACCCTTTCATGGTTGGTGGCCAACCGACTTACAAAGCCTGGCTTCATTCCTTATTGTAATTGGGTTTATTGTAAATGCAGCCGTACCTCCATTTGGTGCGTGGCTTCCTGATGCCTATCCCGCTGCAACAGTTACAGGTGCAGTATTTATGAGTGCCTTCACGACGAAAACAGCCGTATATGCCCTGATCCGAGTATGTGCAGGTTCCGAAATGTTAATTGTTCTGGGTGTTGTTATGGCGATTTACGGCGTTGTTTATGCGGTACTTGAAAACGATGCCCGCAGGCTTCTGGCATATCACATTATCAGCCAGGTGGGATATATGGTAGCTGGTGTTGGGCTGGGTACCCCGATGGCAATAAACGGTGTTGTGGCTCATGCTTTTTGTCATATCTTATATAAGTCCCTTTTATTTATGGGTACCGGTTCTGTTTTATATGTCACAGGAACGGCAAAGTTGACGGAGCTTGGTGGTCTTTATAAGACCATGCCAAGAACAATGATTTATACTGTAATCGGTGGTCTTTCTATTTCTGCATTTCCTTTGTTTAGTGGTTTTGTGAGTAAATCCATGACAGTCACTGCTTTTGGTGAAGCGCATTTGACTTGGGCGTTTATGGCACTTATGCTCGCTTCTGCAGGGACATTTTTACATACCGGTCTTAAGGTACCCTATTTTATCTGGTTTGGTAAAGATCAGGGTTTAAAAGCCAAAGAGCCACCGTGGAATATGGAATTAGCCATGGGAATAGGAGCGCTTTTTTGTATTGGACTCGGGATTTTTTATAAACCACTGTACGCCTTACTGCCGCATGCAGTCCATTTTGAGCCTTATACGGCATATCATACCTGGGAGACTTTGCAGGTATTGCTTTTTACACAGCTTGGCTTTTTCCTGCTACTTAAAAAGCTCTGGTGTGAAGACACCATCTCTCTGGATACAGACTGGTTTCCTCGCAAAGGAGCAAAAGCTTTCATGTGGATTACAAAACCGCTGGCAAAAATTGAGTACAAATTTGTTGGTGAGATTTATGAATTTATTATTCAAAAACCGATCATGGGCACAGCCAAGGTTTTTAAGATAATAGATACGGTTGTTGTGGATGGAGCGATGAATGGATTAGGAAAATTAACCCTAGCTTGGAGCCGAAAGATACAGAATGCTCAAAGTGGTCAAATTCAACATTATGCAATGTATATGGTCGCCGGTTTCATTGCCTTGATTATAGTTATTATGGTGTTACCGTAATTGGAGAAATATGGAAGATATTATTATTAATAATCTTGATTATCCAGTTCTGACGGTGAGCACTTTTCTGCCAATGGCGGGAGCCCTTATTATACTTTTCCTCAAAAGAGGGCCTTTCATCAAATGGTTTGCGCTGGCGACGACAGTTGCAACATTCATTGTTTCATTGCCTATTTATAAGCATTTCGATAAAACGACTTATAAGATGCAGTTTGTCGAAATCTATTCTTGGATACCAACATGGAATATAAACTACAAGGTTGGTGTGGATGGTATTAGCGTATTATTTATAATTCTAGTCACAATTTTAAGCATTCTTTGTGTATCTGTTTCTTGGAAGGCGATCAAGGAAAAAACGAAAGAGTTTTACATTTCTCTATTAATAATGGAAACTGCGATGATTGGGATTTTTGTATCATTGAATATGTTTCTTTTCTACCTTTTTTGGGAACTGACCCTCATTCCGATGTTTCTTTTGATAGGCGTGTGGGGAGGTCCACAAAGGATATATGCCGCATTGAAGTTTGTCCTTTTTATGCTGGCTGGTAGTGTTCTGATGCTTGTGGGAATAATTGTGCTCTACTATGCAGGTGGGAAAACCTTTGATATACTGGAACTTTCTAAAGTGAACTATCCCGCAGGAACACAACTATGGTTATTTCTGGCTTTTTTTGCCGCTTTTGCAGTTAAAATGCCCATGTTTCCATTTCATACCTGGTTACCAGATGCTCATACAGAAGCGCCTACGGCCGGCAGTGTTATCCTGGCAGGTATTTTGCTTAAAATGGGTGCATACGGTTTTTTAAGGTTTTCTTTTCCCATGTTTCCCCATGCCGTAAATGTACTTTTTATACCATTACTTATTTTGTCTGTTACGGCGATTATATACGGTGCCTATGTTACCTTGATGCAGAAAGATATGAAGAGATTGATCGCCTATTCTAGTGTCAGCCATATGGGCTTTGTAACACTTGGCCTTTTTACTTTAAATCAAAACGGAATTGAAGGTGGTATCCTTCAAATGATTAATCATGGTGTGATAACCGGTGCACTGTTTTTGTGTGTCGGAATGATTTATGAGAGAACGCATTCAAGGATGATTGAAGACTATGGGGGGCTGTCAAAGACTGTTCCGGTCTTTATTGTATTTTTTTCGATTTTTACTTTGGCAGCGATCGGTCTCCCAGGTATGAATGCTTTTGTTGGGGAATTCCTTATTATTAGTGGTGCTTTTAAAGCCAATATGATTATTGCCGCCTTTTCCATTCTTGGTGTTGTTCTAGGTGCGTGTTATATGGTTTGGCTGTATTACCGAGTGGCTCTTAATGAAATAAATACAACTACACAATCCTCTCTTGTTGATTTGGATTTGCGGGAAATTGCCACCCTCGCACCTTTAGTTTTGCTTGTGTTAATAATTGGACTGCAACCGAACATTCTTTTGAGTTATATGCATGTATCAGTGGAACACCTGATTGAGCAACTGCATAACTCTATAATACTTGAAAATATTAACGCTTATGACACTGTCAGCTCAATTGCTGAATATGTTAAGGCTTTATTCAAATGGGCCTGACAAACTTATTCTATCATTTTTTAGGCATTATTTTAATGGTACTTAATTCGAAATGTGTCAGGTGATTTCATGGACATAGCTCAATTTTTCACATCGGCTGATTTATACGGTATTGCTCCTGAAATTATTCTGACGATTACAGCCTTATCTGTCTTAACGCTTGAGATGTTTCATGTTTTCCGCTCCAAAATTATATTAATGGTGGCAGCACTTGGTTTACTTTTGGCCAGTTCTGTTGTTATTAATACCATCAGCGATGAACGGATTCTTTTCGGAGGGATGTTGGTCCTCAGCCGGTATTCAGCATTTTTTGATTCTCTTTATATTTTCATTGGGCTTATAACCTTGATTTTTTCCCATGGATATATGGAAAAAAAAGGGGGTCGTACTCGAGGAGAATACCCAGCACTTATCATTTTTGCAGTTATCGGCATGATGTTAATGACGCGGGCAAATGATTTGGTAATTGTTTTTCTGGGATTAGAATTGCTTTCGCTATCCCTGTATGTATTAGTTGGATTTCTGCGTCATGATGATCTTAGTAATGAATCAGGTTTAAAATACTTGTTGCTCGGTGCTTTTGCTACTGGCTTTTTCCTATTTGGTGCGGCCATCACTTATGGTGCAACTGGCACAACCAACTATAGCGGGATCATTTTGGCGATCACTAATGATACCATCCTCTCCAGTACTTATTTATCACTGGGTATTGGGCTATTACTTATTGGCTTTGCATTCAAAGTTGCATTGGCACCTTTTCATATGTGGTCTCCAGATGTTTACCAGGGGGCTCCAACTACAGTGACTGGTTTTCTATGCACAGCGCCCAAGGCTGCAGGATTTGGGGCGCTGTTAATATTATTTAACCGTGCTTTTGTCGAAATCCATTATCAATGGCAGGATATATTTTGGATTTTGGCTGCTTTAACCATGACTGTTGGTAATATTTCTGCACTAGTACAGTCTAATGTCAAGCGAATGCTTGCGTTTTCCAGTGTTTCCCACGCTGGGTTTTTGGTAATAGGAGTGTTAGTATTAGATGAAACGAGCATTTCAGCAGTCCTATTTTATCTAGTCGTTTACTCAGTTATCAATTTAGGTGCATTTGCCATTGTTTCAGCTGTGGAGACAGAAAAAGAAGGATTAGTATTTGAAGATTACCGCGGATTGGCAGCAAAGCATCCTTGGCTTTCAGCAGCGATGACTATTTTTATGCTATCCCTGGCCGGATTTCCACCAACAGCTGGATTTGTCGCCAAATATGGGCTTTTATCTGCTGCTGTGGCAAAAGGATATATTGGGCTTGTTGTGATAGGTGTGCTCAATACGCTGCTTTCAATCTATTATTATCTTCGCCTGGTAGTAAATATGTACATGCAGAAAGAAGAAAGAGCGATACTCCCATCTTATGGTATGGTATTAACTGGTCTTATTGGTATTATGGCAATTTTGATGATTATCCTGGGAATTATACCTGGTTATCTTTTAGAAATCGCTGCGAAAGCTGCAATTTTTACATCCTGATATTCTAAGGAGAATTTCCCCCTGTCCTTAAATTATATTCTCAATTTCGATAAGACTTGAATCGTAAATACTTAATATTTGTTTTCCAAATAATGTTGGGCATTTTTGTCCTTTTCTTTGGTGTAGGCTGCAGCCAAAACAAAGAATATGTAGAATTCACCGGCAAAACAATGGGCACGACATACAATATTCGAATAGTACCAAATCGGAATATGAAGTGGAAACTAGAAGAAGCTCAAATAAAAATTGATTCAATCCTATTAGAAATTGATCAACAAATGTCAACTTATAAATGGAACAGTGAAATTTCATTGTTTAATCAAGCAAATATTAATGAAGAAATTAAAATATCTGCAGGGTTTCAAAAAGTGCTGGAAAAAGCTTTGTATTGGGGTGAAAAAACAAACGGTGCCCTGGATGTCTCGGTCATGCCCTCTATTGTAACTTGGCGAAAAGGCTTTGTAGATAGTTTTGAATCCGAATGGAAACCGCCTTTGATTGGTGAGATAATATCGGCAAAGGATAAAGTGGGTTATGCCAAAGTCCTCTTGAGAGGGAATATATTAATCAAGGTTTTTAATGGACAAATGATTGACTTGAGCGCCATTGCCAAAGGGTGGGGCGTGGATCAATTATTTGAATTATTTCGTAATTTAGGTGTTTCAAACTTCATGGTTGAGGTAGGGGGAGAAGTTCGCACGATGGGAACAAATATCAAAAAAGAGAAGTGGAAAATTGGTATTGATACACCCATTCCAGACACTGTGCCTGGAGAAAATATTTTTAAAGTAGCGGTACTTGAAAATCAGGCGATAGCAACATCAGGTAATTATCGGAATTTTTACACATTTAATGACAAACGTTTTTCCCATATTATCGATCCCAGAACAGGTTATCCAGTTGAAACTAATATTGCTTCGGTCACAGTTTTAGGCCTCAATTGTATGGACACAGACGCCTTGGCGACAGCACTTTCAGTATTAAATTTTAACGAGGGGAAAGCGTTAATCGAATCTCTAGATGGTTTTGAAGCGCTATGGATTATAAAAGAAGAAGATGGCGTTTTAAAATCCCAATCAACTTCTGGAATGGCCACGATTAATTAACAAAGGTACATCTAACAATTTATGTTGAATCAAAAATGAATATCATTATTTGGAAGATGTTTTTATATCGATTAATTTCCCCTCCTTCGAGTTAAGCTTTAAGTAAAAAAAACTTTTCAAACATGCAACAAAATTACATTAATATACTATTTTTCAGTTCCCCTGGAAATGGAAGCAAGATAGGATGGAATATATGGATTTAACTGCTCATTGGGTAGGTATCGCCGCGATTGTGGTATTCGTGGTCTCTTACTCGTTTGTAATTACCGAGGAATTTTCGCACTTGAGAAAATCTGTACCGGTTATCCTTGGTGCAGGAGTCATCTGGGCGTTTATTGGTTATCAGTACATGGGCGGTATGGATCACAGTGTCGAAGAAGCCGTTAGACATTTTTTGGTGGAATTTGGTGAACTATTTTTATTTCTTTTATCCGCGATGACTTACGTTAACTCGATGAGTGAACGGAATATATTTAGCGCACTTCGGTCTTGGCTTGTAAGCCGTGGTTTTAGCTACAGGCAGCTATTTTGGATTACGGGAATTATCAGCTTTTTCTTATCGCCTATCATCGATAACCTAACGACCGCGTTAGTGATGTGTGCGGTGGTGCTAGCCGTTGGTCAGAAAAACAAGCGCTTCATTAGTTTGGCTTGCGTCAATATCGTAGTGGCTGCAAATGCTGGCGGTGCTTTTAGTCCTTTTGGTGATATTACAACACTGATGGTGTGGCAAAGAGGTATTCTTAATTTCTGGACGTTTTTCAATCTTTTTATTCCATCAGTAGTGAACTATATCATCCCTGCAGCCGTCATGTCTTTGGCGGTAGAAAAAGGGCAACCGGCTGTCGAGGGCGAAAAAGTCATGATGAAACGAGGTGCAAAACGCATCATGTTTCTGTTTGGGTGTACCATCGCTACTGCCGTTTCGTTCCATAATTTCTTGCACCTTCCGCCATTCTTGGGTATGATGACTGGTTTGGCCTACCTGAAGATATTCGGACATTATCTGAGCCGGAGCCACGTGCCGCCGCAAAAAGATAACTCTGATCACAGTGAATCTGGCGACATTGTGCCGTTCGACAGCTTTCGGGAGGTAGCTCGTGCCGAGTGGGATACGTTACTATTTTTCTTTGGCGTAATCATGTGTGTCGGGGGGCTCGGATTTATCGGTTACCTTGATCTTGTTTCGGCATATATGTATGGCGAGTTAGGCCCCACTTTTGCCAACACGATGGTAGGAATACTTTCTGCGATCGTCGATAATATTCCGGTAATGGTTGCCGTGCTGCAGATGAATCCAACGATGGACATGACGCAATGGCTGCTTGTCACGTTGACGGCAGGCGTTGGAGGCAGCATGTTGTCCATTGGATCAGCTGCGGGCGTGGCATTAATGGGTCAAGCCCGTGGGATTTACACATTCTTTGGCCATATGAAATGGACGCCGGTCATTGCACTAGGTTATGCCGCGAGCATCTGGGTTCATTTGCTGATCAACTGAAACCAGCATGCTTGTGGTAGATGTCTTTTCTATTAGTACTGCTTTTTTTATAAAATAGATTATGTTGTTATATCACTCTAAAGTCAGCTGGGTGTAATTTCTTTTTCATGCGAATTTCAAAAGTAACAACTAAAACTGGTGATAAGGGAGAAACTGGTCTTGGGGATGGGAAACGGATTTCTAAATCTCATCCAAATATTGAACTGTTAGGTGATATTGATGAATTAAACTCTGTTCTTGGATTGGCAATCACTAATTGTGCAAATCAGGATATGATTAAGGAATTGAAGTCGATCCAACAAGATTTATTGAACATGGGCGGTGAAGTGTCAATGCCTGAATCAGAAATAGAATTATTAAGCGAAAACCGCATTATTTTTTTAGAAGATATGATTGAAAAAATGAATTTGACTTTACCACCCCTAAAGGAATTTATTTTACCGGGTGGAGATGAATTTTCTGCGCGTATCCATCTTACCAGGGCAGTGTGCCGGCGCGTAGAGCGAAGCTGTGTTACTTTTATTGATACAGGTGTTGACAAGAAACATTGGTTAAGGTATTTGAATCGACTGAGCGACTACTTTTTTGTTTTAGCCAGATTCACAACTCAAAATATTGGAGGAAGTGAAACCTTTTGGGAGCGGAATAGTTAATTATTATTTCTGTTTCGATAGTTAGATAATATCTGAAAAATTGGCCTAAATTCTTGGTCGGAAAAAATCATGCTAGATTGGAAATCATTACATCAAACTATTGATGGTGCAGAACGCATTTTATTATCTACCCATGAAAACCCTGATGGAGATGGGTTGGGAAGCGCCGCTGCTGTTTATCATTATCTGAATTCACAAGGTAAGAATTGTAAAATAATTAACATTTCTGAATTGCCACTTGAGTATGAGTTTTTAAATCAAAATAAAATGATTGAAACTTATAACTCTTTAACCCACATGGATTGGATCGCTTCTGCAGACCTTGCCCTGATATTTGATGTGGGGGATTATAGTCGTCTTGGTATCATTGGTGAATTACTAAATAAACACAAAATCCATGTTGTTAATATTGATCATCATCCCGATACGGGCGATGGTCAATTCAGTGAAAATTATATTAACGTTGATGCTGCAGCTACCGGAGAAATGGCATATGATTTTTTAAAGGCCATGAATATTTCTTTGTCCAAGGAAATGGCGGAGGGGATTTATACTGGGGTCATGACGGACACAGGATCCTTTTGCTATAACAATACTAATGAGAAGTGTCACCAGATTGCTATTGAATGTATGGCGGCTGGTGTTAATACATCCCTCATCTACCAGACAATATATGAAAATCGGTCGCCTGGTCAAATCGCTTTGCTAGCTCAGATATTAAATAACCTGGATTATAATCAAAATGGTGAACTTGCTTGGTTTACAATCGATGAAAATATGATGGAGAAAGCCGGCGCAACAAAAAAAGATATAGATGGATTTACAGATTTCGTAAGGACCATACGCGGTGTTGAAGTTGCCGTGATGATATATCAAAATAAGCCAAATTCTTGTCGAATTAATTTTCGTTCTAAAGGGAAATACATCATTAATGATATTGCAAAATCCTTAGGCGGGGGTGGGCATAAATTTGCCGCAGGCGCTATTGCTCCAGGGACACTTAACGAAGTTCTTCAAAAAGTATTATCTGAAACAAAAGCTGCTTTAGCGCACCAAAATGGGCATGTAATATGAAAATATTCCTTGCGAAAGATGCAGGCTATTGCTTTGGTGTGAGAGATGCTGTTAATCTGGCATACGATACTGCTGAAGACCATGGTGATGTTTATATGCTTGGCCATATTGTTCATAACGAAAATGTGGTAAAAGATCTAAATGATGCCGGGACAAAAGTTGTTGAATCACTTGATGATGTTCCAGCAGGTAAACCCATTCTTTTCCGTGCACATGGAACACCTGAGGATACTTGGAAAGATGCTAAAACCAATAATATGAATATTGTGGATGCTACCTGTCCTCTGGTGCTCGAAATACATGAAGAAGTCAAAAATTTGGAAGAAGAAGGGCGAAAGATTATCATCATTGGCGATCATGGGCATGATGAAGTTGTAGGAATTGCTAGCCAGGTTAAAGATCCTATTATTATCGCAACCGCTGAGGAAGCTAAGGCACTGCGAAAAACAAAGCGGGCTGGTGTGGTAAGTCAATCTACACAGACAATTGAAAATGTCCAGGAGATCATTAATGTTATCATGACAAAAGTATTTGATTTGCGTTTTGTAAATACAATTTGCTTCCCAACAAAACGTAACCAAAGTCAGATCAAAGAATTAGCAAAACAATGTGATGTCATGATTGTAATCGGTTCATTCACAAGTGCTAATTCAAAACGACTTACGGCTCTGGCAAAAGAAAGGAATGAAAATTCATATCAAGTTGCCACTGCTGATGAGATTGAACCTCGTTGGCTAAAACAAGCAGAAACAGTTGGTGTATCGGCAGGTGCCAGTACTCCAGATAATATCATCAATGATGTTTTAACAAAAATTAAAGAAATCGGGAAAGTACCCGAGGAGATGATTTATGGCTGAAAAAGGATCATATGAAATTAAAGTCGGTTTAGCAGAAATGTTAAAAGGCGGTGTAATTATGGATGTGATGAACGCTGACCAGGCTAAAATTGCAGAGGATTCAGGAGCGGTAGCAGTAATGGCCCTAGAACGAATTCCAGCGTTAATTCGTGAAGAGGGTGGGATATCCCGAGCCAGCGATCCGCAAATGATTAAAGATATCCAATCGGCAGTTTCAATTCCAGTAATGGCCAAAGTTCGAATTGGGCATTTTGCAGAAGCGCAAATTATGCAGGCGTTAGAAGTTGATTTTATTGATGAAAGTGAAGTATTAACTCCTGCTGACGAACATAACCATATTTGGAAGCATGACTTTACTGTACCATTTGTTTGCGGATGTCGCAATTTGGGAGAAGCTATTCGTCGCATAGGAGAAGGTGCTGCCATGATCCGAACCAAAGGCGAAGCAGGAAGCGGTAATATTGTTGAAGCCGTGCGGCATATGCGACAGGTGCAAAGTGATATCAAAAAACTCAGTGTTATGGATCAAGATGAACTTATGGCTGGATCAAAAAATATGGGAGCACCATTTACCCTTGTCCAGCAAGTGGCCAAATTAGGGAAGCTGCCAGTGCCGAATTTTGCTGCTGGAGGTATTGCAACACCTGCAGATGCATCATTAATGATGCAGTTGGGGGCAGAAACAGTTTTTGTTGGCTCTGGTATTTTTATGAGTGAAGACCCAGCTCCGAGAGCAAAAGCGATTGTTGAGGCTGTGACCTACTACAAAGATCCAAAAAAACTGGTTGAAATTTCCACAGGCCTCCAGTCTGCCATGAAAGGGTTGGATATGTCTGAGATTCCTGAAGGAGAACGACTCCAGGAGCGGGGTTGGTAAGGCGTGCGGGCCTCCAATTATAAGATGATTGGTGTCCTTGCACTTCAGGGAAATTATCAAAAGCATATCCAGATTCTGGATACGCTTAATATCCGTTCGATGGAAATTCGATATCCAGAAGAATTGGATTCCATCAATGGTTTAGTTATTCCTGGTGGAGAATCAACCACAATCACAGATTTAATGAATCGAATTGATTTCTTTCAGACCTTACGGGAATTTTCGAAAGAAAAGCCGATTCTTGGTACCTGTGCAGGATTAATCATGATGGCAAAATCTGTTCCAGATTCTAGAGTAGAACCCCTAGGCATAATAGATATTGAAATTGACCGTAATGCGTATGGTCGCCAAATCCATTCATTTACGGATAAGCTTTCCGTTAAACTGAATGGAAAAGAATCTCAGATCACTGCCACATTTATTCGGGCACCAAAGATTACTAAAGTGAACGATGAAGTAGAAATTATCAGTGAATATGCGGGTGAACCAGTGGCGGTAAAACAAGGCCTTCATTTGGGACTTGCGTTTCATCCGGAGTTGGACAAGGTTACCCTTTTCCATGAATTTGCATTCAAAAGTCAATTTATTAATGAAACAAAAAAGCACCATGCAGCTTAAACTGCTTCCCAATATTGATTCCCCAGCGGATATTCGTGGTTTTTCAATGGATGAGCTTGAGAGATTAGTTGATGAAATCCGGTTTCATACAATTGATATTGTTAGTCAAGTGGGGGGGCATTTGGCACCAACACTTGGAGTGATAGAATTGTCTGTTGCATTACATAAAGTATATGATACACCCAATGATAAGTTAATTTGGGATGTTGGACATCAAGCATACGCCCACAAATTACTTACTGGTCGGTATAATGACTTTTCAACCATACGTCAACATGGAGGTCTGAGTGGGTTTTTGAAAAGATCCGAAAGTCCATATGACGTTTTTGGTGCGGGACATGCATCCACTTCAATTTCAGCTGCGACCGGTATCGCAGAAGCAAGGAAACATTCAAAAAAGAAATTTCGAGTCGTTTCCGTTATTGGCGATGGTGCCATGACAGGTGGGTTGGCTTTTGAAGCACTGAATAATGCTGGTCATTTGAGAACCCCGATGTTGGTAATTCTCAATGATAATGAAATGTCTATCAGTCCCAATGTAGGAGCAATTAATACATATTTAACCAAGATCGTAACGAATCCTTTGTATAATCGCATTCGGGATAAGATCTGGAATATTTCGGGGAAATTACAAATCGGTAAAAAGACAGCTCGTACCATGCTACATCGTATCGAAGAAAGTTTAAAATCATTGCTTGTTCCGGGAATGCTATTTGAAGAGTTGGGCTTCAGGTATTTTGGCCCGATCGATGGTCACAACTTGCATGATTTAATAAAAACCTTAGAGCGTTTGAAGAATTTAAAAACACCGGCATTATTGCATATACGGACCAAAAAAGGGAAAGGAATGGTATCCACTAATTTTGAAACGAGGCAATACCATGATGATGCAGTAAAATATCATGCTGTAAAACCTAATAGCGGATCTAATGGTAAAATTTCTGCTCCGGTTTCTGATGAAATTTCTGCACCTTTATTTCAGGATGTATTTGGAACCTTAGTCTGTGAAATTGCTCGCAATCGGAAAGATACAGTATGTATTACAGCTGCCATGAGGGAAGGTACGGGACTCGTACCATTTGCTAAAGAGTTTCCCCATCGTTATTATGATGTCGGAATTGCGGAAGGGCATGCAATCACTTTCTCCGCAGGATTAGCTACGGAGGGGGTCCGCCCTATTGTCGCCATTTATTCTACATTTTTACAGCGGGCATTTGACCAAATCATCCACGATGTTTCAATACAAAAATTACCGGTGGTATTTTGTATGGACCGGGCCGGGATTGCCGGTGAGGATGGACCCACGCACCATGGTGCTTTGGACATTGCCTACTTGAAATGTATCCAAAACATGGTGGTTTCATCACCCAAAGATGGAAATGAGCTACGCCATTTGCTATATACAGGATTGGACTATCAGGATGGTCCATACGCAATTCGTTATCCGAAAGCATCTTCAGTTGAATTTAATCCACGTGGACAGGCAGAACTTTTACCCATAGGAAGTTGGGAAGTCCTTCGCCATGGTTCGGACACCGTAATTCTAGGAGTTGGACCATTAGTTTTTGATGGATTAAATGCTGCTGAAAAAATGGATCAGTCTGGAATTAGTTGTGAAGTGGTAAACTGTCGTTTTATCAAACCCATGGATGAAGCTTACCTTAAATCAATTATTGGCAAGTTTGATAATGTTGTTACCATTGAGGAAGGGGTAAGAGCAGGTGGTTTTGGGGAAGCTGTTATATCATGGCTATCATCGAACGGATATAAGGGTGAACTCCAGATAATTTCCCTGCCTAATGAATATGTGGAACACGGTCCACGAGATGTTTTATTGGAACAATGGGGTGTAAGTCAGGCGGGCATTATTAAAGCTATAAAGACTAATAAAAAACCTGCAAAATTGGAAGTTTAAGTTATGAGTTCAATCGTTTTAGTGCTGATTGGGCTCCTTGTTTTCTATTTAGGGTTTCGTTTTTATTCCAGATTTATTGAAAACCGTATTTTTAAGATCCATGAAGAAGATCAAACCATGCCATCTAAAGCATTGGAAGATGGGATTGATTATGTTCCTACCAAAAAACATATTCTTTTTGGCCATCATTTCACTTCGATTGCTGGTGCAGCACCAATTGTAGGACCTTGTGTAGCAGCATACTGGGGATGGCTTCCAGCTCTATTATGGATTTTATTAGGCACTATTTTTATGGGTGCCGTGCATGATTTTGGAGCACTTGTAATCAGTGTGAAAGAAAAGGGGCGCAGTATTGCCGACATTGCTTCAAATACGATCAGCAAACGTACCCGTCTCATGTTTTTATCCTTCGTGATTCTTTTGATTTGGCTTATCTTGGCTGTTTTTGCCATGGTGATCGCCGATTTATTTGTCGCTATCCCATCTTCTGTCATTCCAATCAATATTGAAATTATTATCGCTATCATCATGGGATTCCTTATTTATAAAAAGAAAATCGATATACTGATTCCATCGTTGTTTGCATTAGCTCTATTGTACTTTTTTGTTTGGGTAGGAACTAAGGTGCCGATTGATCTAACTACGACCATGGCGGTACAAGATGTCAAAAACTTATGGATAATAATGCTGTTTATTTATTCGGCAATTGCAAGTTTGTTACCAGTTTGGACCCTGCTGCAGCCGAGGGACTTTATTAACAGTCATCAGTTATTTGTTGGATTGGGATTATTATTTCTCGGTATTTTTATTGCGCAACCGGTGGTGGATGCTCCTGCCATTCGGTCTTTATCTGAGCCTGACGTGCCGGGAATATTTCCACTGCTTTTTGTTACGATTGCATGCGGCGCAATTAGTGGGTTTCATGGTTTGGTTGCTTCCGGTACATCATCAAAGCAATTGGAAAAGTTGTCGGATGCAAGGATGGTGGGTTACGGTGGAATGATTGGAGAAGGAACACTTGCATTGGCTTCAACCATATCTGCTGTGGCTGGGATTGCACTCGTTTCCAACTGTAATTTGCCTACGGTGGGACCCGTCACAGATTTGAATTGGAATGTTTACTATGATACATGGGCCCATGCCAGTGGAAATAAGGCCGCTGCTTTTGTTTTGGGCGGTGGCGCATTAATTCAATCTTTAGGTATTCCAACCATTGTAGCAAATACATTAATGGCAGTCTTGGTAATTTCATTTGCGGCGACAACATTAGATACAGCTACTAGGATTCAGCGTTTTATTTTGAATGAATTTGGCATCGCTACTGGAGTAAGAGCACTTTCTAATCGCTATGTAGCAACCATTGTGGCAATCATTCCAGCCATATTGTTGGCATTTTGGAATGTGGTTGAGCCAGGCACCGGAACGATGCGACAAGCCGGATGGGTCCTCTGGCCCATTTTTGGTGCGAGCAACCAAATGCTCGCAGCGCTAACATTAATGGTGCTCACACTTTATTATTGGCAGAAGAAAAGACCTATTCTTCCATTACTTATACCTATGATTATTGTTATGGGTATAACCATTTCGGCACTGGTGGTGAATGCGATTCAATTTTACGGGCAAAATAGTATTCTATTTGGATTTACTATTATTTTGATGGGACTGATTATTTGGATGGTCTATGAAGGAGTAAATAAGGTATTAGAAATACGCAGAACATCATAAATTTCTTATCTTAATATCAAACGAACATCCAATATGTCTAGACAATTAGAATTATTCAACGAGGCGAAGCAAAGGTGGGAAAAAGAGGTACAAACTTCAGTTAAACGTGATTACAATTTTGATACCTTGAGCGGTGAATCTTTAGAACCGCTGTATTACCCTGTTAAACCAAGTGATGACTATTTAGAAAAACTGGGATTTCCCGGACAATTCCCCTATACCCGTGGTGTACATGCTAATATGTATCGGGGCAAGCTATGGACAAAACGTCAGTTCTCAGGTTTCGGAACACCGGAAGAAACAAATTCCCGTTACCATTCATTATTAAACAAAGGGCAAACGGGTCTTTCAGTTGCCTATGATATGCCAACACTAATGGGCTACGATCCAGACCATCCCTGGTCAAATGGTGAAGTTGGTAAATGTGGTGTTAGTGTTGCCTCCATTAAGGATATGGAGAAGCTGTTTAAAGACATCAACTTGGGTGAAATATCAGTTTCCCAAACCATTAATGGTCCGGCAATGATTTTATTGGCCTTTTATATTGCCGTGGCAGAAAACCAGGGCGTTCCTTTGGCGAATCTGCGAGGAACGTTACAAAATGATATCCTAAAAGAGTTTATTGCTCAAAAAGAATGGATTTTTCCGCCGCAACCGTCTATGCGTATTATCACAGATATGATGGCGTTTTGCAGCGAACATATGCCCCAATTTAATACGATTTCCATTTCTGGATATCATATTAGGGAAGCAGGATCAACAGCAGCTCAAGAACTAGCTTTTACATTAGCAGATGGATTCGCGTATGTCGAACACGCAATGGCAGCAGGATTGGATATCGATAGCTTCGCACCACGATTATCATTCTTTTTTAATTCACATTTGGATTTCTTTGAAGAGATTGCTAAATATCGCGCTGCTCGCCGTATTTGGGCAAAACGTATGAAAAATAAATACGGTGCGAATAATCCACGTTCCTGGAAATTGCGTTTTCACGCACAAACCGCAGGTTGTTCATTAACAGCTCAGCAACCAGAAAACAATATTGCACGGACGGGTTTTCAAGCCTTGGCAGCTGTTCTTGGAGGCACTCAGTCACTCCATACTAATTCCATGGATGAAACCCTGGCGCTTCCAACAGAAAAAGCGGCGGAAATTGCTCTCAGAACGCAGCAATTGATTGCATTCGAAACTGGTGTTGCAAATGTAGCAGACCCCTTAGGTGGTTCATGGTTTGTGGAATCTCTAACGGACCATATGGAAACGGAAGCAGAAAAATATTTTGAAGAAATTGAGAATCTTGGCGGAGTAATCCCAGCCATTGAAAAGGGTTATTTCCAAAGAGAAATTGCCTATGCAGCATCAGAATACCAGCAAAAGATTGATGATAAAGAATTGATTCATGTTGGGGTAAATGATTTTATTAAAGAAGATGAAGAAATTGAAATCCCGTTATTAGAAATTGGTGACGAAGCTGAAAATGTCCAGATGGAGTCTTTAACTAAACTAAGAAAAGAGCGGGATGAAAATATGGTTCAGAAAGCACTCAGCCGCATTCAGGAAGCCTGTGCAAATAGTGAAAATATTATGCCGCCAATTATTGAAGCATCAAAGGCTTTTGCCACCATGGGTGAAATTGTGGTCGCTATGAAAGCAGAATTTGGTGAATGGCAGGAAGCTGCTGTTTTTTAGGAGAAAACATGAATAGTAATAAGAAATTTTTGTTCATGATTATTGGTGTTATCGTGGTGGTCATTTTTTGGATTGGTTGGGTTTCAACCAATCCTGCAGATGAAAAAGCGATGGCAACTTTTGTATCCGTAGAAAAGCTTATGAAAGATAATATGAGCCAGCGGACGAAATTGGGTGGTTTGGTAAAAGACGGCTCGATCGTTGTTTCTAAAACCAGTTACTTGGACTGTACTTTCATTCTTAAAGAAGGGGATACTGAATTGGCCGTAAAGTATGATCGTACTCGTCCGGATTTATTTAAAGATGGGGCAGAAGTGATTGTTACTGGTCAATATTTAAACGGTATTTTTTATGCTGATGAATTACAGACAAAATGTGCCTCACGTTACGAAGGTGATTTAAGAGACGAAAATAGTTATAACTTAACTGAAATCGACTCATGACCCCGATTGCAGGTGCTACAGCCTTGAATCTGGCGTTCGGATTCGGCATTCTTACCATACTCACCATCTTTTTTTATACACGTAATGGAGACCAGCGCCTATATCTTACGGGACAGCGTTTGGCATTAGGAGTTTCCTTTTTTATTTTTTTAGCTACTTTTATCCTTGGTTACCAATTAATAATCAGCAATTTTGATATTGATTACGTAGCACGATATACTAGTTTGGAAACACCGGTGGTGTATAAAATATCGGCCCTCTGGGCCGGGCAATCCGGTTCGCTGTTATTTTGGCTGTTTATTTTATCTATTTATGCTACCGTGGTCATTCTCCAAAATCAGCGAAAGCACCATGGACTTATGCCTTGGGTTATCATTACACTGGTCATTGTCCAAATGTTTTTCCTAGTGTTGACGAATTATGTTACCAATCCTTTTAAACCCACGGAGGCTGATTTTATCGTGGCCAATGGAAATGGCCTTAATCCTTTACTACAAAATGTGACCATGGCTATACACCCACCCACTCTTTATTTGGGGTTTGTTGGTTTTACGGTTCCATTCAGTTTTGGGATTTCAGCGCTTGTTAATCGGGATACGAGTCCATTATGGATTCAGAGCATTCGCCGGTGGACCCTGGTAGCATGGCTTTTTTTGAGCATGGGGATTATCTTAGGAGGGTGGTGGGCCTACCGGGAATTAGGCTGGGGAGGGTATTGGGCTTGGGACCCAGTAGAAAATGCTAGTTTTATGCCATGGCTCACGGCCACAGCATTTGTCCATTCGATAATCATACAAGAAAAAAAGGATATGCTGCGGGTATGGAATATGGTACTGATCATTCTTACGTTTACCCTTTGTATTTTTGGGACATTCCTAACGAGATCCGGCGTCATGAGCTCCGTGCACTCATTTACTGCTTCTTCATTGGGCCCCATATTTTTAACATTTGTTTTTTTTATATTGGTGACTTCTTTTGGTCTCATGTACACCCGTATGAATGATCTTCGATCAACAAGAAGAATGGAGTCATTTACTTCTCGTGAAAGTGGATTTCTTTTTAATAATATGGTGTTTGTGGTGTTGTGCTTTTCCGTATTCTGGGGAACACTTTTTCCAGTTATTTCTGAAGCAGTCCGTGGGACAAAAATCACAGTCGGGCCACCATTTTTCAATCAAATCAATATTCCAATTGGTCTGATACTTTTAGGCTTAACCGGTGTTGGGCCACTTTTAGCTTGGCGAAGGACAGGAAAGAAAAACTTGATACGTAATTTCACATTTCCAATCCTTACAGGATTAAGTTCAGCAATTATACTACTAATAATTGGATACAGAGATTATGTTGTTATTTCATTCAGTTTAGGAGCTTTTGTTACAGCAACAATTACCACAGAATTTATCAGAGGTATTAGAGCCCGAAACAGAAAATTTAAAGAATCTCCCTTTACTGCATTGAAAATGATGGTGAGTAAAAACCGTTCTCGGTACGGTGGATATGTGGTTCATTTAGGGATTGTTTTTATGTTTATTGGTTTTACCGGCCATGCTTTTGATAAGGAAAAAGAATTCAGTTTGAAAGTGGGAGAAAAGGACCATGTTGCTGGATATGAATTTGAATTGATCCAATTGTCTGAATCAGAACGCCCTAATCACTATGCTTGGATTTCAGATCTGCGAGTGACAAAACATAATGGTGAATTTGTAACCAACCTACGTCCTGAAAAACGGGTTTATTTCCACCGGAATCCAGATGTGAATCGTCGTCAGCCTCACAGTGAACTGGATATTTATTCTAAGCTGAATAAGGATATTTATTCTATTTTTTCAGCTGTTGATACAGAAAATGGTGTGGCCTTTATCAAGATTATGGTGAATCCACTGGTTCGGTGGGTTTGGATTGGGGGATGTATTTTGGTTTTTGGTACATTAATTGCCCTTTGGCCGCGGAGAGATTCTTAATGGAAATCATCGGAGACTACGGCCTGATTCTAATATTTTTTGTTGTGGCGGTCATATTTGTTCTACAGCCATTATTTTTATCCGACCTTGGAAAACTTGTTGTAGAGTTAGACATAAATGTTTTGAAGCGGAAAAAACTTTTACTTTATCGGCAAATTAAAGAGTTAGAAATGGAATATGAAATCGGCAATATTAATGATGAAGATTTTCATTCGAGTCGTGCTTTATTAAAACAAGAGGTTTCCGCGATAATCACTGCACTTGATTCAAAATAATAAATACGATATGCTTTCGGTTTCCAATATATCAAAGTCCTTTAATTATCGTTCTGTTTTAAAAGATGTTTCCTTTACCCTAAATGCAGGAGAAACAGTTGTAATCATGGGTAAAAATGGTGCGGGGAAAACTACCTTATTGCGAATTATTGCGCGTATTATGGCTTGCGAAAAAGGAAAAATATTATTTCAAAATCAGAATTTATTTGATGGCGAACCATCAATAAGAAAAAAATTATTGTATATTGGTCATGCGCCGGCTATGTATACTGCTCTTTCAGCTATTGAAAATTTAACATTGGCACTAAACTTGCGATACATTAAAGCTAATGCATCAAAAATATTGGATAGATTGAATCATTTTGGTCTGGGTATGCAGGCCAATGATCCGATCTCTATCTATTCCCAAGGGATGTTGCAACGATTGAAGTTGGCCTATGCGGAGCTTACAGATTGGGATCTTCTTTTATTCGATGAACCTTTTACTGGATTAGACCAGGATGGTGTGGCCCTTATGGATAAGGCACTTACTCAATGGATAAAAGAAGGAAAAACCATGTGTATGGTCCTTCATAACATGGAGCGGGCAAAGCAATATGGGGATCAAATTCTTTATTTAAACCATGGCGTCATGGAAAGCCTGTAATGTTTTTAACGCTCTTGAAAAAAGAATTATTTGTTGAATTCCGGACACGGGAAATAACTATTTCCATGATCGTGTTTGGGTTGGCCATCATTCTTACTTTTGCTTTTTCATCTAATGTTTCTCCCGTAATTATAGTCAACTTTGCACCGGGAATGTTTTGGATTATGGTCCTCTTTGTCACTGTTATAGGAGTCCATCGTTCATTTGCCTATGAAAAGGAATTCGATGCTTTTTCAATGCTGATTAGTGCGCCGATTGATCGTGGTTTGATCTTTCTTTCAAAGTGGATCAGTGGGTTTATATTTTTAACTATCATGGAAATTCTATTATTTATTCCGTTTTATAAATTTCTTATGATTGATTTTCCAATACAACCTTGGCTGGCCTTGGGGACAACCATATTAATCAATTTAGCGATCATGGTTGTGGCAAGTCTTGTTTCTGGGATTGCCATGCGGGCCAGATTGAGTGAAGTTCTTCTCCCGATTCTACTCTTTCCATTAGTATCACCGGTCATCATTTCCGCTACTAAAATTTCAGGTAGTATTATGCGGGGAGAGCCCTATGCTTTATGGGACATTTGGTTATTAATCATCCTAACGGTGATCGTAGTTTTCGGGCTTGTTGGATACACTTTATTTGATTTTATCACTGAAGAGTAATGCAGTTTTTTTTTCATAATAAATCTAACCGGGTCTGGCTTGTCCTCATAATTGGGTTAATGCTTTTCAATATATGGAATATAGTTGTGAATACACCAATGGTGCCGGACCAACATTGGGCCCAAAAGATATTTTATGTTCATGTCCCATCTGCATGGGTAGGATTCCTATCCTATTTTATTGTTATGGTCGCGGGCATAATGTACTTTATCAAAGGTGATGAGCACTGGGATAAAGTTGGATTGGCCGCAGCAGAGATTGGTACCTTATTTATTTCTCTAGTTTTAATCACTGGGCCAATTTGGGCTACACCTATTTGGGGACAGCCTTGGATCTGGGAACCACGTTTAACTACAACCCTGATTTTATTTTTGATCTACATCGGTTATTTTATGATGAGGGCTTTTGGTGGTCATGCAGAACGAGTTAAGCGTTACGCCGCATCGCTAGGTATTATCGCATTTGTGGATGTGCCCATTATTTTTGTATCAGTCAAATTTTGGGCACCAGAAATCCAATCACACCCTCAAGTGGAAATGACCAGCCAGCCTCCAGGTATTCTGATTCCATTCCTATTATCGTTAGGTATATTTACGGTTCTTTATAGGCTTATGTTGAAATACAGAATTCATGTGATACAGGTCAATTATAAGAGAGTGGCTGATGTATAACTTCTGGGGTTATTTTCTGGCCGTTTATTTGATCGTATTCGGAGCCATAGTAGGGTGGTTTATCATCCAATTTCGTATGGAAAATCGCTATCTGAACGATAATCGATATACGCAATCGGAATAAGGAGTCGCTAGTAATGGAACGAAAAATTGTTCATGTCGTTGGTACAGGTACCATTGGGGAACCATTGATAGGTTTACTGTGTGATTATTGTGATCAACTTGGAATCGACGAAATTACTTTTAATAAAAATACGCCCCTTCGAAGTGATCGTTCAAAAGTTCTTGATTTATTGAAACGGGGTGCCCGTTTAGCCGTGAGTGAAGAGAGTAAAGATTCCTTTAAGGATTTGGGGATGGATCCTGAATTAGAAACAGTAGAAGCTATATCTAGGGCCTCCGTTGTTGTTGATTGCACACCTAGTGGTGTTGGGCATAGAAATAAAGAACAGTATTACAGCAAGTTTGCCGATAAGGTCAAAGGATTCATGGCTCAAGGCAGTGAAGATGGTTTTGGTATTAAATATGCTCGTGGAATTAATGACTCCATATTGAAAAATGGTGACCACCAGTTTGTGCAGATCGTTTCATGTAATACCCATAATATTGCGTGTATTACCAATACAATTAGTTTGGATGGTTATGGACCTGAGAATTTAAGAGAAGGTCGTTTTGTATGCGTGCGCCGTGCCAATGATACCAGCCAGGCTAGTAGTTTTATACCAGCACCGGCTGTGGGAACACATGGTGACGAAATGTTTGGTTCTCACCATGCAAAGGATGCATCAGAACTGTTCTTAACCCTTGGCTTTGAATTTAATTTGTTTTCTTCAGCCATGAAGGTTAATAGCCAGTATATGCATGTTCTATGGTTTTTCTTAAAAACAAAAGAACCCACAAATTTAAATAAGGTGAAAGACAAGTTGGTATCTAATGAACTGGTGGCTATGACCACAAAAGATATGACCAGTACCGTTTATTCATTCGGGCGTGACCATGGCCATTTCGGACGTATTTTGAATCAGACTGTTGTTGTAGAACAATCTCTTCATGTAAGGAATGATCATGAAGTCTATGGATTTTGTTTTACCCCTCAAGATGGTAATTCCATTCTTAGCAGTATCTCTGCAGCAGAACGATTCTTATATCCTCACTCATATGAGGATAAAATCCAGTGTCTTAGTGAGCTCTTTTTCGAGGAAATTTGAGTTTAAATGTTGAAACGGTTGTTACGGGGCCGTTTCAAGAAAATAGTTATATTATTTGGTATGCCGGTTCGCAGGATGCGGTGCTTATAGATCCAGGAGATGATGAAGATTTAATTATCCAGAAACTTAAAAATCATGATCTTGAACCTATCGCAATTATTAATACCCATGCTCACCTGGATCATATCGGTGCCGTCCATTCCCTAAAAGAAAAATTTCAAATCCCGTTTTATCTTCATGAAAAAGAAAAATTCATTCTAGATACATACGAAGTAACTTGCCGCATGTTT